>NZ_JAUOET010000026.1:0-58694 GCF_031932075.1 Shewanella sp. SP1S2-4
GCTACTGATTAATGCTCGCAAATGAGTGACTACACATTAAAGCTAAGCGTCGCTATTAGCGATTGATCTGTTGCTTCAATGCCGTTGAGGCTTTAAAGCTGGGCTGATTGTAGCCGTCGATTTCTATAGCTTCGCCCGTTTGTGGATTTCGGCCCGTTTTAGCGACATGGTATCTGAGTTCAAAGGTGCCAAATTGCGGCAGGAAAATTTTCTCGCCTTCGCTTAAGGCGACGTGGATCTGTTGCAATATCTGCTCAACCACAGGTTTAGTGCTCGCTTGCGATGCATTGAGCTCGGCGGCAATACGTTGGATAAGTTGTGCTTTGTTCATAGATACCTCTGAAGTCAGCTTAGGTTCAATCGAAGGGGAGTTATAACAAGCTCGCCTTAAGATTGAAAGTCATAGCTAGCTTAGCGCGGTTGATTGGTGTTTTATTGACAGACTTGTGATGCTTTTGGTGGCTGAGTGTTGCGAAAGTGAGCAGTAGTTTGTCAGTATTGAGTGGCCTAGAGGCTGAGTTAAAAGGCTTAAGCGCAAGGCGTGTTGCGCTTAAGCCATGAGTAACACTATTTAACAGCTGGCTGATGAGAAGCGAGCTGTTAAAAGCTCGCCTATGAAAAGAGCGTTTCTTCCAAGGTACGGCCTTTCAGCAGCATCTTGTATTGCCACTTATGTTGGTTGAATAGGGTAAATAGGCGCATTTCAATATCACTGCTCTGTGCTTTTTCTTCATCCGTTGCGAGCTTAATAATAAACACCTTGCTCTGCTTTGAGCTGACGTTCACCACGCCCGCCAGTTTCGCCACTTCCGCTTGCAGCAAATCACTGTCACAGCTTTGCATGGTTAACGTCAGGTAATCACTGTCGGTCGATGCATGCATAGACACGGCTTGGCTCAATTGTCCCTTGTCTAAATACAACACTTGATCGCACAGCTTTTCGAGCTCATCGAGATTATGCGAGCTGATCATAAAGGTCGTGGTGGGCGATAGGGCTTTGACCAGCTCGCGGACTTTTTTCGCATTGGCAGGATCGAGCCCCGCGGTCGGCTCATCCAATAACACTAATTCTGGCGAGCCAATGAGCGCCTGCGCAATCGATACGCGTTTACTCATACCGTGGCTAAGACTGGGTGGTTTTTGCTCGGCGACGTCAGCCAAATCGACTAAGGTCAATACGCGAATGGCCTCTTGTCTGGCTTGTTCAACGCCCATGCCCTGCAAACGCGCGAAAAAGCTTAATTGGCTAACAATGGTCAAATTGGGATCGAGCACCGCATCCTGGGGTAAAGCGGCAATTTTACCTAAAAGTTTAGGGCTATTAGGCGCTTCACCTAGCAGGGTTATTGTCCCGGCACTTGGCGACATATAGCCGCATAACAGGCTAAAAAGCGTGGTTTTACCCGCACCATTGGGACCAACAAGGGCGATGGGGGCACCCGCTTCTAGGCTGAAGTTAACATCATTCAGCGCCTTTTTGCTGCCGTAAAGTTGCGACAGCCCTTGGCATTGGATCAGACTCATAGCGAGCTCCTTTGCATATAAATTCTGCCGAGCAAGAGGGCCGCAGCGGTTTGGATTAGTGGAATAGGGGTATAGACTAAGCTGTTGATTCCATTGGTATTGAGCATGTCAGACAGCTGGGCTCCGGGTAATACCCATTGCAGCTGTGCCAATAAGCTAGATTGGCTGCCTAACACCATGATGGCGATGGAAATCACTGTCCATAAAATGGTCGCAAACACCATAGCTTGACGTGCCGTGCGCGCATACAGGGACAATAAGGTCATCACTGCCGTATAGGGCAAGATTACTATGATGAGGTTAAGGCCGACTAAGGCGCCAGAGGTTAACGCTGGCAAAAAAAGCTGGCTGTCACGGCTGAGTGCGAGGGCGACTGTGGCGATAATCGTCAATAGGATCAGCAAGCCTTGGATCAGAATTTGGCCGAGAAAACGCCCGAACAATAAGCTGTCACGGCTAGTGCGCAGGGTTAAAAAGCGCAGTGTGCCACGGGTTTTATCGGAAGAGAATTGATCGGCGGCGATCAAAATACTGAACAGTGGGAATAAATACAGCGCAAAGCACCAAAATACCGCCATTTCGGCTACAGGCCACTCAAAGAGCACGTTGAGGGTATTGGCCCCAAATAAGCTGTCGATGACATCTTTAACATTGGGCTGCAATAACATCGCCGATGCGCTTTGAATGGGATAAAGCAGGAGTACGCCCCACACTAAACCAAAGGCGACCAAGGCGATGATCCCTCGGGTATTAAATAAAAATTTACGCAGTTCAAACATGGCGATAATAAGCATGTTGTTGAAACTGCTGGGTGGATTATTGGTCATTTGCTGTCTCTATTATTCTTGACGCTATGATTAGCTTTAAAAGACGATTAACTCAACGAGGCGATTAACTCATCGAGCTTTTGCGTCAGTTCAGCCACCTGTTGCTCAAGCTCTGTCACTCTTTGGGTTAATTCATGCGGCTCAGCAGCCAAAGACACAGCGACATGGGCGGCACTATGGTTGGTAGTCTGGCTGGCAATATGAGTATTATCGAGCTGCGACGAGGCGGCAGAGAATAATTCCACATAACGGGATTCGCGGCGACCAGCTTCTCTGGGCAACTGTTTTAAGAAAGGTTTTTCGCGGCTCATTAATTGGCGGATGCAATCTTCCACTTCGATCACGTCTTTAAATTCGTGTAGGCGATTACTGCGGGTGCGCAGCTCTCCTGGCGTTTGTGGGCCACGTAATAGCAACAAACAGACGATGGCGAGTGCGGCGGAGGACAGTTGAAGTTCACTGAATTCGGTATTGCAGAATCTGTGCTTGTATTTCACGACGCGGCTGCCAAATCCCGACTGTTCGCTGATCAAACGTTTACGATTAAGGGAATCGACGGCAATTTGCACTTGGGTTTCACTGAGTTCGAGTATCGGCTCGCGACTGGTTTTTTGATTGCAGGCTAAGGTCAATGAGTTTAGCGAGAGAGGATATTGCTCTGGGGTGGTGATTTCTTTCTCAAGCAGGCATCCGATGACTCTGGCTTCGTGTAACGTGAGTTCCATATAAGCTCCAAAGAAAAAAGCATGGCTTTGTTTATAACAGAGCCATGCTTAATATCCTAGGAGTTGTCAGTCAAACTTTGCCTTAGTGGCGGTAAACTGTACAATTTTAACGCTAAGTACTGAACAGAGTTGATTATTCTGCTGTTTCAGTTAAACGCAGGCCATCATTATCTATACTCAGTTGACCATTCTTAAATAAGCCACCTATGGCTTTTTTGAAGGCTTTTTTACTCATACCAAGCTGATCGTAAATGATTTCAGCATCGGTTTTATCAGTCAGAGCTAAGAAGCCGCCAGCCTGTTTGAGTTTGATCAGAATGATGTGGGCGTGCTTATCTAATTCTTGTTTACTGCCTTGTTGCAGCACAAGATCAATTTTACCATCACGGCGCACTTGTTTGATGAAACCTTTGAGTCTTTGGCCGAAACGCAGTTTTTGGAACACTTCGTTTTCGTAAATCACGCCCCAATGGGCATGATTAATAATGGCTTTGTAGCCTAAATCTGTGGTGCCGCCGATATATAAATCGACCTGCTCACCGACAATGTACTCTGGCTCTGTCTTATCGAGGAACTTATCGATTTTTGATGAGGCCATGATGCGTTCATCGGCGCGGTTAGCGTGCACATAAACCAGATAAGAGCGACCTTCTTCGATAGGCTTGTGTTGCTCACCAAAGGGCAGCAATAAGTCTTTATCTAAGCCCCAGTCTAAAAAGGCGCCATAAGGACCGGTTGCAACGGCTTTTAAATAGGCAAATTCACCTACCTGTGCCAATGGACGGCGCGTGGTGGCAATCACGATATCTTCAGAATCTAGATACAGAAACACGTCAAGCAGATCACCGACTTGGCAGTCTTTTGGGGTGACTTTGTTTGGCAGCAGTACTTGCCCTAATTCGTGGGCGTTTAAATACACGCCAAAGCTGACTTGTTTTACAACCTCAAGTTTGCAGGTTTTACCTATCTGTACCATGGATCTCTCTGTGCATAATGGAATGTGATTCGGCTGCGATTATACACTTCGGTGCTGAAACTGCAGCATTATTGTCTTTGGGTTTTATCTTAGGGCGATTCAGCCGTTAATCATCACCGCTGTTTAGTTGGATGTTGGTAAGGGCTATGACAAGAAATGTGGTTGGAAAAGTGATGAGGATTGTTACTAGGAATGACCTCATATTGGTATCTGGGATTGTCTTAAGTTTTAAGGTGGAATTGCGCCTCGGTTTATGGCTTAGGTTTATGGCTTATTGGGGCTGAATTTTGCAATGTGATATTGAGCGCTAGGCTTTAGCCAATGACTGCACGTGGGCGGGGCTAAAGTGACACACAAAATGAAGGGTTATTTGCGGCAATAAATGTCAAAAAAGTTACAAAGGCTATTAAAAAATATTGAACAGACGAGTACGGCGTTCATGCGCTAACTAGCTAATATTATTCAGCTTAATGCTAATGCTCAGTAGGTGGTTGTTAAGCGGGTGTTTATTATATTTTAATGCGAAATATTAAATGAGATTCTTGCTTGCATTCTGTGACATTGCGCGGTTTAATTGCGCCGTTCAACGACTTCGCTCGTTAGAGACATTACAAATATTACGTGAGTAATAAAGGTTTTATGGTTCAGCAGTCATTAACCGTGTAATTGACAACATATCGAATTACATGGGGTTAAGAGGGTTTTTATTAGCTAATGCACAAGCATCCATTTTTTGCACTTTGCCTAAAAGTGTCACAATGCCAACGCTCGATTGTCGTGCCATACGATGATACTGGCCTTAAGCATCTCACGTTGATCCGCATCAATTCTGGCCGCGAAGAAGCCAATAGTCCCCTGTTAAAATAATCTTGCCTAGAGATAAGCTGGTTTGGCGTTTTCGCTAGTTCGGTTTTGTCGGTTTTCGTTTTCTACATGTGTTATCGGTTTCTGAAGGTCTTAACTTCTTTCGAACGTCTTTAAGCTGCTTATTAGCTTGATGTTTTAAGGATGCGACTTAGGACTTCATTCGGCTTTTTGGCGGTATTTTCGGCCTTTAGCCTTAAGATAAATACAAGCGAGGCAAGTAAAGATAGCTTTACTGGGAGAAGGGAATAAGCTTCTCCATCAATATGATAGGATATAGTGCGTTAAGATGAATTGTCTCTTGCGCTATTAATGAAAATCGCGGCAATGTCACTTACACTAGCGTGACGTTGCGGCATTAAGTAGAAGGTGAAATCCACCTTCGTGTATGTCAGGTAAGGTGTCCCTTTGCCTGGGTTTGTCGAACGGGCGGTTGTGCTATTAAGTCATAACCGTTTAACCCATTTTTTAATAGACGGGCTAAATAATAATGAATGATTGGTCTATTGATGATGCTCGTGCTGGGTACAATGTTACTCACTGGAGCCAAGGTTTTTATGGGATCAGCGATCACGGTGAGGTGACAGTGTCACCGGACCCAAAAAATCCTGATTACAAGATTGGCTTAAATGAGCTAGCCAAAGACATGGTTAAAGCGGGCGTCGCTTTGCCTGTACTAGTTCGTTTTCCGCAGATCCTGCACCACAGAGTGAACAGTTTGTGCCAAGCATTCGACCAAGCGATACAGAAGTACGAGTATCAGGCGGACTATTTGCTGGTTTACCCGATTAAAGTAAACCAACAGCAAACTGTGGTGGAAGAGATCCTGGCGAGTCAGGCATCAAAAGAAGTACCACAACTGGGTTTAGAAGCGGGCAGTAAGCCTGAGCTGATGGCTGTGTTAGCCATGGCGCAAAAAGCCAGTTCAGTCATTGTATGTAATGGTTATAAAGATAATGAATATATCCGTTTAGCACTGATTGGTGAAAAGTTAGGCCATAAGGTTTACATCGTTTTAGAAAAACTGTCTGAACTGAAAATGGTGTTAGCTGAATCTAAACGTTTGGGCGTTAAACCGCGTTTAGGTTTGCGTGCGCGTTTAGCATTCCAAGGCAAAGGCAAATGGCAGGCTAGCGGTGGCGAGAAGTCTAAGTTCGGTCTATCAGCAGCACAAATTTTGCTGGTGGTTGAACAACTTAAGCAACACGACATGCTGGATTCGCTGCAGTTACTGCATTTCCACTTAGGTTCGCAAATTGCGAACATCCGTGATATTCGCCAAGGTGTGAGTGAAGCGGGTCGTTTCTATTGTGAATTACGTGCATTAGGCGCAAGCGTTAACTGCTTCGACGTCGGTGGTGGTTTAGCGGTGGATTACGATGGCACACGTAGCCAAAGTAATAACTCGATGAACTATGGCCTGACCGAATACGCCAACAATATCGTTAACGTATTGACCGACATCTGTAATGAATACGAGCAGCCTATGCCACGTATTATTTCAGAGTCTGGCCGTTACTTAACCGCGCATCACGCTGTGCTGATCACCGATGTTATCGGTACTGAAGCCTATCAGCCTGAAGATATTCAACCGCCAGCGGAAGAGTCACCACAGTTATTGCATAACATGTGGCATTCATGGTCTGAGATCAGCGGCCGCGCCGATCAACGTGCTTTGATAGAGATTTATCACGATAGCCAAAGTGACTTACAAGAAGCGCATTCGCTATTTGCTCTTGGTCAATTGAGCTTGGCAGAACGTGCTTGGGCTGAACAAGCTAACCTGCGTGTGTGCCATGAAGTGCAAGGGCTATTGAGTGCGAAGAACCGTTATCACAGACCGATTATTGATGAACTCAATGAAAAGTTAGCCGATAAGTTCTTTGTTAACTTCTCATTATTCCAGTCATTACCCGATGCTTGGGGTATTGATCAAGTGTTCCCAGTATTGCCGTTATCGGGTTTAGATAAAGCCCCTGAGCGCCGTGCTGTGATGCTCGATATCACCTGTGACTCCGACGGTATTGTTGATCAATACGTTGATGGTCAAGGGATTGAAACTACATTGCCAGTACCAGCCTGGAGTGCGGATAGCCCGTACCTGATTGGTTTCTTCCTTGTGGGCGCATACCAAGAAATCTTGGGTGATATGCATAACCTGTTTGGTGATACTAACTCTGCGGTTGTTCGCATCGAAGATAACGGTGTGACTAACATTGAATCGGTATTGG
Source organism: Shewanella sp. SP1S2-4 (assembly GCF_031932075.1). Taxonomy (NCBI): domain Bacteria; kingdom Pseudomonadati; phylum Pseudomonadota; class Gammaproteobacteria; order Alteromonadales; family Shewanellaceae; genus Shewanella; species Shewanella sp. SP1S2-4. The sequence continues at coordinate 7,148 of NZ_JAUOET010000026.1, forward strand.
CGGGTGATACTGTCGCTGACGTATTGCGTTACGTTAACTTAGATGCAGTGGCCTTTATGCGCACTTACGAAGAGTTAGTGAATCTGCATATTGCCGAAGATGAACGCGCACAAATTTTAGAAGAACTGCAAGTTGGCCTGAAAGGCTACACTTACTTGGAAGATTTTTCTTAAGATATTTTTCTTAAGATTTAGTGTGTTAAAATAAATCAGCCTAAGGTCACTTAGGCTGATTTTTGCTTTCTGGACGATATTTATTTATCGTTCGTGGGAGCCAAATTGGTATAAAGGATGTCGACAGCAAGGGCGCATAGCGTTTAATGGGGTTAAGGATTTGATGTTTTTTGAAGGCTCAGAAAAGAAACTTGAGATCATCGTGGCGGCGTCTGCGCTGAATTTACGCGAACTCGATGTGAGCTTTTGGTCAGCCTTAGTCAATTGTGCCCATGCCGAGATTTTGTCGCAGATTAGTAATGCTGACTGCGATGCTTACCTGTTGAGCGAATCCAGCTTATTCGTATGGCACGACAGATTTGTCATGCTCACCTGCGGCAATAGCACTTTAGTGGATGCCGCTTGTTATTTTATCGATGCGCTTGGCGTATCTGCGATGGCGCTGGTGAGTTATCAGCGTAAAAACGAATACCAAGCCCACCTGCAAGCCAGCAGTTTTGCCGATGATGTCGGCAAGCTGCGTCAGCGTATCGCGGGTAAGGCAATGAGAGTGGGGCATTTAGACAGTCACCATCATTATTTTTTCTGCTCTGACAGTGATTATCGAGCACCAAAGGATGATCAAACCAGTGAGCTGCTGATGTACCACATTCGTGGTGAATTGGCCGACAATCTTAATGGTGGCTCGCAAAGCAAAGCTGAAATTTGCGCCGCACTCGAACTTAACGATTTACTCCCCGAATTTGAGATTGACGCCCATTTATTTGACCCCTCAGGTTTTTCGATGAATGGCCTCTGGGGCAAATATTATGTCACCTTGCATATCACGCCCCAAAGCGAGAATGCCTGCGCCAGTTCCTATGTGAGCTTTGAAACGAATCTTGATTTAGCCCAGTATCCGCAAGATATCTTGGGACGGCTATTAGCGCTGTTTTCTCCCATCAGCTGGGACACCATCCGCTTTAATACCGACGACTTAACGCAGGGATTTCCTGCCCATTTATGCTTAGGGCGTGGCTCATTAACGACCGAGCAAGGTTATGACATTAGTTTTAGTCACTATCAGCAGCTTGAGGCTGAAGTGCTGATCCCTGAATTCATGTAATTTTTTGACATTTGTTTAAGGAAACCCCATGACAGATCTCAGTGATATCCGCCGCGAGTATGCTAAAGGCGGCTTAAGACGTGCCGACTTACCGCAAAACCCGATGGACTTGTTTGAATTGTGGATGACGCAGGCGAGGGATGCGGAACTTAGCGATCCAACCGCTATGTGTGTGGCGACTGTGGACGAACACGGCCAACCTTTTCAACGGATAGTGTTACTTAAGCGTTTTGATGACACTGGCTTCGTGTTTTTTACCAACTTAGGCAGCCGCAAAGCCCAGCAAATTGCCGCCAATAATAAAGTCAGTTTGCATTTCCCTTGGCATCCTTTAGAGCGCCAAGTATCGGTGCTCGGAGAAGCGCAGGCGCTGTCTACCGCCGAAGTGCTTAAATACTTTATGACCCGTCCTAAGGACAGTCAAATTGCCGCTTGGGTGTCGCAGCAGTCGAGTAAACTCAGCGCGAGACAAGTACTTGAAGGTAAATTCTTCGAAATGAAGGCTAAGTTCGCCAAGGGCGATGTGCCTTTACCCAGTTTTTGGGGTGGTTACTTAGTCAGACCTTCGAGTATCGAATTTTGGCAGGGTGGAGAACACAGGCTGCATGATCGTTTTATTTATACACGCCATGATGCTGAGTGGGAAATCGATCGTTTAGCACCATAGTAGGGCGCATAGTACGGCATAGCACTGTGTATAATTGAGCCAGTGAACCTAACACCAACAGAGTGAAAAGACATTGAGTGATTATAAAATTTGGGTTGACGCGGACGCATGCCCCAATCCCATTAAAGAAATTCTGTTCCGCGCGGCGGAGCGTAAAGCTTTGCCGCTGGTGCTGGTGGCCAATCAAATGATCCGTGTACCGCCATCGCCCTATATCAGCCAAATTCGCGTTGGTGCGGGTTTTGATGTGGCGGATCAATACATTGTCGACCATGTCGAGCCGACGCATTTAGTGATCACCGCGGACATTCCCTTAGCGGCTTTAATCATCGAAAAGGGCGCCTTGGCACTCAATCCCCGCGGCGAGCTTTATACCGTCGATAACATAAAACAAAAGCTGACGATGCGCGATTTTATGGAAGATTTGCGGGGTTCAGGTGTGCATACCGGCGGGCCGGATTCGTTTTCCCAAGCGGATAAACAGGCTTTTGCCAATAGCTTAGATAAATGGCTAGTTAGAGTATGAAGCATAGTTTACTGGTCGCTAATGGATAAAAAGAGTATCTTTAGCTTAAGTTAGGTGATGTGGGTCACGTTTAACTGGGCAGGATTTTCGCCTGCTGCAGATGTCGATTTGCTTTACTGCATGGCTTTTAAACTCACTTTTTGAGGACTGATACGATGAAAAAATGGATGGGAATTGTTGCCTTATCGGCTATGGCCAGTTTTAGCTGCGCCGCGCAATGGCAAGTGATGGATCAAGATTCGCGAGTCAGTTTTATTTCGGTAAAGAAAGGTGACATTGGTGAAGTCCATCACTTTAAACAACTCAAAGGTACGTTAAAAGAGGATGGTCAATTCGAATTAACCATTCCGTTAATTGGCGTCGCCACAGGTATTGATGTCCGCGATGAGCGGATGCAGAACTTATTGTTCGAAGTGTCTTTATATCCTGAGCTTAAACTGTCGTCTCAAGTTGACACTAAAATGCTAAAAGATCTCGGCATTGGTGAGACTAAAGTCGTTGATATCGATGGTAAAATTGCATTGCATGGTAAATCGCAAACTAAAACTTTTTCGGTAATTATCACTAAAGTTTCTGATAAAAAGCTGTTAGTGAACAGTTTTCAGCCGATAATTGTGAATGCCAATGAGTTTGATCTTGTCGCAGGCATTGATAAATTACGTGAAATTGCGGGTTTATCGAGCATTAGCCAAGCTGTTCCTGTGTCATTTGTACTAACCTTAACTCAGTAACTTCAATAAGATTGGTGTAGATCAATACGTCAGTTATCGAAGATAGGCTAGAGTTAAATAAGTGGCGTATGCTGGATCTCGATGAGAAGCCGAATTTTCGGCTTCTTTGATATTTCCGATTGTGGTATTAATAGCACCACACTAGATATTAAGTTAATGAGTTTAAAGGGTAAAAAATGGTCACAGATAAAGATGGTTACATGCATTTGGTCCAGTATTTAACTGAACATCTTGGCTTATTTGAAACACCAAGTTCTGAGGTGATTTCAGACGATACTGTGATGGAATTGTTTGAAGAGCAATTGTCGGCGCAGATCATTATGGTGTGTGGTCAAAATCCGTCATTGTCTTTCGCGCAGCGCAACATGATTATCCGCGAAGTTGATGCGATTGTGTATGATTTAGAAGAGATTTTAGCTTCAGTTGCCAATCATAAAGCTACACCTGCTCAGACGTTATTTATTACCGAATTTTCCGGTTTAATTAAGAATTTGTTCGATCAAGAAATCGCTAAACAACAAGTCAGCGCCTAATCAGAAGGGCGCTTTAGCTTTGAGTGGCAAGCCGCTCAAATCGGCTTAACGTAAAATAAACTACTCTCTTTTCCAGCATTTATGTCATTGTCTGTGTATCTTTAGTGTGTGAGCTTTAACTATTTCCCCTTCGTGTATTGATAAGGAGTATCCAATGCTAACGATCTCTTCGGGCCATGCCCATGACATATTGGCAGTCGTCGCATCTGGTCGTATTAACCATAAGGATATTGAAGGCTATCTAGTTCCCGCCATTGAAGCTAAGCTGCAAGATCACGCCAGTATTCGCCTCTGGTACGAATTTTCCCCTGAGTTTGAAGGTATATCCGTCGCTGCTCTGTGGGACGATGCAGTACTTGGCTTATTTCATTTAAGTGATTTCTCAAGAGTGGTGATGATTGCTAACCAAGCTCAAACAAGCGCTATGGTCAATGCGCTTGCCTGTATGCTGCCGTGCCCTGTAAAGGTATTTGCTGCCGATGAGCAAACCCAAGCAAAAGCATGGCTTGATCAGTAAGCCGACTTCTTTATTGCGACGCTAAGCTTATACTAAGCGGCCAATGACATTGTATGTGTGTGCCTTGGTTTAACAGGCTGCTTATGGTCAGGCTGCCATTAAGATCGTTTTTGAGCCAAAGATTGATACAGGTTAAGGTCCCGAGGCAGAGTTCTTGCTCCAGTTCCTGCCGCAATTGTGTGAGCTGCGCCTCCGTCATACCAATGCCATTATCGATAATACTGATCTGCAGCACGTCGTTCGATTTGTCGATGGCGATGGTGATTTCACGCTGTTCGTTGTGAGTCTTAAAAGCATGATTCAAAGTGTTAGTGATTAAGCGATAGAAGAGTTGCAGATATTGCCAAGCAGGGCCATCGATGATGATGTTTTCCTCGCAATTGAGCACTATCTCTACGTTTGCTTTCGTTAATTGCACTTTTAGCAAACCTAAGAGATGGCGCATAAATTGCGCGAGATGTAATGGACGAATATCGTTTTGATGATTGGTCAGCAGCTGGGCAATATGCCGCAATTTCTCGGCCTGAGTTACCATGATTTCGGTGATCTGAGCTCTGTAATTTGCCTCGTCCGTGTGCTGCAGTTGGCAAACTTTGGCGAGTAGCTGATCTTGCTCATGCATGAGCTGCGTCATCATTTCAGCTAAGAAGTTTTGCATTAGCTGTTGGCTTTGTTCACGGCTGAGATTGAGTTGATGATGCTTCTCAAGCATTTTAGTTAATGCTTCTTGCTCTTGGTAAAGCTCATTATTATTTTGATTGATAAGGCGAATTTGCTCTTGTAGATGATTGAGCGTCTCGACTTGCCCTAAGAGTAATTTATCCTGTTCTTGCTCTTTAATCTTTTTCAACGTGATATCAAAGGCGATAGCGCCGACCGCAATCACAGTATCGTCATCATCTTTTATCTTAAATTTGGTCACGATATAAATAAGATTCCCCAGTGGCGAGGGGATGGCCTCTTCAAAATTAATGGCTTCGTTATTGTGCAGTACGCGCCGATCATTTTGTTGATACTCGTGGGCAAATTGGCTGGGAAATACCTCAAAATCCGAGGCGCCAATAATGCGTCTGCGTTCTATGCCTAAAATTTCACAATACTTGTCATTCACCAGAATATATTTACCGTGCAGATCTTTGACATAGATAAGGTTTTGGGAAAATTTCAGCAAAGCCCTTAGTTGTTCTTTATGGCGCTTTAATTCAAGTTGGAATAGGTTCTGACTCTGTAATTGTTGCTCTAGGGCAAGATTACTGGCATCTAAACTCGCCATTGCCACTTCAAGTTGTTGAGTTCGCGACAGGAATGTCTTGGCTAATAAGCCAATTTCGTCGTGACTGTCTTTGGCTTTAAGTTCAATTGATGCGGAATCATTACGCTTTAAGGCTTGGACGATTTCAATAATCGGGGTAATAAACAGCCGGTGTTGGAGTAAGAATAGCAGGACCAAGCCTAAAAGCTGGATGCACACTAAATAAATACCAACCTTTTCAACTAAGTGTTTGGCGGTATCTTGCAGCGGCGAAATCGGGGTGACAACTAACACTTTCCAATAGGTATTGGGCATCAAAAATACCGAAACCAGGGACGCCGTTTTCAAAATGGGATCATGGGCTAAGGTCACTGAGGTCAGTAGTTTTGGGGTGGTGAAATGGTTTAAGGCATTGTTATTGACTATGGCGGCTAACATGTCGCGCTCATCTTGATGACTTAGCCGGGTCAAATGTTGCATCTGTTCTTGGGTAAAGACGCGCTCGGCCACGGCTTCTTCGATAAAGGCTTTATCCGCATTGTGTAATGCCGCTTCGATGGGGCTGAAGTCTGGCTGCTGGTCAACGAGATGATTAAAAGTGACAAAGGTGTGGCTGGTATTGGCTTGATGCTGAAGATTATTATTGCCATGGGGATAGGCGAGCACTTGGTTTTGATGATCTAAGGCAATGACATAACCCCTGACATCGACCATAGCATTGCGTAGTAGGGCATTGAGCTTTTCTAAGCTGATATCCACAGTGGCGGCACCAATAAACTGATGGTCCATCCACATAGCGCCTGAAGCCGTGATCATGGATTCATGGGTGGTGGGATCGAAATAAGATTTTGACCAGAAAATTTTGCCCGCGGGGAAATAGCGTGTCGGGCGATACCATTCTTCGGTGTGATAACTAGGAAACGTGTCCTTGTTATAGCTATCAATCGCGACTAACTCGTCGTTTACATTGTGGGCCCAGAATAGGCTATCGCGAAATTTTTGCTGATTAAACGCGCCGGGCTCCGGCCAGACGCCACCGCCAGAGATGATGCGTTGCTGGTTATCGAGCGTCAGCAAGCTGGGGATGGTTTTCACCAGTTGCTCATGATCATAGCGATAAAGTTTTGCAATACTGGAAATGGAGCCGACAACGGTTTCGACCTGTGAAGTCATTTCCTGCAGTTTGGCGATGATTAACTGGCCATAGTTTTGGTTTAACACGGCTTGTTGATCAAGCACTTGTTGACGCTGAATACTCAGAATCACCCAAGCTGTGCTGCAAATCAAAATAGCGGCAATGACGAGTTGGATAAGGCTAAATTTGAACGGCAAACTGTTTTGCCATTGGGTTAAGGCAGTATGTGGCTCAGAAGTCGAACTTTTTCCCATAATCACCAGTTTCCAAATCACCACTTTTCATTGAGCCAGTGTAGCGCGTTCTCGCTGTTTTGCTATGAGCAGATGTTTAAGTTGCGGGTATTGAATGGAATTAGCGGCGGGAATCAGTCGTAAACTGTGAATAAAATCGTTAATAAAAAAGGCAGGGTTGATCCCTGCCTTATCTCAAAGTCGTTACTTATAAAGAGAAGGTTTATTTGAACCACTCAAGATAGGCACAATAAAGAGTAACCAAGCCACTAAGAAGCCACTGAAAGCGACTACCATCCATTCGGCCATGGTTATACCCATAAAGACCCAAGGCACATCAGTACACATGCCAGTAGGCATCATAATGGAGGGGAACCATTCGTGTAATGGCATCCAAGCTGGGAATTCAGGTAAGAATGAACATGTTGAGAACGGCGATGGGTTGGTTTGCATGTCTACCAGCGATAGCGCCAGCTTTAATCCCCAAGTCGCACTGACTGCCCAAACAATAGCCGCGAGAATCCTTACGATGCGATACTTTGGCGCCGTCATGCCGATAAGGCCGGCTGCCAATAAACCAAAGACAGCAAGTCTTTGATAAATACACATAACACAGGGGTCGAGTTTCATTATATGTTGAAAATACAGTGCGCTTAACTCTAAGCCTAAGGCTGTGCCTGCGAGAATAAACCAAGATGAACGGGAATGGGCAAAGCGAGTAATAACAGTCAAAGTGAGCTCCATATCAACAAAAAACGCCCTCAGACATGGGGCGTTTTTTGGACTCTACTTATTTAATAAAGTTCAGTCAATAGAGAAGATTAATGTCCGGACACTGTGCCCAACACTTCTTTTGCACTGTGATGGATGATTGTATGGGAATCATAGAAATATTGAGTGGCTTGTTCTAAGAATCCCGTTTGGATCGCCATAACGCCCACAATGGATAGCACGATAGTGTAGGGCAATGCCATCCATACCATTCTGCCATAGGATAAGCGGATCAGCGGTGCTAAGGCTGACGTCAGTAAGAACAAGAACGCCGCTTGACCATTAGGTGTCGCCACCGAAGGTAAGTTAGTTCCGGTATTAATCGCAACGGCCAGTAAGTCGAATTGATCACGGGTGATTTGGCCGTTAATTAATGCCGCCTTCACTTCATTGATATACACAGTACCGACGAACACGTTATCACTCACCATAGACAATAATCCGTTGGCGATATAGAAAATCACTAATTGGGTATTGCCTTCATAACCCAGTGCCCATTGGATAACGGGGGCGAATAAATGTTGATCGATAATCACGCCAACAACCGCAAAGAACACCGCTAATAATGCGGTAAAAGGCAGTGCCTCTTCAAAGGCTTTACCAAGGGCATGCTCATCGGTGACGCCGTTAAAGGCTGTGGTTAAAATAATCACAGAAAGACCAATTAAGCCCACTGAAGCTAAATGCAAGGCAAGACCTGCGATCAACCAGACACCCACTAGGGCTTGGACGATTAACTTCATGTTGTCTTTGTTGGTACGGCGCGCATCTTCATGGGCGGCATATTCACATAAGATCCGATGAACGGCCGTTGGTAATTTAGCGCCATAACCAAAAATACCAAATTTTTCAACTAAGTAGCAGGTTAAAACACCAGAAATCAATACCGGAACAGTAACCGGTGACATACGTACGGCGAATTCACCGAACTGCCAATTGGCCTGTGCAGCAATGATCAAGTTTTGAGGTTCGCCCACCATAGTACATACACCGCCGAGTGCAGTACCGACACCCGCATGCATTAACAGATTACGCAGGAAGCCACGGAATGCACCGAGTTCTTCTTCGTTTAACTGATCTTCGCCCGCAGCGTTTTTACCTTCGGAGGTATGATCGTGATCGGCGCCGAAATCTTTTCCAGAAGCGACCTTGTGGTAAATAGAATAGAAACCCACAGCGACCGCGATAATCACGGCAATAACCGTTAACGCATCTAAGAAGGCAGATAAAAACGCCGATGCCAAACAAAACATCAGTGACACTAAAACTTTAGAACGCACTTTGGTAATAATTTTCGTGAAGCCAAATAGCAGCAATTGCTTCATGAAATAAATACCAGCGACCATAAACACCAAGAGTAATAATACTTCTAGGTTGGCTTCTATTTCATGTAAGACTTGGCTTGCCGATGTCATGCCAATTGCGACAGCTTCAATTGCTAATAATCCGCCAGGCTGTAATGGATAACATTTTAATGCCATTGCTAAGGTAAAAATAAATTCAAGCACCAATACCCAGCCGGCCACGAAGGGGTCGACATAGAAAAAGAGTAGTGGATTGATAATTAAAAATGACAGTATTGCGGTTTTGTACCACTTAGGAGAATTTCCTAAGAAGTTCCCAATAAACGCCTGACTCATTGTCGCCGGCATGGCAGCCTCTCTTCTAATTATGTTAAAAATTGCACGTGTTTAATATCAATACCTGCGTTTGTTAAATCAGTCTAGCCTAAAGAGAAAGCTAATGTAACGAGATACTGATACCCACATTTCAAAAAGCGGAGCTAATCGGCAAAATTGACGTTTGTTGCCTTGATCTTGGTCGTTTTTTTGAGCGATTGTGTGACATTTACACGGCGATAACACAGTGAATTTAAGTGAATGGTTTCCATTTTTTACCGCTCTGGTATGATCAGTGACCATTACGACGCACAACAACTGGATAAGTGGGCTGATGATTATCAATGCCAAAGGACCTGCAAGTTTTGCAGAGAAGTATATTGTGAGATCCATTTGGGATAATAAATTTCCTCCAGGGTCCATTTTACCGGCTGAACGTGAGCTTTCGGAATTGATCGGTGTGACTCGCACCACTCTGCGTGAAGTGCTACAGCGCTTAGCCCGTGACGGATGGTTGAAAATCCAACACGGTAAACCAACGCGAGTGAACAATTTCTGGGAAACCTCGGGCTTAAACATTCTTGAGACGATTGCCGATCTTAATCCAGAAGGATTTCCGGTATTGGTTGACCAACTCTTGTCGGCCCGTACTAACGTCAGTGCTATCTATTTCCGCGGTGCCCTGCGTTATAACCCAGACACGGCTGTGAATGTGCTCGCCAAAATTCATCAGCTTGAAGATACGGCTGAATCCTATGCCGAATTCGACTATTTATTGCATCATACCTTAGCTTTCTCCTCCGGGAATCCACTTTACGTATTGATATTAAATGGATTTAAGGGATTGTATAGCCGAGTCGGTCGCTATTATTTCACCAGTTCAGATGCGCGATTATTGGCCTTAAATTTTTACAAAGAGTTAGAGTTACTGGCTCAAGCGAAAAATTATCTCGACGTCCCAGCGCTGATGCGCACCTATGGCATGAACAGCGGTAAGATGTGGTTACAATTACGTGATGATATGCCCGCGTCTATTGCACAGGACAATTAATTGCGGCTATTGATGTCGCATTAAAATAGCGATAAATACACAAAAGCCGTTTCCAATGGAAACGGCTTTTTTATTCGGTTTATTATTCTGGTTTAGCCGCTTCAGGGCAGGATGCTAATACGGTTACACTCGCATCCTCATTTTTTTGCTCTAAGGTGACAGTGAAACCCCATAATCTATGTAAATGCTTTAATACTTCTTTATGGCTGCTGGCTAAGGGAATATCGTTATTCGGCACATAACGCAAGGTTAAGGATCTATCACCGTTGATCTCTACATTATGCACTTGGATATTCGGTTCAATATTCGACAAGTTATATTGCTGCGATAATAACTGGCGAATATCTTGATAACCTTGTTCATCATGAATTGCCGATACCGACAGATAATTGCGTTTCTCATCATCATGGATACCAAACAACTTAAATTGGCGGATGACTTTAGGTGAAAGATATTGGCTAATAAAACTTTCGTCTTTAAAGTTTTGCATTGCAAAGTGTAAGGTTTCAATCCAATTGCTGCCGGCGATGTCGGGAAACCAGGCTTTATCTTCATCGGTTGGATTTTCACAAATACGCCGAATGTCGGTAAACATGGCAAAACCTAAAGCATAGGGATTGATTCCACTGTAATAGCGGCTGTTGTAGTCGGGTTGGGCAACCACGCCTGTATGGCTTTGCAAAAACTCGATCATGAAGCGGTCAGTGACCACGCCATCATCATACAAGTGATTCAAAATAGTGTAGTGCCAGAAGGTGGCCCAGCCTTCATTCATTACTTGAGTTTGTTTTTGCGGGTAAAAATATTGCGCCATTTTACGTACAATGCGGATAATTTCCCTTTGCCATGGTTCCAGTAAAGGGGCATTTTTCTCAATGAAATATAAGATATTTTCCTGCGGTTCTGCGGGGAAACGACGTTTCTTCGATTGTGACTGTTCATGTTGCTGGGTAGGAATCGTGCGCCATAAATCATTCACTTGGCTTTGTAGGTACGCCTCGCGATCTTTTTGTCTTGCCTGTTCTTCTCGGAATGAAATTTCAGAGGGACGTTTATAGCGATCGACACCATAGTTCATTAGCGCATGGCAGGAGTCGATGACGCTTTCGACCTGTGCTACGCCATGTTTTTGCTCGCAATCACTGATGTAGTTTTTGGCAAAAACAAGGTAGTCAATAATCGAGCTGGCATCTGTCCATGTCTTAAATAAGTAGTTGTTTTTAAAAAAGCTGTTATGTCCGAAACAGGCGTGGGCGATCACCAGTGCCTGCATTGTAATAGTGTTTTCCTCCATAAGGTAGGCAATACAGGGGTTAGAATTAATCACAATTTCGTAGGCAAGCCCCATTTGGCCGCGCTTGTAACCTTGCTCGGTTTCGATAAAACGTTTACCAAAGGACCAATGGGTGTAACCAATGGGCATACCAATGCCCGCATAAGCATCCATCATCTGCTCAGCGGTGATGACTTCAATTTGATTTGGGTAAGTGCTGAGCTTATACAGTGCTGCTACCCGTTCAATTTCCTTGAGGTAGTCCTGCAGTAGCTCGAAGCTCCAGTCAGGACCATCGCTCAGTGGTGTCCAAGGTGTTGATTTAGTTATCCCCATAGTGCCTCCTTAAACCGCTTGTTTCTTGAATAGCTCCCTAAAGACAGGGTAAATATCTTCGGCTTGACGTATGTGCTGCACGGCGATGTTGTCGTAATGCTGTTGCAGGGATTCATATTCACGCCACAAGGTTTGATGGGCGCGATTGGTGATTTCGATGTAGCTGTAGTAGCGCACCAGTGGCAAGATTTTTTGTTCTAACAATTGCCTACAGGTTGGTGAATCGTCGGCCCAGTTATCACCATCGGATGCTTGGGCTGCGTAGATATTCCATTCATCGGCTGGGTAGCGGGCTTGTTGAATTTCATGCATTAATTTCAATGCACTGGACACTATGGTGCCGCCCGTTTCTTGGGAGTAAAAGAACTCGTGTTCATCGACTTCTTTAGCTTGGGTATGGTGGCGAATGTAGACCACTTCTAAATTTTTATAGGTACGGGTGAGGAACAGATACAGCAATATATAGAAGCGTTTTGCCATATCTTTAGTTGCCTGATCCATAGAGCCAGACACATCCATCAAGCAGAACATCACGGCTTGGCTAGAAGGGATTTCCCTTTTGGAATAGTTATTAAAGCGTAGATCGAAGGTATCGATAAACGGCACTCTGGCAATCTTTTGTTTTAACTCCTCAATTTGGGCTTTTAAATCCAAAATCAACTCGGCCTTAGTACCTGGAATATTTTCCAGTTCGGCAAGTTCTTGTGCTAACTCTTTTAACAATTTCTTTTTACTGGCTGACATCGCAATACGACGTGCTAGTGATGAACGTAATGAACGGACAATATTGATGTTAGCGGGGACGCCATCATTGGTGAATCCCGCACGGTAGATTTGGTATTCCACCAGTTTATTAAGGCGATTTTTTTGTAGATTGGGGAGTTCTAAGTCCTCAAACAGTAATTCTAGATACTCATCCTTAGAGATTTCGAACACAAAATCATCGTCGCCTTCACCCGAATTTGAGGCTTCACCTTTGCCCGAACCGCCGCCAGAGCCACCAGGTGGCCGATCAATTTTATCGCCACGGGTAAATTGGTCATTACCGGGATGCACTCTGTCTCTGACACCGCCTTTGCCTTGGTGAAACATAGGTTCACTGATATCCCGAGTGGGGATACTGATTTTTTCGCCTTTATCTACATCCGTTACGCTGCGGCGAGTCACTGCATCGCTGACGGCTTTTTTAATTTGTTGCTTATATCTATTGATAAAGCGTTGGCGGTTGACTGTGCTTTTTCCTTTCGCATTCAACCGTCTATCGATAAAGTTCGCCATACGCACCTCCCAAAACCCAGCGAAGGCTTTGGCAACACCAAAGCCCTGTACTTAGTTAGCGCAAGTTTAAGAAGATTTACGAACCCGTAAATACCACTCAGACAAGAGTCGGACTTGTTTCTTGGTATAGCCTTTCTCCATCATGCGATTGACGAAATCATCGTGTTTGCGTTGATCGTCGTTTGATGTTTTGGCGTTAAAGGAAATAACAGGCAGTAAATCTTCTGTGTTGGAGAACATTTTCTTCTCGATCACAGTGCGTAGTTTCTCGTAGCTGGTCCAGAGTGGATTATTACCCTCATGGTTCGCGCGGGCGCGCAGCACAAAGTTGACGATTTCATTACGGAAATCTTTTGGATTGCTGATCCCCGCGGGCTTCTCAATCTTCTCAAGTTCTGCATTGAGGGCGGCGCGGTCGAATAGCTGACCCGTTTCTGGGTCGCGGTATTCTTGATCTTGGATCCAAAAATCGGCGTAAGTGACATAGCGGTCGAAGATATTTTGGCCGTATTCAGAGTAAGACTCTAAGTAAGCGGTTTGAATTTCTTTACCGATAAACTCCACATACTTAGGGATCAAATAACCTTTTAGAAACTCCAGATAACGTTCGGCGGTATCGCCGGGGAACTGTTCTTGTTCAATTTGCCGTTCGAGCACATAGAATAAATGCACTGGGTTGGCGGCGATTTCTGAATGGTCGAAGTTAAATACCCGCGACAAAATCTTAAAGGCGAAACGGGTGGATAGCCCATTCATGCCTTCATCGACACCCGCATAATCACGGTATTCTTGGTAAGACTTAGCCTTAGGATCGGTATCTTTCAGGCTTTCACCGTCATACACCCGCATCTTAGAGTAGGTGGAGGAGTTTTCAGGTGGCTTGATGCGCGACAACACACTAAATTGCGCTAGGGTTTCTAAGGTCCCAGGCGCACAGGGCGCTTTTGATAACTCAGAGTTGATCAGCAGTTTTTGATAGATTTGCAGCTCTTCCGAAACCCGTAAACAGTAGGGGACTTTGACTATGTAAACACGGTCGAGGAAGGCTTCGTTGTTTTTGTTGTTTTTGAAGGTTGACCATTCTGATTCATTTGAGTGAGCCAGAATAATCCCGCTATAGGGCAGGGCCGATAAGCCTTCAGTGCCGTTATAGTTGCCTTCTTGCGTCGCAGTTAGTAGTGGATGCAGCACTTTAATCGGTGCCTTAAACATCTCGACGAATTCCATCACCCCTTGGTTTGCGCGGCACAATGCACCCGAATAAGCGTAAGCATCGGCATCATCTTGGGAGAAATGCTCAAGCTGACGAATATCCACTTTACCGACGAGGGATGAAATATCTTGGTTGTTTTCATCACCGGGTTCTGTTTTTGCTATCGCCACTTGGTCCAGAATCGATGGAAAAACTTTCACCACGCGAAATTTGGAGATATCGCCACCAAACTCATGCAGACGTTTTACCGCCCAAGGCGACATGATGGTTTTGAGATAGCGGTTGGGAATGTTGAATTCATCTTTTAACAGCTGACCATCTTCTTCTAAATCGAATAGACAGAAGGGATGATCGTTGACAGGGCTACGTACCCCATTTGCGCTCAGAATATAAATGGGCACTTTTTGCATCAGGGCTTTGAGCTTTTCGGCGAGCGATGACTTACCGCCGCCCACAGGGCCCAGTAGGTATAAAATTTGTTTGGATTCTTCTAATCCTTGAGCCGAGTGCTTTAGATAAGCCACTATTTGCTCTATGGCATCTTCCATGCCGAAGAAATCTTTAAATGCGGGATAGCGTGAAATAAGTCGATTCGAAAAAATACGGCTAAGTGTTGGATTTTTTGCGGTATCAATGACTTCTGCTTCACCGATTGCAAGCAGTAGTCGCTCTGATGCTGACATGTAAGCGCTGCGATCTCCTTTGCAGATATCCAGAAACTCTTGCAAAGAATATTCTTCATCGAGTTTTTGTTCGTAGCGCTTTTGGTAATGCTCGAAAATGCCCATATAAACCCCCTGAAACGCCAGTGATGTCATGGAACGGATAACTGGCTAACCAGCCTCCTACTCTAATCTTAGACATAAACTCACTATCTGTGTCAAAAAAATATCAAATAAAACAATAACAAATAGTTGCAAACGCAATTATTGCACTTGTAGTTTACGGCGGGGTAATCTGCGGGATAAGGGATGAACGGCAAATGAGGGGTATAAAAAAAGAGCCACTAGGGCTCTTTTTACTGGGATTAACTCACTGCTCGTACAGCAGTCAACTACGTTAGGTTAAATGAATTAACCAGCGAAGTTTTGGTTAACGAAGTCCCAGTTAACTAATTGCCAGAAGTGGGCAAGGTAGTCAGGACGCACGTTACGGTAATCGATGTAGTAAGCGTGTTCCCACACATCCACAGTCAGGATTGGTGTGACTGTGCTGTCAGTCAGTGGCGTTGCAGCATTGCTAGTGTTAACGATAGCAAGTGTGCCATCGGCTTTTTTCACTAACCATGTCCAAGCGCTACCGAAGTTGTTTACTGCTGAATCAGTAAATTGGGCTTTGAATGCGTCGAATGAACCGAAAGCAGCATTGATTGCATCAGCAACTGGGCCAGTTGGCTCGCCGCCAGCATTTGGTGCTAGGCAGTTCCAGTAGAAAGTGTGGTTCCACACTTGAGCTGCGTTATTGAATACGCCACCCGTAGAAGTTTTGATGATATCTTCTAAAGATTTACCAGCGAAATCCGTTCCTTCGATTAAGCCGTTTAGCTTAACAACATAAGTGTTGTGATGCTTGCCGTAGTGGTATTCAATGGTTTCTTGAGAAATGTGTGGTTCTAGTGCGTTCTTTGCATATGGTAATGCGGGTAATTCGAAAGCCATTAGTATCTCTCCATGGTCTTAGGTTATCGTTTTTAAACGTGCTCACTTAGGACTATTGTACCGATAAAATTTGTGATGTGAATCATTGTTTAGCTAATTGACTAGATAGACGCCATCGAAAAATCAAATGTCGGCATAACCTTACAAACTGTGGGATTTTGTTCTGCCTCTAGCTGACGTACAATAGCAGCATTGAGTCAATGTCATCCTACTTAGGAATCAAAATGGAAACAGTAGAGAAAATTAAGCAACAGATCACGGAAAACCCTATCATTGTTTATATGAAAGGTTCTCCAAAGTTGCCTAGCTGTGGCTTCTCGTCACAGGTCGCTCAGATCATGATTAACTGCGGTGAGCAGTTTGCATTCGTGGATATTCTTCAGCATCCAGACATTCGCGCAGAATTACCTAAGTTTGCTAACTGGCCGACTTTCCCACAATTGTGGATTGAAGGTGAGTTGATCGGTGGCTGTGATATCGTCGTGGACATGTTCCAAAAAGGCGAATTACAACCTTTGATTAAAGCCGCTGCCGCTAAGATCAAGACTGAAGAATAAGCGTTAATGCTTATTTTATAATTATGAATGAAAAAGCCGCTATGATTATTATCATGGCGGCTTTTTTGTCGCTGCTTTTCAAAGAGCTATCGCTACAAAAAACATGACAACAAACACTTCAATAAAACGGCGGTTCCTCAAACAACGACTAGTGAGGGGTAACATCTGACTCATTGTGTTTATCGTGTGGCTTGGTTGCGGGCAATAATAAGTTCATGGTAATCGCGACAATGCCGCACAAGCTGATACCGGTCAGACTAAACGAGCCTATGCCAAATGCCATGCCGCCGATACCAAATACTAAGGTGACACCGACAATGCTTAAATTACGCGGCTCAGACAAATCCACATGATTGCGAATAAGGGTGTTGAGGCCAACGGCTGCTATTGAGCCGAATAACAAACACATAATACCGCCCATCACAGGGACTGGAATGGTTTGCATCAGCGCACCTAACTTGCCAACAAAGGCCAACGTGATGGCGGTAATAGCTGTCCAAGTCATGATTTTCGGATCAAAATTGCGAGTTAAGGTCACTGCGCCTGTCACTTCTGAGTAAGTGGTGTTTGGCGGGCCACCAAAGGCTGCCGCCGCAATTGTGGCAATACCATCACCTGTTAGCGTGCGGTGTAGTCCCGGTTTTTTCATAAAATCTTTACCTGTGACATTAGATATCGCCAGAATATCGCCAATGTGTTCAACCGCCGGAGCGATGGCGACTGGGATCATAAAGGCGATGGCATGCCAGTTAAATTCGGGTGCGACAAATTTAGGAATCGCAATCCAACTGGCGGCAGTCACAACCGCAAAGTCAACAATACCAAAGGCAAGGCTTAAGCCGTAACCCACGATAATCCCCGCTAAAATCGGCATGACTCTCAGTAAGCCCTTGGCAAAAATCGCCACAGCTATAGTGGTGCAAAGTGATGCGAGCGAAATAAATAGCGCAGTATTGGTGTCAACGAGAGTCAAGCTGCCATCGCCACTTTTACCTAAGGCCATATTCACGGCGACAGGTGCTAAGCCAAGGCCGATGATAATGATCACAGGACCCACTACCACAGGCGGTAATAGCCTATGGATGAAGTCGGTGCCGCGCACTTTGACCAAGGCGCCGAGCATGACGTAGACCACGCCCGCGGCCATAATGCCGCCCATGGTGGAGGGAATTCCCCAAGTCTGCACGCCATAGAGTATGGGGGCAATAAAGGCGAAGGATGAGGCAAGGAAGATAGGCACTTGGCGTTTAGTGATCAATTGGAATAGTAGGGTACCGATACCAGCGGTAAACAATGCCACACTAGTGTCGAGTCCTGTCAGCAGCGGCATTAACACTAGGGCACCGAAGGCCACAAACAGCATTTGTGCGCCCTGTAGGGGGATAGCGAGTCGTCTCATTTATTATTCTCGTTAATTTTAGGGTAAACCGCCAGATGATATCAGTTTGTTGGATTTTCAGCAGAAGAAAATCGCCCGTTTTGCCGACTCGGATCACTGTTTGGGTTTTCCATGCCATGGTTGGCACTGAAATGGGGCTAAATTTTGTCAAGACTCGCTTAAGGCGCTAACTATGGTACAATTTGCCCCATCTGACGTTACTTCAACTACTCAAAGATGCTGAAATTCCTATTGAAGCCGAGCTTAATTGCATTTCTATATTGTCTGTTCACGATTAATAGCGTCAATGCTGTTGAGGTGAGTAAATTAGATGAGGCCAATGTGCCTGTGTCTTCGCGCGCGGTTGCTGAACGCGACAAAGCCCTAAAAAGTGCACTTGAGCAAGTCATTATCAAGAACACTGGTACGGCGCGGTCCCTCGATAACAGTCTGATCCAATCTCAGCTCAGTAATCCTGATACCTTGCTGAGCCAGTATGGTTATATCGAGCAGAATGGCCAATTACTGTTAACGGCCAGTTTTGAACACCGTCGCATCGTGGCGCTACTGCGTCAGGCGCAATTACCGGTTTGGGGAACACAACGCCCGCTGACCTTATTTTGGGTCGCAATGCCAGGTGATGGCGACACTGTGATATTGGGTGACTCGTCTGCGTTAGCCGAACGTAAACTCTTTAGTGATTTTTCCGATGCACGTGGTATTCCTGTACTTTTGCCTATCTTAGATCTTGATGAGTTGATGGGGATTAATCCTAACGATATCAAAGGTATGTTTGCAGATATCGTGGCCAGTGTCTCCGGCCGCTATCAAGCTGACTTTTTGGCGCTGGTGGCGATTGATGCCGCTGGCAGTCAAGTTCGTTATCGTTTAAATCTCTATACTAAGGCCACCATTGACTCTTTGACGCCACCGTTATTCAGCTACAACGGCACTGCTGAAAATTCGACTCAGGCGATTGAAGCCATGATGGCGGCGTTAGGCGAATACTATTTTACTAAGTACGCGATTGCCGATACTGGTACACAGCAAGGCGCGAGTGTCACTTTTGTTAATATTCAAAAAATGGCGCAATTAGTAGAAGTTGAAAGATATTTGAAGCAACTTAGCGCGATTAAAAATGCCACTTTAACGCATATTCAAGGCCATACCGCGACCTTCTCGTTAGATTTGTTTGGCTCAGAAACGGATTTACAACGTTTATTAAGCTTAGAGCCGCGGATTTCTGTGGTCGCACCTGTGGGTGCGGGGGAATTTAGCCCTGTCTCTTACCAAACAGGCAAGCCTGTATATGAATGGCGTTTACCTTAAAGATGTTATCGGCCGTGCTGAGTTATGCTAAGCACGGCATTGTTTTTATTTGATATTGAGAAGACCGAGTGCCCTTAAACTCACCTCTGCAACTCTCGTTACCTGTGCATTTGCCAGATGACGAAACCTTTAATAGTTATTACCCCGCCGCGGGTAATGATGAACTTATTCAAAAACTGAGAGCCAATGCCGAAGGACAGGGTGAAGCCGCCATTTATTTGTGGGGCCCAGTTAAATCGGGTCGAACTCATTTAATGCACGCCGCTTGTGCTCACGCCAACGAAGTTGAGCGTCGCAGCTTTTATATTCCCTTAGGCATACATGCGAGCATTTCGACCGCATTGCTTGAAGGACTAGAACAGTTAGATTTAGTCTGTATCGATGATGTCGATGCCATCGCTGGTCACCCCGTCTGGGAAGAAGCGATTTTTGATCTCTACAACCGTGTCGCCGAACATAAAAATTGTGCCTTAGTGGTCAGTGGCAGTTCGTCACCTGCGGACGCGGGTTTCCTGTTACCTGATCTCGTTTCACGCATGCAGTGGGGGTTGAATTATCAACTGCAACCTATGGCTGATGATGAAAAGCTTGCCGCTCTGCAACGCCGCGCCGCTATGCGTGGTCTGCAATTACCGGAAGACGTTGGGCGTTTTTTGTTGAACCGAATGGCTCGGGATTTACGTACCTTGTTCGATGTATTGGATAAGTTAGATAAAGCCTCATTAGTGCATCAGCGCAAGCTCACTATTCCCTTTGCCAAAGAGATGCTGCATCTATAAAAGCATGATTGGTTAGAGACACGGTTTGAGTGGTTTTGAATTAGCCTTGAGCGATGTAAACGCTAGAAAATGTAAAAAACCTAAAACCTAACAATCAAAAGCCCGTCATGCTGAGTGCAGACGGGCTTTTGTTTATCTACAACTTAAACACTCTATTGCTGAGGATGACGGTGACGGTCGCCACTTAAGCGAAGTTCAGGCTCAAAGCGTGGTTCTGCATCACGTGCTGGTGCATTATTTTGGCCTTTGAGCTGTGCATTTGTAGGTGATATAGCGAGCGCTTGACGCCAGCTTTGACCTTGGATCATGGCAATCGGCTCGGGCAGACTTTCAATCAGACTGATGCCATCAAGCTCTGGCAGAATTTCATCAATCACCAGTGCAGCGCGATTCTCTAGGCTGTCTTGTGCAATTCTACCTCTTTGTCCCCAGTCAATAATCAGCGTATCAGCGGTTAACACCGCAGGCTTATTGGTGACGGCGACATCACGTAATATTTTATAGCGATAACTCATCATGGCTTCTTCAAACAGCATAGCCGTGTCTTCACGGGTGCTGGAATAGGCATAGAAGTCACTGGCGATATCGGTAGAAAAGAAAGTGCTCACATCCGATGCTTGATAGGCTTTTTGCACATTATTCGCCGCTGCGCCGAGGAAACGGACATTGGCAAGTCCCATCATTTCATCACTCATTAATGGATAACTGCTGCTGACTTGATCGGATATCAGGCTCTTGTTGGCATTGCGGCGACTGTAATCATCTAGCAGTCTTGGTCCTGTGAGTGAGCCATGTACGCTGCGGGGGAAGAAGTCATTGGCATGGGCAAGCTCGTGATACAGCAATGAGGCTAGATCGGGATTGATTTGCGCTAACGTGCGGTCTGCCCTGACGGTGATAGGTACGCCAAGTGACGCATATTGATTGTCTTTCACATAACGCCAAGGCATCACAAAGTTAAGATCATCACCGAAATTACTGCGGTAATCCGGCGCTTCATTAATTGTGTCACGCTGGCTTGGCGTAAGCCATAAATCGTCGGGATCGAGATAAATCGCTCCTGTAACGACCCAATAGAAGGAAGGGCGCACGTCATAGCTAATCACCACGGCCGTGACGGATTGTAACAGGCGAGCAAAATCGCTGTTGGGGTCCATCTGAGCTAAAAAGGCGGCAAAGTTATCGCCCATCCAGTCGTGGGAAACCAGTACACGATTAAGAATGGTCTCGCGATTTAGATCGCTTGAGGTCTGGCCTATCAAGGGTAAGGTATTGATAGTGCAACTATCATTAAGCTGATTAGAGTAAACACAGCCCGCTAGTACATTAGCGTAAGGCGAGGCTGGACGATAGGCGTGGGTGCGCGCCACTGGAGTATCGAAATACTGCGAGCTGATCGCCGGCGCGGCGGTTGTTAGCACAAAAGCATCATCACTGAGTGGATTACCGTTGATGCTGGCGTTCACTTTGAGCCGAGTGATTGTATCTTGGGCGACGGTTGGCGCGGTAAATAAAGGTCTAAATGGGTCGCTCAAATCGACCATTAAATCCGGGCCAGACGCTACGCACCAAGAGATATTCGCAGCACTTAATCCTGATTGTTGTCCGAGCCTTAAGCTGACACTGTTGCCTTCAACCACTTGGTGATCTTGGCGAACGTTCAGTATAGCCGACGATGCGGGGTCGACATTAATGCCGATTTCTCCGCTGACATCTAGATGACTTCCCGTCACATGCAAGCTAAAACGGTAGTCGCCAGCGGTAGGAGCATCGAATGCTAATACAGGACTGTTTTGACTGACTAATTGTATGTTCGGCCCATCGATTTGCTGCCAGCGAAAGGTTAAGTTTTGGCTATCGCGATTAAGGATGTTGGCAATGATGGCACTGGATTGACCTGCCACATACGTCGGCTCAGTTTGAAAACGGATTGAGGATGATGTGGTAACAAGAAGCGGCGAAATGCTTTCTGTGCAGCGTGGCAACGAGCTAGAGGGGGGCGTGACTCCGCCATTATCTGTGTTGCTGTCTCCACCGCCTCCGCACGCCATAAGTAGGCTAGAGCAGGTTATTAATCCTAAAAGTTTCAGTGGTATCGATATCCCCATTACAACATTCTCCCATGTTAACTCAGCGGTGCAATCAGGCTTTTTGTGACTCGCGGGACATCAATACTCCACGATGAAAAACTGACTATAGCACGGGGGTTAAGTTGCAAAAAGTCGCTACAAGTATGTTAATTGTTAATTTTCATGCGATTTAGTTGTTCGATTAACTGTGCATTGAACTGAGGATGAAGAGGGTATTTGAACGCAGATCTTTAGCTGAGTTTGGCGTTGCGATTTAAAAATGCCGTCAAACCTAGTAAGGCAAGACGGCGCTGAAATCACATTGTATGCAATGGCTTATTCTTTGGATTTTTTCTTCAGGCCTAATCCCAGTTCTCGACCACGGATCCGAGCGTAGAAGGGGAAGGCAATCAGCAGCACGCCAATCAACAATACTTCGATTAATGCAAAGGCGAAGGCATCGGTAGTGACATAAAGCAGCGTCAGCCCATGTAGCATATAGAGGCACAGAATAAAACTCGCCCAAGCATAAGTATATGGATTACCTTGAAAAACCCCTTTTGCAGGCAGTAACAATGGCACTATCCATAAGAGGCTAAATAGCAGAGTATACTCACCGCTAATACCCTGACCAACAAACCAGCCGCCTAATAGCAGGACGAGCGCAAAGTAACCTAAACGGCTAAGAGTAAATAAGGTGTTGGACGTCATATGTCTACCTAAGAATTAAAATTAAAGCGATTTTATAAAAATCATAATTAAAGAATAGCGAGCACATTCTCTGGAGGACGGCCGATGGCAGCGCGTTGATTGGCGAGCACAATTGGCCGTTCGATGAGTTTAGGCGTGTTCACCATGGCTTCAATCAATTGCTGCTCAGTCAATGAGGTGTCGGCAAGCCCCAAGGCTTGATATTCCGTTTCTTTGGTGCGCATTAATTCGCGAGCACTGATGCCTAATTTTGTCAGAATGTCGCCAATGACTTCAGCCGTAGGAGGCGTTTTTAAGTATTCCACTAGGGTAATGTCACAACCTTGTTGCTCAAGTAGAGCTAAGGTTTCACGGCTTTTTGAACAACGTGGGTTATGGTAAATCGTCGCTTGGGTCATAGTGCTAGAGGCTCAATACGGGCTGAAATAACAATTGAGCGGATGATAACAGAAAAAACAACGCCCCGTCAGTGTGTTCGGGGCGTATAAATGGGTAATGAAGTTAAATCAATTTGTAAAACAACTGATTACTTAAGCGCTTCCATCTCTTTATCGGCCATTTTGAACTGGCGTATACGGGCTTCAATACGTGCAAGCTGTAAGGGATTACTTTCAGATGCACGGTAGGCAAAGTTTAGCTGATCGATAGCGCCCTTATAATTAGCTCCCAAAGCCATGAGCTCAGCGGTAGAAAAATATTCTAACGCCTGATTGCCTGTTTTTTTATAAACAGCGCTCAGTAATTGGTAGGGCAGCTGATTTTGTTTATCGAGGAATATCATGTCCTCCAATAAAGGAATAGCCTTAGGGGCTTGGTCAGCTTCGATGTAAATATTGGCTAAGTTGGCGTTAATCACTTGCGATGTTGGCTTCATTTTTCGCTGGGCTTCAAGCATAGCAATCGCCTTTGCGTAGTCCTTACGTTCGGTCAATAAGTCGGCTTTAGTATCGATATAAAACAGATTGTTATCATCAATTTTTAACAGTTCATCGACGATTTTTTCCGACTCATCAAACTTCTTCAATCTAAATAACGCCAGCGCTTTGCCATAGAGCGCCGCCTCTTTAAAGCTGTAGGTCTGTTTGTTTAGTTGCTTGTCAAACATGCTCAAAACCGCTTCGTCGCTATAACTGGAAAAACGGACTTGAATACGAGCTTTCGCCAGTTGGAAGTTCAGGTTATCGGGAATATAACGCTTAGGATATTGCTCGGCGCGGTTACGGGCTTCAGTGATCCGCGACTCTGGTAATGGGTGAGTTAGCAGCATTTGTGGCGGTGTGGTGGTAAAGCGGTAACGAGTGGCTAACTTACCAAAGAAATCCGCTGCAGCGTTGGGATCAAAGCCTGCATCCACCAAAATTTGCATACCGATGCGGTCGGCTTCTTTCTCGTGCAAACGGGTATAGTTGATTTTTGATTGTGTTGCCATCGCTTGGGTCGTCGCCAGTGCAGCCATACCGGCTTGTGGTACGGCAATGGTTAATAAAATGGCGCCGAGTAAACCCGCAATTGTCGCAGGATTGCTCTTTTGTTGTGCTTCGAGCGAACGCGCAAGGTGACGTTGGGTAACGTGGGTAATTTCGTGGCCGAGTACTGAGGCGAGTTCGCTTTCGTTATCGGCATTGAGAAATAAGCCAGTGTGCACAGCAACATGGCCGCCGAAGAAGGCGAAGGCGTTGATTTCATCATTTTGTAACAAGAAGAAATAGAAGGGCGTTTTTACCCCTGTGGCATGGGCGACCAGTTTGTTGCCAAGTTCTGTAAGGTACTGACTCAACACAGGATCATTTAACATCGGCGCTGAGGAGCGAATGATGCGCATATAGGCATCACCGTAAACCATTTCTTTTTCAAGGCTGAAGGTGTTAACTGCGGCCGTACCTAAATCCGGTAAGTCATTGTTAGCAAAGCTTTTAGCGGCTAAGGTTAGCAGCATCAAAGAGAATGCGCCTGCAACAAAAGGTTTTAATCGAGTCAAAAAAGTCAAGTTACGCAAGCGGATCCTTTATTTCTAATTATCTCAACTAAAGGCAGAGATACTGCACTTAGCTTGTAGTTTGAGGTGCAACTTAGGATAATAGCCCAAGTTCGTCTATAGCAAGTTCATTATGATTTTTATTGATTTAACGCTATTTCGCTGTCCTGTGCCTTTAGTTAAAGTGAAACTTGTATTGAAGCCAATGCGAGACGGCGAGCAATTGCATATCTTACTCTCAGACTCAGGTTCGCGGCGAGATGTTCCCCAATATTTAAAAAAACAAGGTCATATCGTGCAAGAGTTGCGTAATGATGTGAGTCTGTTAGCCTTGATGGTCACCAAAGTTGATCTATCTCAGAGATAAATTGAGGATTTTCATGTTTAAATCCTTTCCGAGTCGTGACCTAATTTAATGTGCACGCTAGATAAGTTCACCAAATGAGTTTGCTAGCTGGGCGTAAGATTTCCGTTCAGCTAACAAGTTGAAGTGAAAGTAGTTTGAGTAACGTCGTAGATAACACCATGATAAATAAACTTTCCTGAGCGTTTGGGAAGCCTAGCCAACCATCACTATTGGAATGATCCATGTTTACTGTTTTTTCTCGTTGGTATCAAGAGCGCTTTAGTGATCCACAAGCTGTGACCTTAATGGCTATTCTTGTTGGGTTCGCGTTAGTGATTTATTTTGCCGCAGGTTTACTTGCCCCCTTATTAGTCGCGCTGGTGTTGGCATTTTTATTGGAATGGCCCGTTGCGCAAATGCTGAAATTAGGCATTAATCGCACCGCT
This sequence comes from Shewanella sp. SP1S2-4, assembly GCF_031932075.1. Lineage (NCBI taxonomy): Bacteria > Pseudomonadati > Pseudomonadota > Gammaproteobacteria > Alteromonadales > Shewanellaceae > Shewanella > Shewanella sp. SP1S2-4. The sequence goes on from NZ_JAUOET010000026.1 coordinate 32,809, forward strand.
GGTGCGTCCTTAGTTATCGTGTTGTTTTTGGGCATTGTGGTCTTACTGACATTTGGCTTAATTCCGAGTGTGTGGCGTCAAGGCGTGAGCTTAATTGCCGATTTGCCGAGCATGATAGATAAAGGGCTGCTGACGCTACAAACCTTGATCAACCAATACCCGCAATTTATCAATCCTGAGCAATTAGATTTGATGGTCGCAGAGCTTAAAAAACTGCTCGATACTCAGCATGTACTGGATATTGCTAAGCAATTAATTGGCTATTCAGCGTCATTACTCGTCTTGATGGTATACGCGATTTTAGTGCCTCTGTTGGTGTTTTTCTTTTTAAAGGATAAAGACCAACTGATCAGCGGCAGTAAGCGCTTTTTCCCCGCCAATCGCCAGTTAGCTCGCAAAGTGTGGTTTGAAATGCATCAGCAAATTTTCAATTACATTCGGGGTAAAGTGATTGAAATCGTGGTGGTTGGCGTCGCAACCTATATCTTGTTTGCCGTAATGGGACTGAGATATTCAGTGTTGCTCGGGGTGCTAACTGGGTTGTCGGTATTGATCCCCTATGTTGGTGCAACCTTAGTCACCTTGCCGATCACCTTAGTGGCATTTTTTCAGTGGGGTTTTAGTTCTGAATTTGGTTATTTGATGTTGGGTTACGGCATTATTCAGGCGCTCGACGGTAATTTACTCGTGCCGATTTTGTTCTCCGATGCGGTGGATTTGCATCCGGTGATCATCATAGCCGCGGTGTTAGTCTTTGGCGGTTTATGGGGTGTGTGGGGGGTATTCTTTGCTATTCCATTGGCCTCGCTGGTCAAAGCCGTGATTAACGCTTGGCCTAAAACCGAGGTTGAAACTCTCCATGGACTCGATGCGAGTTGATGACGACTCGCTGAACGGTTTGCTTAGCTTGTCCTTGTGAGCATTGAGTTCCGTCATGGAACTTCAATGCCAGAGACGAGTAGGGCGTTCAGGCGCACATTTAGGCACATATATAGGCGCCACGTTTCGTCTCCATTATACATATTCATCAATCTCTCGCTGTATTTCCTGTTTAGCGTTATTGCCTTCGGGTTTGTCATTTGTCTTCAAGTTCCTTGAATAGAGCCCATATTGTCTAATTCAGGCTTTTTATTTTGTCCTTAGTCGCTCTAGGGATTTACATTATGTAACCTCTAGGTTAGGTATATGTAAAACTCTTATATAAGCATGTGGTTACATGATGCAGCGCACATTTTACCCTTGAGTATGTTGATAAAGTTGGGGGGCTTAGCATGGGTTTGCTTATTCGTTCATCCTTAGCTAAGTTATATCGAGTCGTGCTATTTACTTTTGGTTGCGAGATGGAAGTCACCCTGACAAGAATTTCCACTGACAATCGCCATTGGAGGATACTATTGTGAGCAAAAAACTATTAAGTGCGCTTTTCGGGGCTAGTCTCGCAGCGTTAGCGCTGTCGCCAACCGCATTTGCTGCAGATCAAAAATTGTCTGATTTCCACGCTGAGTCGGGTGGATGTGAAAGCTGTCATAAAGATGGTACACCTTCTGCGGATGGTGCCTTTGAATTTGAACAGTGCCAAAGCTGTCACGGTTCTCTTGCTGAGATGGACGCTGTGCATAAACCACATGACGGCAATTTAGTCTGTGCAGATTGTCATGCGGTGCATGATATGAATGTAGGTGAAAAACCGACCTGTGAAAGTTGCCATGATGATGGCCGCACACCAGCGACGATTCTGAAAAAATAATCAAAAAATGTTAGAAGCGTTGGCATCTGCCTTCAAGTCTACATAAATAACGCCAGCAAATGTTGGCGTTATTTTTATCAGTAAATGAATCAATTACTCGTCTTTTGGTTGGCCTTGGATGATCTTCTTACCAGAGAACATGGCTGAAATAATGCCAGGTTGACGTTTAACTTCGGTATAAACCACAGCGAATACGTGTAGTAAAATCAGTAGTAAAAGTAGATAAACCGCATAAACGTGAACTTGACCGGCTAGTCCCTTCAGCGGTTTAAGCGCAGCCGCTTTCTCAGTATTCACTCCAGTGGCATCATAGGGTTTTAAGCTTGCTGGGTCGACATTAGTATCGGCCAGATAGCTTTGTACTGCACTACCTAATGGCGGAAAGTAAATATCGGTTCCTGCACGTAAAAGCCCAGTAACCATGATAGTGATTAACAGCAGCATGATGCCGAGAACGGCAAATTTGCCTTTAGGATTATGGCCTAAATACTGCGGATTTTTTCCCGCGGCCAATTCTGACTTATAGGTCATTAATTCATTTTTGCTATTAGCATTGGGAAACATATGGCTGAAACGCGCATATTTGTTGCCGACAAAACCCCACACAAGGCGAATAATGAGGTTGATTGCAAACGCATAGCCTATGTACACGTGTAAAGTTTTTAAGCCAATTTTGCCCGTTAATTCAGTGATGCCCAGCTCAGCACGATACATCATGATGCCACCGACTAAGATGAGTGCGAGTACGAGAATGACATTAATCCAATGGAATAATCGCGTCGGTTTGTCCCAAACTGAGTAGGATTTAACTTCAAACGCGCTGGCTTTGCTGCTGGACATGGAATTTCCTTATTTTTTTGTTGGTATGATCTTACGCTTTTATCTCAAAATTTCAGTAATTTTTTTCAGTTTCAATTAAGACTTCTGATTGATAGTGTATTCAACGAAAGTGTTAGAAGTTTTTGATTTGCGTACGGTAAATATTTTTCACGTAAGTCTTTTTAATCTGTTTTATCTAATGCTAATATCGTCACCACGGTAGACTTGGAAGTCTATTGAACGGATGTTGAAGTTGTATTGAGAGGATTTTAGGTTCTCAAAGTGAATAATCGTTAATCAGACAGGGAGTGAGCAGGATGTTCAAAATATTACATTGGATTGTAGTGTCACGATCGCAAGTATTAATGGAACTGCTAGCAGGACGTTGGCCACAGGAGTTTCTCGTTAAGTTGACGCAAGTCAACCCAGATGAGATGTGTGAACAAATCAAGGATAATCATGCCTCCATGGTAGTGATTGATTTAGCGACTGTTGATCTTCAAAAAGCCCATCAATTTCAGCGTTTACTTGCCCGTGAACAACCAAGTGTACGAGTCGTCTATTTACAATTCCCTAAACAAGTGGATGCGCGCTTTTTAATGCAAGCTGCCACGACCGCAGGGGTGTTTTATCTCGATGCGGGTTTAACTGAGATTAGCCTAGGATTCTCGAATATTTTACGAGGCCATAGGGTGATCCCAATTCAACTCGTCAATGGGGTGAACGATGACTTTGGTTTGTTCGAAGATACTGAACCGCTGACGATTCGTGAGCGAGAAGTATTACAAGCCCTCTTAACGGGTAGCACTAACTTAGATATTGCCAATCAGTTGTTTGTCAGTGAAAGCACGATAAAAACCCATTTGTACCGAGTATTCCGTAAGATAGGTGTGTCGAGCCGTGGTCAAGCGATCGCGTGGGCGCAAACCTATTTGCACGATGTGGTGGTTTAAGTCTGTATTAGCACTGATAGAAGACACTGATTTGGCAAGGGAATACTGATCTAGACATAGATGTGTGCGTTTAGAGATTAGTACCTAAGTTAAGTGTTATCTCAGAAATGATAAAAGGGGCTTTTGCCCCTTTTGTTTTTCTTAAAACCTGTCTAATCAAAACGTTAAGTTAGCGTCCTAACCAAGCCGCGAGTTTAGTTTTGTCACTAATTGCTAGGGCGACAGTATCCTTAGGCGCAGCAGTTATCATCAATTCACCCGTCATCAATTCATCCCGTCTAAACCAATGTAGATTCAAGGATTCACCCAGCGGATATTGCTGTAGCTGCGACTCAAATTGCGCGCTGACTTGCAAGTTATCGGCGGCGATTAAGATATCCCCCGCACTTAATCCCGCAAGGTGGGCAGGGCTGCCTTGGGTAACAGTCACCACTTTCAATCCCATCGGCGCCGCTTGAGTTTTCGCACCAAAGGCAATGTCATAACCTTTCGCTTGCCCGCCGCCCACATCCTGCGGACCTTGGCTGACTCGAAGGTTAAACTCGACGCCAAATTTGGCGAGTAGCGGAGCCAGTGGAATATCGTCGGTGTTATCTAAGTAGACAAACAAATCGTGGCAATCACGGCCTAGGAGTCGCTCGACAATCGCTTGGTGGCAGCTGTCAGTCGTGCCTTTGTCTTGCAGAGCATATTCCTGCCATAAAATCTGCATAACATGGTCGAGATTGTATTTGCCTTGGGTTTCACTGCGCAGGGTTAAATCTAAGTACAGCGCAAACAGCGCGCCTTTGGTGTAATAACTGATGATGGCGTTTTGCGCGTTTTCATCCTGCTTATAGAACTTAGTCCAGGCATTAAAGCTGGAGTCCTTAACACTTTGTTTAAAGCGTCCTTGGCTGCGATAGACGCGAGTGAAGGTTTCACTCAGCATATCTAAATAGCTGTGTTCATCTACCAGTCCGGCGCGATAGGTAAGGAAGTCATCGTAATAGGAGGTTATGCCTTCATAGGCCCACAGTTGCGGCGTATAGGTTTCAGCCTCAAGTTTATAGGGTAAAAAGCACTCCGGCTTAATCCGCTTCACGTTCCAGCTGTGGAAATACTCGTGGCTGCACAGGGATAAATAACTGCGATAGTCGTTATTAATTGGCGCATCGAGCGACAACGGCAAATCCTTGCGTGAACACATTAATGCGGTAGAAGCTCTGTGCTCTAACCCGCCAAAGCCATTGTCTAATACTGTGGTCATAAACAAATAACGTTTAAACGGCGCAGGCGTGCCGAAGAGATTGATTTGATATTCGCAAATGGCTTTTAAGTCTTGGCAGAGCCTTGGCATGCAAGCGCGGTGGCGGCCATTGAGTACGATATCGTGTTGGACGCCGCAGGCATCAAAACTGGCTAAGGTAAATAAGCCCATTTCCACTGGATGATCGATAAGCTCGTCATAGCTTGTGGCACTAAATTGGCCGAAGGCAAAGTCGTCACCACTGATGCGGGTCATACTCGTAGCGACGCGCCAGTTACCTAATGTGGGCTCAGAGGGCGGTAACATAGTGACAGTGTGGGTTTGTTGTTCAAAACCGTGGGCGGATAAAAACACGCTACTGCCGTTAAAGAAGCCGTGGGTCATGTCCAAATGCGCGGTGCGCACCGACAGATCCCAAGCATACACTTGATAAGTTAGAATAATTTCGCTGCTATTATTGTCAACCGACCAAGTTTGCTTATCTAGTTGGGTGAGTTTAAGTGTTAGGCCATTAGCATCTTGTGCCTTGAGTTCAATGATATTTTTAGCAAAGTCGCGCACCATGTAACTGCCAGGTAGCCAAGCGGGGAGGCTAAAGACCTGTACAGGCTTGGGCTGGGATAATGTCATAGTGACTGCGAATAAATGGGCTTTCGGATTGACGGGGATTATCTGGTAATGGATCATATTTATCCTGCAAAACCTGAGTGTTTTAATGGTGGCCATGCTGCCAAAAATGCCTGCAACTGGCAAATGAAAAGCAAAATATCTACAGACACAAAGCATTGAATTACTAGTATACTATGCCAACTAACCCAAGGAGGACGCCCCATGGCCGAAGAAACGATTTTCAGCAAAATTATTCGTCGCGAAATTCCCGCGGATATTCTGTATCAAGATGAACTTGTGACTGCCTTTAGAGACATTTCCCCTAAGGCGCCAACCCATATTTTGATTGTGCCGAATCATTTGATACCAACGGCGAACGACATGAAAGCCTCTGATGAGCCGGTACTTGGCCGCATGATGACAGTTGCGGCGAAATTGGCGGCGGAAGCGGGTATCGCTAAAGATGGCTACCGACTGATCATGAACTGCAATCAACACGGTGGACAAGAAGTCTATCACATTCATTTCCACCTTGTGGGCGGGGAGCCTCTGGGGCCCATGTTGAGCCAAGGCAAATGAAGGTCAATTCGGATTTTTTCCCGCTGACCCAAATGGCGCAGCGGTTTGTGGATCAACTCGCTCAGTGTCGTCGTCTCGGTTTAACCGTATTAGAGGCGAGCGAGCACCATGTGTTGATTGAGTTGCCCTACAGCACTGAATTAATTGGTTATCCCGATACGGGCGTTATCCATGGCGGAGTCATTACTACTTTAATGGATACCGCCTGTGGTAGTGCAGTAGTCAGTGCAATTTTCCATAAATTCAAATTGTTAGAAATCTCACCGACGCTCGATTTGCGGGTGGATTATATGAAGCCCGCTCAGCCCCATAAACCTGTGTTTGGGTTTGCGGAATGCTACAAATTGTCCTCTAACATTGCCTTTACCCGCGCGATTGCTTATCAAGACAGCATAGATGATCCTATTGCCCATGCTGTTGGTTCCTTTATGCGGATCAGCCCAGAAATGGTGGGTGATGCCTTTAGACAAGCGCTGATGGGTGAAGCCGTGCCTGAAATAGGAGACACTGATGAGCGCAAATAATTCGGAACTTGGCACAGCCAGTGCAACTCAACACGCCCAAGTAAAAGCGCCTATCGATGTGCAAGGCATTGTTAAGCGCGCGACTGAGCTTAACGATTTCGGTCATTTACTTGAGCACGTTCCCTATGCCAAATTTATTGGTATGAAGGTTGAGCGTTTTGGTGATGAACTGATTTTTAAATTGCCTGCTAAGGACGACAATATCGGTAATCCTGTGTTGCCAGCTATCCATGGCGGCGTCATTGCAGGTTTTATGGAGATGTCAGCGATAGTGCAGCTGATGGTCTTTATGCAAACAGCCAAAGTGCCTAAAGTGGTTGATTTTTCCATCGACTATTTACGTGCAGGACTGCATAAAGATAGCTTTGCAGAATGTCGCATTACCCGCCAGGGGCGACGAGTGGCCAACGTGAATATCGATTGTTGGCAAACCAATCGTAAGCAGCTCATCGCTACGGCACGGGCGCACTTTCTGATTGATTAACTCGTTTTATTGAGCAGATGTTTGAGTGATGATTAAGTCTGTCTTGTTAAGCATAAGTTCAGCACAGTTCGATTAGCTTGTCGTTTAATGGGAAATGATGCGCGCTGGCCGCGCATTTTGTCGCGTGACTGGGAGAAAGAGATGAAACAAATTTATACAGGACTGTTATTGGCCGCGGCGCTGACCTTAGGTGCTTGTGCCTCACATACCGCAGGTATTTCAGTGAGTTCGCTCGGTGAAACCCGTGTCGATAATTCCAGCTTTGCCCGAGATATTGGAGTTGAAAGTGTGGATGCACGCCGAGTTGGCGATTTAGTGCAGGGCTCAGCGCTGATTGTTAGCAAATCATCAACTGACATGCGTGTGCAGTATAAATTCACTTGGTACGACGCCAGCGGCTTTACTATTGAAGATGAAGCGACGAGCTGGAAATCGGTCAAGTTGCATGGCAAGCAACAATTGCAAGTCGCCGCCGTGGCGCCCAATGCCCAAGCGGTTAAATTTGATGTGTACGTGCGCGAAACCTTTTCGAATTAAGCGGTGAGTTCGCCCAGAGAATGCCAGCTATGCTGGCATTTTTCATTTTATGAGGTAAATGTGTCATCCCATCCTATTACTCATGTATACTAGGCGTCGCCAAGGGGTGTTTGCAGCGAATGAATTTACATTGATTACTGCAAACTGAGATGTCAGTTGACGAACCCTTAGAACCTGATCCGGCTAATACCGGCGTAGGAATGGGCCAATCAACAGCACACTTCTGAATCGCTTATTCGTTGCCGGATCTCAAACTATGTATTTGAGGTCCTATGTTAAACAGTAAAACGCTAAACAGTAACACGTCAAAACGTCATTCCCCGTTTTCAACCGTATCGCCCAGCTTGTTTTTAACCCGAGCGCCGCTGGCATTAGCCATTGCTGCTGCGCTGAGCTCTGCTGCATTTGCACAAACAGATGCTATCGATAAACCCGATCCCAGCACTGAGATGGAAGTCATGGTGGTGACGGCGGATTTTCGCAGCTCAAGTTTAGAAAAAATGCCCTCCAGCATTACCGTTATCGACAGTCAAAAAATTCAAGATGAAAGCGCGCAGCACTTTGAAGATCTGCTCAATTCTATCGCCAACTTTAACTGGTCAGGTGGAAGTTCGCGGCCTAAATATTTTCAAATTCGCGGCGTAGGTGAGCAAGAGCAATACCAAGGTGCACCTAATTCTTCTGTAGGTTACATCATAGATGATATCGATTTATCCGGTATTGGCATGGTGTCGAGCATGTACGATCTACAACAGGTCGAAGTGCTACGTGGACCACAGGGCACACGTTATGGCGCGAATGCCTTAGCGGGACTGATTTATCTGAAAAGTAACGACCCCACCGATGTGTTTGAACATGGTGCAGAAGTCTCGTTAGGCGATGATGATTTACGCACGTTTAGCGGTTTCAGTTCTGGCCCATTAACGGATTCTGGCAAGCTACTTTATCGTGTGTCACTGCAGCAACATCAACAAAATGGCTACCACGACAACCTCTATTTAGGTCGTGACGATACCAATGGCCGCGATGAGTTCAGCGGCCGCGCTAAGCTGCGCTGGTATGCGACTCACGATTTGCAGTTTGATTTAACTGTGCTGCACGCCGATTTTGATAATGGCTACGATGTGTGGAGTTTAACCAATTCACCGACCCAGACGACATCGGATCAACCGGGTGTCGATAGCCAGCGCACCACAGGCGCAGGCTTTAAAGCGACCTATTCTGGCGCCGAAACCTTTGAGTTGACCTCGTTAACGTCCTTTGCGAATACCGATCACCATTACAGTTACGATGGCGATTGGTCGAACCCAGAGTATTGGGCTTCTAAGCAATGCAGTGATGACTATGGCAATCTGGCGCCGTGCCAATATGATTATTTTTGGGATAAAACGGGCCAACGTAAAACTGTGTCGCAAGAGTTTCGCTTAAGTTCTACCGAGCAGGGCCGAATCTTTGCGGATAGCACCGATTGGTTGCTTGGTGTGTACGGCATGAATCTGAAAGAAGATAACCAATTGTATTCTGAGTACAATACTTGGCCGGATGAAGTATTAGACTCTGAGTATGAAGCGACGAACTATGCCTTGTTTGGTCAGCTCGATACGGATCTGGGCTCAGATTATGCCTTATCTGTGGGCCTACGTTTAGAGCGCCGTAACAGCCATTACTCAGATACGAATAACGATAATTTCGACCCGAGTGAAACCATGTGGGGCGGTCATATTGCAGTGAGTAAAGTGCTGAATGACTCGCACAACGCTTATGTTCGTGTCGCGCGCGGTTACAAGGCGGGCGGTTTCAACATGACTTTACCTGTCGAATTGAACGATAAAAAAGAGTTTAGTACTGAGACGCTTTATAACTATGAAATTGGCCTTAAATCCCATTGGTTAGCGGGGCTTATCGATACTAATTTGGCGCTGTTCTATATGGACAGACAAGATCAACAGGTGGCGGCATCCCAGCAAGACCCTGATAAACCTCAGCGTTTTATCTTGTTTACCGAAAACGCTGGTAGTTCTAATAACTATGGTGCTGAGTTAGATGCGACCTGGTATGCCACGGATAATCTACAAATTTACTCAAGCTTAGGTTGGTTAGAAACGGCCTACGGTGATTACCAGTATCAGGATAAATACGGCACTGAGGTCGATTTAACTGGCCGCGATCTGGCTCATTCACCACACTTAACCTACAGCATTGGCGGGACTTATCGTACCAATTCGGGCTGGTTTACTAACCTAAACTTAAGCGGTAAGAGCGAGTTTTACTATTCCGACAGCAATGAATCCCGTTCTGAACCCTACACTATCGTCAATGCCCGCGTGGGTTATGAGGCGAGTGCATGGTCGGCTTATTTATGGGGCCGTAATTTGTTCAATGAAGAATACGGTGTGCGCGGTTTCTACTTCGGTAACGAGCCTGATAATGGCTGGGCAGAAAAGCAATATATTCGTTACGGTGATCCGCGTCAGATTGGCGTCACCTTTAACGTTAAGTTTATGTAAAAGCTGATGTAATGGCACATATCACTATGAGCCTATTGGGTTAACTCATGGCTAAGCTGTAGTCCAGCGTAAGGGATACAGCTTCTCTCAAATTTAAGGAATTAAAATGAAACTGACCGCAGAAATTAGCATGTATCCCTTCAATGAGAACTACCTCGATCCGATAAAGTGGTTCATTGGTCGCGTGGATAGCTATCCTAATATCGAGCGCGTGACCAATGCGATGGCAACCCAAGTGTGCGGCGATTATTTAGATGTGATGACTATGCTGGCGACCGAGATGCAAGCCGCCCATGAGAAGTGGGGCAAGGCAGTATTTGTGTGTAAGTTTATCGGTGGTGAGCTGAATTTAGCCCACAGCGAATAATGTTTTAGCGTCATATACGCGACAAATAGGCAGTGAGAACAACACAATGACAGATTTATGGTTAACCTTGGTCGAGAGTATGAATGCGGCCTTTGGTGAAGTCCATGTGATGACCGCATGGGAAGCCTTGGCTGTATTGCTGGCCATGGCATATCTACTGCTGGCAATGAAGGCGAGCGTCTGGTGCTGGGCGGCGGCCTTTGCCAGTACCGCCATTTACACTGTGTTGTTTTGGAAGGTGTCGTTACTGATGGAGTCAGTGCTGAATATCTATTATATGGCGATGGCGCTCTATGGATATTGGCTCTGGACCCAAGGCGGCGATAAACATCAAGGGGTCAAAGTGACCACTTGGCCGCTGAAAACCCACTTGAAGTTGATCGCGGTGACAGGCGTTATTTCGTTATTAGTCGGTCACGGCATGGCGACGTATACTCAGGCCGCATTCCCATATTTAGATGCGGCCACGACCTGTTTTGCTGTGATGACGACCTATTTAGTAGCGAAGAAAGTACTTGAGAATTGGCTCTATTGGGTCGTTATCGACATAGTGTCTATTTACCTTTATCTCAGCAAAGGCTTGATGTTGACCTCGTTATTATTCGTACTCTATGTAGGGCTTGCAGTTGTAGGGTATTTCCTGTGGCGCACTGCGTTAGCCGATGCCCGTGAGGCCAATGCCTTGAAGTTACTCAGTTAATGCTCGATGTCAATGCTGCTAAGCCATACTCAACGCGCGAATCATTCAATACACTCTTGCCCATACTCAAACGAGCTGGGCTTGAGCAAGTACTAAGTATTTGCGAGCTTTCGGGCGGCTTGAGTAATCATAATTATAAGATCACTACGCCAACAGGGTGTTATGTGCTGCGGGTCAATGCCGATGCGGCGGACAGTTTTTGCACCCGCCAGCAGGAGCGTTTTTACTGGCAACAACTCGCCCAAGCTAAACTTGCCCCAGCACTGCTGTGGGTGAGTGAAGATGAGCGCTACTACCTCAGTGATTTTATTGAGAGTGACCTTATTGCGAGTGACTTTATTGAGAGTGACCTTATCGAAAGTGCAGTAGCGAGCGCTGCAGAGTGTGCGGCAATTGAACACAATGTGATTGATAGCGAACGCTTTCAACGTAAACGCTTAATCCATTGGCCTGCCTTAGAGCGCCAAACCAGTGCCGCTGATTTTGTGCTGGGGCAGTCGTCTTTGGGCATTTTACATCACGGCTATTCACAACAAGCTTATTTAAATCATGAGCTTAGTCTGATACCAATACAGCAAGATAAGCATCCCAACTCAGCTGCGCGCTTACTGCTGGAATTATTGCTGCAATTGCGGGAACTGCCCACAGGTCATTATGCCATTAGTATCACAGAGCAATGGCAGGAATATCACCAGCAGATGCTTGCCTATCAGGCATCTCTTGCGCTCACGCACGATTGGAGTGAGCGAGTCGCTAAGCTGCTTAACATCCAAATCGACATCAAACATTGGTGTGATGACTTAGCGGCTTGTTTAATTAAACCGCAGTTTTGTCATCGCGATCTTAATCCCCACAACTTGCTACTCAAAAATAATCGTTTGTATTGTATCGATTTTGAGTATGCGACGGCGTCGCATCCCCTGTGTGAGTTAGCCGTAGTGTTAGCGACCCATGCGTTAACACCTGCCCAGCAAAACGAGTTAGTGACGCAGTATCTGAGTGAACACCCTTATGTCTCAGTAAACGCCGTAGCGGCCGTGCCCGCCGCCATTGACATGTACTGGGTATTTGCCTGTTACTGGGCATTATTGATGGCGGCGCAAACGGAGCCCAGTCGTAGCGCCGACTATCTCGCATGGTTTGATTGTTTTTGGCCGCTCATCACCCAAGCATCATAAGGATGGCTGCTCGATTGGAATCATAAAACAGGCAAAATATTAACATATTGAAAACCTTTATTGGACAAACTTGTTTGATATAAGAGGCAACTTTATATAGGCTCAAGCGTCATATTAGCAACAGTTCTAGGATGGATGATTCAGAATGAAAAAAGGCGTGATGCTACTTGTGTGTCTCTTAGGCTTAAGCGCCTGTTCCACTAAATTCAGTTACCATTTCCTCGATTGGGCCATCGGTTGGGAGCAAGAGGACTACGTTACTTTAGATAAACCACAGCAAAAGGCATTTGACGCCCTCATTGAAAAATTTGTCCTGTGGCATCAATCTAAAGAATTGTCCCACTATGTGGTGCAATTAACCGAAGTCGAAAGCCTCATCAAAACCAATACCTTAACACCAGTATTATGGGCCGAGCATGTGGAGATTGCTAAGCGGCATTGGTTTCGTTTGTTTGAGTTTGCTTTGCCAGAATTACTGCCCATCATCATGTCCTTGTCCGATGAACAGGTGAAGCAAATCCTCGCCAAATTACGGGAAGATGAGCAGGAGCTCGTCAAAGAGTTTGCCGGCAAAACTCCATCGCAGTTACAAAAAGAGGCCGACGAAAACCTTCAAGAGCAATTTGATGACTGGCTTGGCAGTGTGAGTGCAGAACAAAAAGTGCTTATTCATCAGTATAATCAACAGCGTTTATCCACCTTAGATATGTGGCTCGAATACCGCCACGAATGGTTACGTCAGTTTGAAGTTGCCCTTGGCCAGCGCGCCGACGAAGCGCTATTAACTGAGCGTTTGACCCTGTTGATGACGCAGCCCGATGAGCTTAAGTCTGAGCAACATAAAGTATTTTTACGCAAAAATACTGAGGCATTTGGGACCTTACTGCTAGCGATGAACACGAGTTTGTCGGACAAGCAGTCGAAACATTTTTATAAAAAGTTGGGTGGACTCATTCAAGATCTCAATGAGTTGAATCAAGAAGCCATTGAAAAAGAGGCAAGTGCAAAAAAAGCCTAGCTCATGAAAGATTTATTGGCTTGCTAGGGTCTATTCCTGCAAGTAAATTCATCAGTCAAAGAGAGACACTATGCCACTTGCATCCCTTTATCAAAAACTGCTCAATATGAGTCGTTATTTCGATGGTTTAGCGCCATTAGCCCTCAGGATTTACCTTGCGCCCGTGTTGATGCAAGCGGGCTATAACAAGCTCGCTCACTTTGACGATACGGTTGCTTGGTTTGCCAATCCCGATTGGGGTTTAGGCCTGCCAGTGCCGGCGGTAATGGCTGGATTGGCGGCGGGAACCGAGTTCTTTGGCGCTATATTATTACTGCTTGGGCTTGCGACTCGGCTGATTTCTATCCCTTTGATGGTCACTATGTTGGTGGCTGCATTTACTGTGCATTGGCCAAATGGCTGGTTAGCGATTGCCGATGGCAGTTCTTGGCTTGCCAACGACAGAGTGCTTGAGGCTGGGGATAAACTGGCGAAAGCCAAAGAAATATTGCAGGAGCACGGTAATTATGACTGGCTGACCAGCTCAGGTAACTTAGCTGTGCTTAATAATGGTATTGAGTTTGCGGCCACTTATTTCATTATGTTGTTGGCACTCTTCACCTTAGGCGGCGGCCGTTACACTAGCCTAGATTATTTCATCGCTAAGCGCTGCGGGGTTAAGTAAGCCTTTTATAAAGAGCTCACGATTTTAAAGCGCAATCAAAGCGTTAAATCCCATCCATGCGGTGGGATTTTTTTATGTCTCTTTGCCTGCAATTTGCTATGCTTGAACGCAATTTATATCGAACTAGGATAAGAACTTGGACGCTATTGAACTTTTGCTCACCCGTCAATCGACCCCGCGATTAATCGCTCCCGCTCCCGATGCGAGTCAATTAAAAATCATCTTAGATGCTGCCATTCGTGTGCCAGATCATGGTGCATTAGCCCCATGGGAATTTATTATTGCCACGGATCAAGGGTTAAACACCTTAGCCGATATCTTTGTTGAGGCGGCTAAAGCCAGCGGCGCCGACGAGGATTTCGTTAATAAAGCCAAGGGTATGCCAATGCGTGCGCCTATGGTGATCACTGTCGTTGCAAAAACGCAGCAACACCCTAAAGTGCCTGTACTTGAACAACAAATTGCAGCGGGCTGCGCAACGATGGCGATGCAACAAGCGGCTTTTGCCTTAGGCATAGGCGCGGTATGGCGCACGGGCGATTTTGCCTTCGATGCTAATGTGAATGCCGCCTTAGGCCTTGAACCACACGACCAAATTGTCGGCTTTTTGTATGTCGGTACGCCAGCGGTTGTGGCACCCCAAAAACCGCAAAAGGACGGCAGCCAATACGTCCGTTATTTATGAAAAAGCTTATGACTATATTTTTATAAACATTGTCTATTTTTAGTGGAGAAATCCTATGCAAGTGGCGCGTACTCCGAGATTAATCCTGCGGCAGTTAACCCCAGCCGATGCTTCATTTATGTTAGTCTTGCTCAATAGCCAAGGCTTTATTGAGAATATAGGGGACAGGGGAGTACGCACGCTTGTGCAGGCCAAGGATTATATCCTCAATGGACCAATGAAAAGTTATGCCGAATGTGGTTTTGGCTTTTATGCCGTGGTGCTTGCGGAGAACGGATTCACCATAGGAATTTGCGGTTTAATCAAACGGCCGACGCTTGATAATGTCGACATAGGCTATGCATTTTTGCCGCAATATTGGGGTAAGGGTTACGCATTCGAAGCCGCGAAAGCCGCTTTTGATTTAGGCAAAAGTTTAGGTATCGAGCGTATTGTGGCGATTGTGAGCGCCCATAATGGCGCGTCAAAGGCATTGCTGAACAAACTGGGATTACAGTTTGAGCAGTGTGTGCAGCTTAGCCCAGATGATGAGCCAGTTGAACTGTTTAGTTGAATTTAAGCTGTTGTTTATAGTGATTTTTATTTTATTGTAATTCGGCGTTCTTTACTCTAGAATTCTGAAAATTTACTGTTGAGATATGGCAATCATATCTCGTATCGACGCCCCTCGAAAATCAGGCTCATTTAATCCCTCCTTGAGCCCTTGAGTACAGCAAAAGCGTAGCCCTTTTATTGGATGTAGCATAATGGTTTCGCAATTAAGTGAAGCAATGCTGGACGTGATCGCTGATGCCTTAGTAGACAAAGGCTATATCTTTTTACCTGACTTAGTTCCAAACAATATAAGCCAAGTGCTATTGGAAAAAATTCAATCAACGCAAGCACATGAGCTAAAAGCTGCGTCCATTGGTCGTGGCGCAGAGCAGCAATTAAACCCCGACATTCGCCGCGACAGAATACAATGGCTAGAAGAGCACAACGAGCCTGATGCCCAATATCTTGAACTGATGACGCAACTCAAAAATGGCTTAAATCGTCGTTTGTTTATGGGGTTATTCGACTATGAAAGTCACTATGCGGTATATCAGCCTGGGGCATTTTATAAAAAGCATGTCGATGCGCTAAAAGGCAGTCAAAACCGTATCTTAACCACAGTGTTTTTCTTAAATCCTGACTGGAAAGCGGCTGATTGTGGCGAGTTGATTATCTATGATGAAGCTGATATTGAGATTGAACGCATCGCACCTAAAATGGGTCATTTTGTGATTTTTCTCAGTGAGCGATTTCCCCATGAAGTGACTAAAACCTTAGCCCAGCGCAATAGTATTGCGGGTTGGTTTAGGGTCAGTAACAGTGTGCATGGCTTTTAACTTTAGATTTTAACTTTTGCCTCTAACTATGGTGGCTAGCTTCAACGGATAGCAAACGCTTAAATACTGAACGCAGATTTAGGTGTTTGCTGTTATTGGCCCCGATTGCTTATCTCATTTCGCGACGTATTCTGTGATAGCAGTATTGACTCCAAGCGGATTTAACTGCCATTCACTCATTTCTCAAATTTTTTACACTCTTAAGCTTTAGGTAATCTAAGCCGTCGACAATAGGACAAATTTGTCCAATCATGCTGAAAATAGGGTGTTTTTTTATTCTCGTTTAATGTTAGGCTAGATAAAAATGTGCGCAACAACACACTTTTCTATTATTTAACGGAGGCGAGACTGTGGGCTGTGAAGATAACTTAGGTTGTTTAACGGGTGAGCATATTGTGCTTGAGCCTTTATCTTTGTCCCATGTGGCGGCATTGAGTTTAGCTGTAACAGATGGTCAGCTTTGGCGTTTGTGGTTTACTAGTGTGCCAGAACCCGCCGAGGTGAAGTCCTATGTGACTAAAGCCCTCGAAGAAAAAGCGCGGGGTCAGAGTTTTCCCTTTGCTGTGCGGGATAGAGTGAGCGGTGAAATTGTCGGCTGCACGCGAATTTGCAATTGGGAGCCTGAAAATCGTCGCCTTGAGATTGGCTACACTTGGTATGCAAAACGTGCCCAGCGTACGGGGATCAATACCGAAGCTAAGTTATTACTATTGACCTTTGCCTTTGAAACCTTAGATGCCATTGCCGTTGAGTTTCGAACTCACTGGCATAACCAAGCCTCCAGACAAGCGATTGCGAGACTAGGTGCTAAGCAAGATGGTGTGTTGCGTAATCACAAAATTCTTAAAGACGGCACAATTCGCGATACTGTGGTGTATTCCATTATTGATGCTGAGTGGCCAGCGGTGAAAAACAGTTTGCAATTTCGATTGCGACAACACCCGCCAACACTCTAACGATACCAAGGAAAGGCCCATGGCAAGCATTATAACTCGAGCAGATGTGACTCAAGCCCATGAGATTGCAGTGTTATTCAATGAGTACCGACAGTTTTATGGGCGCAGGGATGATGTTGCGGCGGCGGAGCAGTTTATTCAAGCAAGATTATTAGATGAGTCATCGGTGATATTTATTGCCAAAGATAATCAAGGGCTTGGATTAGGCTTTGTGCAAATGTATCCCAGCTTTTCATCGTTACGTATGGCTCCAATGTTGATCCTCAATGATGTGTATGTGACTCAACATGCCCGATGTGTCGGTATTGGGCGAGCGTTAGTGCAGCAGGCCGCCAGTTATGCCAAAGCGCATAATATGAGTTATTTGATGTTAGAAACACAGCAAAAAAACCAGCGCGCACAGGGCTTGTATGAAGGCTTAGGCTTTGTGCGTAACCAAGATTTTTATATCTACGAGCTTGAGATCCACCCAGGGCTTGAGTAGGTTTATTTATGACGATTAAAAGGAAAGTAACATGTTAACTCAGGTAAAAACATTGGTATTAGGTGGTTTAGTATTGAGTGCCAGTACCGCAGTTTGGGCTGATGAAGCAGAAAAAGCGTTTAGTAAAGAAGCCATTGAGTGTGCCGCTTATTACCAAATTAGCTCAGAAGCTATTGGGGCGATGAATGCACCGCAAATGCAGGCTGTGGGTGAGCGTTTAAAAAGCTCTAAAATTGAATCTGAGAATTTAGCCAAGAAATACAGCTCTGAAGCTGAAGTGACTCAAGCAGTTGCCGACGCGAAAGCGCGTCAAATCGAAAGCTTAGGGGGCTCAAGTAACTTAGGTGCGTTAATGGGCAAATATAAAGAAGAATGTAAAAACCTATTAGCCGATCCACAAAAGCGTTTAGATTATTGGACTATGGCGACTATGTAGTCGGCAGGTTTGAGTCAGCACAGGTTTTTAAGCATGTGATTTTGAGCATTTGACTTTGAGCATTGTGAATTGAAATATGTGATGTAAGGGAGCCTAAGGGCTCCTTTTTGCACTCTGCTGAAACTCAACTGGGGTTTTCAGGGTCTTATCGCTAGGGTTGCAATTTTAGTTCTGTTTACGCTTTATCTTCAAACACCAGCCAATATGAGCAATAACGAGGAGCAGTATGGTTTTAACATTAATGGCAGCAACTGTCTTGAGTGCTGGAGTCTGTGGATACCATTTGATCTATGGTAAGCGTGTTCTATTGGCGCCGCTGTTAAAGGCCAATGTTTCCCAGCAGAGCAAGCAAATGCTGCGCTGTTTATTTCATTGTCAGTCAGTGTTTTTTGTGGCCTCAACTGCGGTACTTTTGGCCTGTGCACTTAGAGTGATCCCAGGTATGTATGCCTATAGCTTATTGTTATTTCTTGGGATGAATTACGGGATCTTTGCAATTTGGCAGTTTTATATTGCCACTTTAAGCCCGCCAAATAGTGGCCAGATGATTATAGTGCAGGCTTTAATTTTTTTGCTGATTGGCACTTTGGCAATGCTTGGGCCTCTGTTGTCTGTCGCATAAATCGCTAATCATGCTCAGATAATCATCGCGCTTGACGCGTTAACGACTTGGCGAAACTAACTGCGCTAATAGTGTGAATAAAAAATTATTGGCTCGACTGGATTGCGTATTGGGCAGCGAGTTCGGTGAGTTTGCCATTGTTGATGAGCTGCTGAATCCAGTGTGTTAGCTTCTTAGCATCGAGTGATGAACTGTGGTTAAGCAAGATGCCATTATCGTACTTTTGGTCCCATTTATCTGATATTAAAAGTAAATGCCTGTCTTGTGGGTTAGCCTTTAAATAATACTGTAAATAGGAATGAGTGACAGGAGCGATATCAGCCCGTTCGCGCAGAATGCTTTCGATAGTGGCTCTGTTGTTGCTGACAAACAAAGGGCGAAATTGCTTTTTCAGCGTTTCAGTATCGGTTTCAAAGTGGGCAAACTGATAGTGATAGCCCTTAACGAATGCGATTGATTTATTGGTTAAGTTTTTGAAATAATTTTGATTATGGGCTTTGGTCTTAAGCGCAATAAACACTTCTCCATCTATCATATTTAGCGGAATAAACTGATCCGCAATTTTTTGCCATCCCCAGGCGGGATTCTCAAATATCATCATGTCGAAGCGGCCTAACATATAGGCTTTATATCTGTGCTCAATACTGGTGACGGTAAATTCAAAAAACACTTCTTGTTGTATTTGATTCAATGCATTGATGATATCGAGGGTGAGGCCTGTGTAACGGCCATCCTGTTGTAGATCCACATAGGGGGCAAATGGATAACCACCGACACGAATAGTCGGTATCGTGTTGGGTGCTGTTGTATTGGGTACTATTGTATTAGGTGCTGTGGGTGACTGATTGTTATCTTGGGCGATTGCGGCCGAAAATACGCTGATCCCTAAGACGAAGCTAAAGAGTAGACGATACAACTGTCTTATTACCATGGTCACCCCTAATCATGCCAAAGGTTAATGATTTTTTTACAAGTATACACAATTTAATTTACTCAACGCTGTCGATGTTGTGCGAATTTTGAATAGGTCATAGTAAGCTAGCGCAAACAGGATGAGGGAGAACTCACATTGAGCCAGATAAAATCTCAAGTGTGTGGCTGGGTTGAACAGGGACATATCACGCAAGAGCAAGCGAATACGCTTTATCGGCAGGTCACAGAGTTGCCTGATGCGTCGAGCTGGCGTGGCTTAATCGCTAACTTATTACTCTGGTTTGGCGCCTTGAGCTTTGCCTCTGGGGTAATTTTTTTCTTTGCCTACAATTGGCAATCCCTCGGGCGTTTTGCCAAATTTGGGCTTATTGAAGTGGCGATAGTGCTCGCCATCGGCGCATTTGCTTGGCTCTATTATCGTGCTAATTCCCTTTCAGCTGCTTCCCATTTCCATAGTCATAGTAACCAAAGCAACGACAGTAGATTTGGTGGGACGACAGCCAATGGTGTTTTATTGGCCGCGAGCGTATTGGTGGGCGGCTTATTAGCACTGGTTGGGCAAACCTATCAAACGGGCGCCGATCCTTGGCAGTTATTCGCCCTGTGGGCGTTAGTGATTTTGCCTTTCGCTTGGGTGGCGGGATTCGATGGTTTATGGCTGCTGCTGGTGGGACTTATTAACCTAAGCATAGGGATATTTTTAGATTCCTTTTCCCATTTATGGGGAGCCTTCTTGGATGAACAAGGCCAACTGCTGATCTTTATCTGTTTGAATTTAGCTATCTATTACGCTTTTGTTTTTCTAGACCGCAACGTCGTGGGGCGCTGGCATGCGCCAATTCTCGAATATGCGTGTTCACTGTTTGCGATGGGCTGTTTTACTTGGTTAATCACTTGGTTGATTTTCGACGATCTTTTTAAGTCTGATGGCGCGAGGACTTGGATCATTTGTGGTTATTTTGCCCATCTGATATTTGGATTCGTTATCTTTCGCTATCGCTTACCGCGCATATATCCCTTGGCCTTGGGCGGTTTTAGCTTGATTGCCGTGGGCGCTGCGTTACTGATACGGTTGATGTTTGAGGACAATGATCCCATAGGCGGGTTTCTGTTTATTGGGCTTTACATCATTTTGGCGAGCACAGGCTTGAGTATTTGGTTAAAGGCACTCAGTCGCAAGCTTAAACCACAGTCAGAATCTATGCCTGAATCAGAGCCTGAATCTATGCCTGAATCTATGTCTGAATTAGAGCCTGAGCCCGTAGCGAGAGCGACCCAAGGGAAAGTGGGAGACATTCATGAGCAACAATAATGGCTTACCGGATGGCGACATGGTGACCAATTCTTTAACGAGTTCGGTAGCGACTGCTTTAAAGTCTCCTTCAAAAGAGAATGCCGCTTCAATTGATGCATCGGGTGAATCCAGTCTGATAACACTGTGGCAATCCTTGTATGCCGAGGGCAAAGTCAGTACGCCCCAAATGCCAGAAAACCAGGATATTCCTTGGTATATTGCCGCTATGCAGGCCTTCGCCGCTTGGATAGCCGCTTTGTTTCTATTGGGTTTTATGATGGCGGCATTTGGCGCCATTTTTGAGCGGGTAGGTGAGGGCGTCGCCTTATTTATCGGCTTAACTTATTTAGCCGTGGGCATTGGGTTGTATTTTTTGCCGCGGCAACAGATCTTCATTGAGCAATTTGCTTTTGCCGCCTGTTTGAGTGGTTTAATCAGTGTGGCTTGGGGATTCTATGATTTAATCGACAATGATTTTAGCCTCAACTGGTATCTGTGTATGGCGGGTATTACATTATTACTGTGGGGCTTGATTGCCCATGGGCTAGCCCAGTTTGTATTCGCTTTTTGCTTTAGTTGGTGCGTGATTGGCCTGATGGCAAAATTTGAACTGCTCAATTTTAGCCCAAGCCTTTTTGCCGTAGTCATTAGTCTAGTGTTATTAAATATCAATCAGTTCGGGCGTCATTATCGTAGGGCTCGGATGCTCATCTATGGCTTCGCACTCGCCTTGCTTTCGTTGCAGTTGATGCACGCTTTTAGTATGGACAGTATTTTTGAAGCCTTATTCAGTCCTTGGCAACAAAGTCTGTGGTTCACGCTAAGCCATCTGTCGATTATTTTTGTCATTTGCGGATTATTGTTGGTCAGCGTTTTTCGCGAACACAAACAATCACTTAGCTCAATGGCGGCGATAGGCTGTTTTCTCGGTTTAATGGTTATTAGCGATTTATCTTTACCCATGCAGGGATTATCGACGGCTATCCTATTGATCTTGCTTGGCCATTATTGCAATGAGCCTTGGCTAAAAGGCATGGGAATTGTGTCGGCGCTGTTGTTTGTCAGTGGATATTATTATTCATTAGAAACAACACTACTGCTGAAATCTGCTTATTTGATGGGTTTAGGCGCGCTGTTGCTGGTGGCAAGGATGCTGATGTGGCGGTTATTTCCTGCCAATGAAAATGCCAAGGAGACTATGTGATGGGAAATGTGATGGGAAAACTGGCGGCTTCACATAAATGGGCGCTGGGCATAGTACTTTTTACGACCGTTGCGATTCTTGCTGGCGTGAATTGGCGCATTTTCAAATTCGAACAACTGCTTAATCACGGCCAAGTCGTGCGCTTTGCATTAGCGCCAGTCGATCCGCGCTCGTTAATGCAGGGGGATTACATGGCGCTGGAATATGCCATTGCCCGCGATGTGCGCAGCGCCTTAGCGCCGCAACAAATGCAGGGTCAGTTGTTGCTGGCACTAGATGAGCAAAAAGTGGCGCGTTTTATGGATTTTTATACCGACCAAGCGCTGGGTAAAGATCAACTGCGGGTGCAATTTCGTGTTCGTGGTAATCAAATCAAGCTCGCATCGAACAGCTTTTTCTTTGAAGAAGGGCAAGCCGATCATTTCAGTGCGGCTAAATACGGCGAGTTTAGGGTGAACGCCCAAGGTGAGTTACTGCTGGTCAGTTTACTTGATGAAAAACTTGAGCCCTTATAGCCCTGCGTCAGGGCTTTTATCCATTGGCTCTGCTTATGTTGTTAAGAGCGATTTATCCCCATCACATTGATTATTTCTGGCCGCATTGTTAATGGGCGGCCAGCATTCCCCGTACTGCTTTTTTCCTAGCTCTGATCGCTAAATTGCACCAATAATATCAATCTTAAGTTGCAACTTTGGCGCAACCAATTTGTAACCTTGGTCGCCTATAGTATCGTCAGTCTTCGAGGTGACATCATCTTGAAGCATCTAAGCACATCAATTAAATCGCAATTCAATACAAAATATTAAAACAATACATTTAGGGGTCTCAATGTTTAACACTAAAACTGTGCTGGCGTTAGCCATCAGCAGCGTTTGTGGGCTTGCCCATGGCGCGGATAATTTGATCATTTCAGAATACGTCGAAGGCAGCAGCAACAATAAAGCCATCGAATTGTATAACCCAACTGCGGGCGTTATTGACTTAAGCCAATACCAATTGCGTTTCTATTTTAATGGCAGCACTAACGTCGGTACGACCATTGCGCTCACTGGCTCATTAGCCGCGGGGGCGACTTATGTGGTTGCCGATAACGATGCGTCGGCCGATATTCTTGCGGTGACCAATCAACAAAGTACCGCCAGCTTCTTTAACGGCGACGATGCGATTGAACTGACTTATCAAAATCAAGTGATTGATAGTTTGGGTCAAGTCGGTGTCGATCCCGGTGCCGAATGGGGCAGTGGTGATTTATCCACTCAAGACAACACCCTGCGCCGTAATCCTGAACAGCTAATTGCCGATCCCATCAGTGACGATGCGGTCAGCTTTAGCACTTGGTTAGGTTTTGCGAAGGATGACATTTCTGATCTCGGTAAATTCAGCGCTGGCACACCAACCGATCCCATCGACCCTCCACCGAGTTCTTTAGTGTGCGGCGAAGAAGCCACAGCAATTCATGCGCTTCAAGGCGCGGGCGCTGCCAGTCCTCTTAATGGTCAAACCTTAGTGGTTGAAGCGGTTGTCGTCAGTAATCAAGAAGCCGGTCTTAAGGGCATTTTTGTACAAATGGCTGATAACGAAGCCGATAGCGATCCACAAACCTCGGAAGGGGTGTTTGTGTATACCGGCACTGCGCCTACCGCGTATGTGGCGGGCGATCGTATTCGTTTAAAAGCCAAAGTCACTGAATATCAAGGCTTAACTGAACTAACGACTTTATCTGATCACAAGTTGTGTGCCACAGGACAAACGTTACCAATGGCCGCGCTAGTGACCTTACCGGTTAACAGCAGTGATGATTTTGAGTCATTTGAGGGCATGCGTGTTCGTTTCAGCCAAGATTTAGTGGTGAACGAAGTCTACAACCTCGGTCGTTACGGCGAGATTTCATTAGGCAGTCAGCGCCACTTTATCGGTACGCAAGTGGCTGCACCGGGCACGGATGCGCTGGCAGTGAGCGCAGCCAACCAACGTGACAGTATTTTATTGGATGACGGTTTAACGGCGCAGAATCCTGATCCTGTGCAATTCCCCGCTCCTGGTTTGAGCGCATCAAACACTGTGCGTGTAGGCGATAAAGCCACATCGCTTACGGGTGTAATGCACTATGGCTTTAATTTGTATCGCATTATGCCAATCGAGACGGTGAACTTTGTGGCGGAAAACCCACGTCCTGTCGCCCCCACATTGAATGATGGCGGTAATCTAAAAGTCGCTAGCTTTAACGTGCTTAACTACTTCAATGGCGACGGCCAAGGTGCAGGTTTCCCAACCGCCCGTGGTGCCAATACGTTGAGCGAATTTGAGCGTCAAAAGGCGAAGATTGTCAGCGCCATGGTGGGCATTAGTGCCGACGTATTTGGTTTGATGGAAATCGAGAACGATGGCTTTGGCGCCAACTCGGCCATTGCTGATTTAGTCGCAGGCTTGAATGCCGCTGTGGGTGAAGCGCGTTACGCTTATATCGCGCCAACAGGCATCAATGCGATTGGCACCGATGCCATAACAGTTGGCTTGATTTATCGTAGCGATAAAGTCACGCCGCAGGGCGCTGCACGCATTCTATCCAGTGCCAATTCGCCATTAGATAGCGATCAAAAGCCCCTGTTTGACGATAGCAAAAACCGTCCAATGCTGACGCAAGCCTTTAGCGTGAACGGCAGTGAAGAAGGCGTGGTTGTTGCGGTTAATCACCTTAAATCTAAAGGCAGTGAATGTGCGGGCGAACCTGATCTTAACGACGGTCAAGGCAACTGTAATATCACTCGTACCCGTGCGGCGACGGCTGCAGGTCAATGGATTAGCGAGCAATATCCAGATCAAGGCGTATTGCTGATTGGCGATTTGAACGCCTATGCGAAGGAAGATCCATTAACGGCTTTAGGTAATGCAGGCTTTAGTGAGCTGTTTGCCAAACTTGAAAAGCCAAATCCTTATTCCTATGTGTTCTCGGCTGAATCGGGTCAGTTGGATCATGCCTTAGCAAACGCTGCCTTGTTAGATAAAGTGGTGGATGTGACTGAGTGGCATATCAATACCGACGAACCACGCGTTTTGGATTACAACGAAGAGTTTAAGACACCTGCTCAAATCCAAGACTTATTCGCTACTGATGCTTACCGCTCATCGGATCACGATCCTGTGGTGATTTCACTCTTGCTCGACGCGGAAAAAGTCGCGCCAGTGGCCAGTTTCACTCAAGTGGTGAATGGCGCTGCGGTGCAACTGACATCCACTTCAACCGACAGCGACGGACAAATCGTGTCAGCCGAGTGGAGCTTTGGTGATAATACAGTGGCAGTGGGTGAGGTAGTGACTCACAGCTATAGTCAAAGCGGCGAGTATCTGGTCACGCTAACAGTGACGGATAACGACGGCCTAACCCATAGCACGTCACAAACTATTTCTGTGGTTGTTGGTGAGGTAAAACAACCACCCGTTGCGCAAATTCAACGTATCAATTTACTGTTCGTCGATATGTTTATCTCGACTAGCTATGATACCGATGGCGTAATCAAGCAACATAAGTGGACATTCGACAATGGCACCCGCGCTAACGGTCAAGTGGTATTGCGCCTTGCCCGTCGTGGACAACACACAGTTGAACTGACCGTTAAAGATAACGACAAGTTAACGGATACTACGACGTTGACGTATCGTTAAGTCAGTCTTTATATTCCGTTGATTTTTAAGTGACGCCAAGCCCGCATACGCGGGCTTTTCTTTTTGCCCAAAAGCAAGATAACGTTATCGTCAGTTGTTGCTACACATCAATTCTCATTGTTTCCCCAGTGACTCACCGCCTCTTTATTTAACTAGAAGTATCCCAGAGGGCTCTACTAAAATATCCCTATTTTAGAAGGTTACAGGTGCAACAATGCCAATCTTAACTAACCCTTCTGCTGTTCGTTTAGCTAAAAAGCTATTGCACAAAGCAAGATAACTTTGTCGTCAGTTGTGCTGTATT
>NZ_JAUOET010000027.1:0-58143 GCF_031932075.1 Shewanella sp. SP1S2-4
CCGTGACAGGTGCCACATGTGGTTGCAGAGGTGCCTTTTTTCGCGCCGCTGCCTTCACACAGATCGCAAGTCGCCAGCGTTGGAATCCGCAGTTCTTTGGTTAAGCCTTTAACGGCTTCTTCCAGTGATAACTCTAGGTTGTAACGTAAATCTGAACCGCGGGCCGCTTGGCGTTGACCGCCACGACGTCCACCGCCGAAAATATCGCCAAAGACATCACCGAAAATATCGCCGAAATCGCCTTGACCACCACCGTAACCACCGCCACCGCGATTAGGATCCACACCCGCGTGACCAAATTGGTCGTAGGCCGCTTTTTTGTCGGCGTCGGTTAGGATCTCGTAGGCTTCTTTAATTTCTTTAAAGTTAGCTTCTGCGGTTTTGTCGCCTGGGTTGCGATCTGGGTGAAATTTCATGGCCAGACGTTTGTAGGCCTTTTTAATTTCACGTTCGCTAGTGTCACGACTGACACCTAATACTTCGTAATAATCTCGCTTTGACATAATCTCATGCTTCTCAGCTGGTGTTGAACAAACGGGCGTTAGGGTTGCCCCGTAACGCCCGCCTAGAAATTAACGCTTTGAAATCAATCTATTTGATTGAAAACAAGTCATTATTTCTTGTCGTCTTTCACTTCTTCGAATTCAGCATCGACAACGTCATCGGCAGCAGCGTTAGCCTGTTTGCCCGCGTCGGCATTGTCGCCGCCTTGAGCTTGAGACTTAGCTTGAGCGATTTCCATCAGCTTAGCAGATGCTTCGATCAAGTTTTGAGTTGCCTTTTCAATGGCTTCTTTATCATTGCCTTTGCTGGCAGTGTCAACAGCGGCCATAGCAGCTTGGATTTTCTCTTTATCTTCGCTTGGCAATGCATCACCCGCTTCTTCCACTTGTTTCTTAGTCGCGTGGACTAAGCCGTCAGCTTGGTTGCGTGCTTGCACTAACTCTTCAAACTTCTTGTCTTCATCTGCGTGAGCTTCGGCATCACGTACCATTTGCGCCACTTCTTCTTCGCTTAAGCCAGAAGAAGCTTTGATGGTGATGTTTTGTTTCTTGCCGGTTTTCTTGTCTGTCGCAGACACATGCAGAATACCGTCGGCATCGATGTCGAACATCACTTCAATTTGTGGCTGGCCACGTGGAGCTGGCTCAATACCGTCTAAGTTGAACTGGCCTAATGACTTGTTCGCGCTCGCTTGCTTACGCTCACCTTGCAGTACGTGAATCGTCACTGCGTTTTGGTTGTCATCGGCTGTTGAGAACACTTGCTGCGCCTTAGTAGGAATAGTGGTGTTCTTCTCAATCAACTTAGTCATCACGCTGCCCATGGTTTCGATACCCAGAGACAGTGGTGTTACGTCTAACAGTAATACGTCTTTCACGTCGCCTGACAGTACGCCCGCTTGAATTGCAGCACCTACGGCTACCGCTTCGTCTGGGTTCACGTCTTTACGAGGTTCTTTGCCGAAGAAGTTTGTCACTGCTTCTTGAACCTTAGGCATACGTGTTTGACCACCCACTAGAATCACTTCGTTGATGTCTGTTACAGATAAATCTGCATCAGCCAGGGCAACTTTCAGTGGCTCTAATGTACGGAGAATCAAGTCTTCAACCAGCGATTCCAATTTAGCACGAGTGATTTTAATCACTAAATGCTTAGGACCTGTTGCGTCTGCCGTGATGTATGGCAGGTTCACTTCAGTGTGGTTGGTGCTTGAAAGTTCAATTTTCGCTTTTTCTGCTGCTTCTTTCAGACGTTGCATTGCTAATGGATCTTTACGCAGATCTAAGCCTTGCTCTTTCTTGAATTCATCAGCTAAGTAGTTGATCAAACGGTTGTCAAAGTCTTCACCACCTAAGTGGGTGTCACCGTTGGTTGCCAACACTTCAAATGTTTGGTCGCCATCGTTGCTGTCGATTTCGATGATAGAGATATCGAATGTACCACCACCTAAATCGTATACCGCAACAATGTTGTCGCCTTGTTTCTTATCAATACCGTAGGCTAATGCTGCAGCCGTTGGTTCGTTGATAATACGTTTAACATCAAGACCTGCGATACGACCCGCATCTTTAGTCGCTTGACGTTGTGAATCGTTAAAGTAAGCAGGAACAGTAATAACCGCTTCTGTTACTTCTTCACCTAAAAAGTCTTCTGCGGTTTTCTTCATCTTTTTCAAGATTTCTGCAGAAACTTGTGGTGGAGCCATCTTGTTGCCACGCGATTCAACCCATGCGTCACCGTTGTCGGCTGCAATGATTTTGAATGGCATGATGTTCACGTCACGTTGGACTTCGTCATCTTTAAAGCGACGACCGATCAAACGCTTAATCGCGAAGAATGTGTTAGTCGGGTTAGTCACAGCTTGACGTTTTGCTGGCGAACCGACAATGGTTTCATCATCTGTATAAGCGATGATTGACGGGGTTGTGCGATCGCCTTCAGCGTTTTCTAACACACGTGCTTTGCCACCATCGAGGACAGCTACACAAGAGTTTGTTGTGCCTAAGTCGATACCAATAATTTTACCCATGAGGTCCTCCGAAAAATTTCATTCAATCTAAATTTGTTTAGTTGGTTTTGATATGGGGCTAGATGGTTGAAATATCAAGTCCATCGTTGGCCACCTTCTCTGCCTTGATACCTATATTGGGACAGGGAATTTAATTACAAGGGCGAACAAAAAAATTTTCTGATTTATCTTTCTCACATCTGCCGCGGGATAAAATATCCAAGCAGATAAAATAGTCTTGCTTATCAACCCAAGCTGTTATTCAATCTGCCCACATTTGGCGGATGTTTATCCAGGTAAGGTAGCAGAGTGAAGTCTTCGAATTTAGCGTACGTGTATGGCATGGCGGCGGTCTTCCTCTGGTCTACAGTGGCCACGGCCTTTAAGATTGCCTTGAGTTACTACACGCCACTGCAACTGGTGTTTGTTGCCGTGCTCACGTCGATTATTGCCCTTGGCGGTATCCTGGCTTGGCAAAAGAAGCTTTCCTTACTCACGCAACAGTTTTTGCGCCGCCCTGCATTTTATCTAATCACAGGGCTCATCAATCCCTTCCTTTACTATGTGGTGCTGTTTAAGGCGTATTCCTTATTACCAGCGCAGCAAGCTTTGTCACTGAATTACACTTGGGCGGTATTGCTGCCGTTACTTGCTGCGCCTTTATTAAAACAACATTTGCGTAAGAGCGACATTACTGCGGCGCTGATTGCCTACACTGGGGTATTTATCATTGCCACCGGCGGCGATATCAGCGGCTTTAGTTTTGATAGCCCGCTCGGGATCGGCCTTGCTCTCACCAGCACCTTACTCTGGTGCCTATATTGGATCGTCAACACTAAAGATCAAGGCGATCCCGTGGTGAGTTTATTATTGAGTTTTCTTATCGGCTTACCTTTTATTGCCGTCACTTTAGTACTGACAGATACCCTGCCCAGTTTTAGTCTTAAGGCGATATTTGCAGGTGTGTATGTGGGCTTATTTGAGATGGGCATTACCTTCGTGCTCTGGTTAATGGCGCTAAAAACCGCCACTCGTACCGCGAACATCAGCACTATGGTGTTTTTATCCCCTGTGATGTCGATTGGTTTTATCGCGTGGATTTTGCAGGAAACGATCGCGATGGCGACCTATCTCGGCCTAGCGTTTATTCTGTCAGGGATGATGTTGCAACAACTTTGGCCCCGTTATACCGAGCGTAAAAGCAAAATAAGCCCAAAGCCAAAGCTCGCTGAATGATGGTTGAGAGATAGCTGAGTGATGGCAGAGTCATCACTGAATCGTCGCCTGAAATAAACTTGGCTCACTGCAATGAGCCAATTAAAGAACGTAAAAACCGAAGTGGCTAACGTTTTACATCAAAATTAAGCGCTAATATCACCCATTTTGTGAAGGAGTATAGAATGACCCCGGCCGTTCGATTGGCGAAAAAAGCCAAAATTGCGTTTGAAATCCTAGAGTACAGCCACGATCCACACTGCGCCGCCTACGGCGAAGAAGCCGCCAACACCTTAGGGCTTGACCCCGCACAAGTGTTTAAAACCCTCTTGGTCGCCATCGACAAAGCCCATGCGCCGATTGCCGTCGCGCTTGTGCCAGTCGATCATCAGCTTAATCTAAAAGCCGTAGCTAAATGCTTAAAACAAAAGAAACTGCAAATGGCCGATGCCGAACTCGCGCAAAAATCATCGGGCTATCTGGTTGGCGGCATTAGTCCCTTAGCGCAGAAAAAACAGTTACCGACCTTAATTGATGTCAGTGCTCAAGGCTTCGACAGAATTTATGTCAGCGCGGGCCGACGCGGCTTAGAGATAAGCTTAGCGGCCACAGACTTAGCCCAGCTTTGCAAAGGCGAATTTGCCGATATCAAGACGCTTTAAGCTATTCAGGCCACATTAAGCACAGGTCATTCGACGTTAAGTAATCCACTCCATTAAATAGCACGCGCTCATGTTGGATAACTCGCAAACAAGACCCTAGCAACAACAAATTAGCCTCTGCGAACTGGGTCTACAGTAGAAAGCGTTTGATAAAGCCGAGATATCCGTCTATAAATTGTACTGAGGTACAAATCGACTAAGGATAGTCAGATGGAAAAATCAACCCAATGGAACCCAGAAAATAGCATCAGCCCAATCAGCTGGTGCGCTATGCTACTCTGCATCGCCTTATTTATTTATGAGCATTTCTGGGGAAACAGTTTTACCACTATGGTAGTCATGCTCTATTGCAGTTTTATGCTGCCCTCGGTATTACTCACCCGCAGAGTGCAGGAAAAGTACTTTATTTATACCTTGGAATACATCAAGGCCTTTCGTAGATTCACTACCGTCATGTCGACGCTATTTTTCTGTATCTGGTTACTTGCCACTTATACGCCGCTTCTCCATTAATGCGCAAACAGACACTGCCATAAATAGACTCTGCAAATTGGTACTTACAATCAAACTATACAATCAAATTCTGCAAACAAAAAAGCCGTCAACGTAATGCGTTAACGGCTTTAATTTTATGGTTTTTAACCACTAAACACGGCTTGTGTAATCACCCCAAGCTAACCACTTATACGTGGTTAATGCCTCAAGCCCCATAGGGCCGCGGGCGTGGAGTTTTTGCGTGCTCACTGCCACTTCGGCGCCAAGGCCAAACTGACCGCCATCGGTAAAACGTGTGCTGGCATTCACATACACAGCCGCTGAGTTCACTTGGTTCATAAAATGCGCCGCAGCGTGAATGTCATCGGTCAAAATCGCTTCCGAATGGCCGCTAGAATAAGTACGAATATGGTCAACGGCGGCATCGATATCACTCACCACTTTAATGCCTAAGGTTAACGACAACCATTCGATGCCAAAATCCTCAGCCTTAGCGTGCGTCACATCAAACCCTAAACCATCAAGCAAACTAAAACTTGTATCACAAACTGAAAAACGCACACCTAAACGATGCAGATACTCGGCAATTTGCGGTACAAAGGTGCTCGCCACATGCTCATCCACCAGCAAGGTATCAAGCGCATTACACACAGTTGGACGCTGCACTTTGGCGTTAGCGATCACTTCGAGAGCCCGCTCAAGATTGGCATTTTTATCGACATATAAATGGCAAATACCTATGCCGCCTAAGATCACCGGAATCGTCGCCTGCTCGGCACATAAGCGTTGCAGCGCTTGACCGCCACGCGGCACTATCATGTCGACATATTGATCGAGCTTAAGTAAACCTGTCACTAAAGCTCTGTCTGAAGAATCAATAAATTGCACCGCATCTATCGGTAAACCTTGGGCGACAATCGCGCCGCGGATCACGTCACTAATAAGCTTATTCGATGCTAGGGTTTCTTTACCGCCACGGAGGATCACCGCATTACCGGTTTTAAGGGCAAGTACCGCGATATCAACAGTGACATTAGGCCGAGCCTCATAGATAACACCGATCACCCCAAGTGGTACTCTGCGGCGAGTCAGCCTTAAACCGTTATCTAATAACTTGCTGCCAAATTCTTCACCTACCGGATCGGCAAGACGGATCACATCGCTAATATCACCGATAATGCCCGCCAGACGCGCATCATCGAGCAACAGTCTGTCGATCATCGCATCCGTTAATCCATCGGCTCTAGCAGCGGCCACATCTTTAGCATTCGCGGCTAAAATAGCGGCTGTATTTTCCGTCAGCGCATCGGCGATGGCTTCGAGTAAGTCAGCCTTTTGGCTAGCGGTTAAATTGGCTAAGGCGTAACTTGCCTGTTTGGCATTATTACCAAGTTGCTGTAAATACTGTTCTTGATTCATTTGACTCAAAACAGACCTCGCTTATAAGACAACCATGTCGTTGCGGTGCACGATTGCGTCACCATAATCGTAACCGAGTAAAGACTCGATCTCATCGGAATGCTTGCCCGCGATCAAACTGAGGGCTTGGCCGCAGTATCGTGTCATCCCTTTAGCAATCACTTTACCCTGTTGATCAACTAATTGCAGCGTTGCGCCGCGCTCAAACTGGCCTTTAACGCCGATGATACCTTTAGACAATAGGCTGCGGCCCTTGTCTGTCACGGCTTTGACCGCGCCCGCATCGAGCACTAAAGAACCTTGAGTCGCAGGTCCCGCTAAAATCCACTGTTTACGGCTTTCTAGCGGGTTTTCAATCGCACTAAAATGCGTGCCAACAGATTCCTTACTCACCACTTTTTTAATCACATCGGGGTGATGGCCAGAGGCGATAACCACTTCGATGCCCGCACGGCGAGCAATATCCGCCGCTTCCAATTTAGTCGACATTCCGCCCGTACCTAAACCAGAAACAGACCCGCCCGCCAACATACGTAGGCTGTCGTCAATCTTGACGACTTGGGAGATCAACTTAGCATTCGGGTTAGTGCGCGGATCGGCATCGAATAAGCCCTTTTGATCCGTCAATAAAATCAATAAATCGGCATCACACAGCAGTGCGGCACGGGCCGACAGATTGTCGTTATCACCGACTTTGATTTCATTAGTGGCAACGGCATCGTTTTCATTGATGATCGGCACAATATTATTGGCCAGCAAGGCATTAAGCGTGTCACGGGCGTTGAGGTAACGCTCCCTATCCTGCAAATCGGCGCGGGTCAGCAGCAATTGGCCGACATGCAGCCCATAAATACTAAAGAGTTGTGACCAAGCGAGGATCAACTGACTTTGCCCGACAGCGGCTAACAATTGCTTATTGGCCATAGTGTCGGGCAGTATCGGGTATTGGAGATGTTCACGCCCGGCGGCAATTGCGCCAGAAGTGCATAATACGACTTCGACCCCTGACTTCATCAGTGCGGCCATTTGACGAGCAAGCTCAACCATGTGGGCTTTATCTAGCTGTTTACTGCCAGAGGTCAGCACACTCGTCCCTAACTTCACTACTACGCGGCGATACGCAATCTCACTTAAGTTCATTATTCATTTGTAAAAAATAACCGAACAATCCTTATACCTAATCCGCTGGGTAATTGGTAGCAAGGAGTTATTAACTCCGAATAAATTTTCGATTTTGCTTAGAATAGCGCATTAAAAAGGGCCATCAGTTAGATGACCCTCAAAAAATATTGTCTATTGTAGACAATCTAGGTTGCGAGCTTGCACTGCTCGAGCCACTAATCGATAGGATTAGCCATAGATAAACTTAGCCACAAACAGCGCGGCCAAGACGACAATGCCCACATTGAGATCGCTAAAACGACCCGTGAGTAATTTGATTGCGGCGTATGAAATCATCCCAAAGGCGATGCCTGTAGCGATAGAAAACGTCAGTGGCATTAAAATACACACCACAACTACCGGTGCGGCTTCAGTCAAATCTTCCCATTCGACATGCACGAGCCCCGACATCATCAGAATCGCCACATAAAACAGTGTGCCCGCTGTCGCATAAGCTGGGATCATGCCCGCCAATGGCGACAGGAATAACGCAGCAATAAAGAGTAATCCCACGACAACTGCCGTTAAACCAGTCCGGCCTCCCGCACTCACACCCGCCGTACTTTCGATATAACTTGTGGTCGTCGATGTACCAAAAGCCGCGCCCGCAATGGTCGCTAAACTGTCAGCAGTCAAGGCACGGTTTAATCGCGGTAAACGGCCCTTCTCATCGAGGAAACCACCGCGCTGTGCAACCGCAACTAAAGTGCCAGAGGTATCGAAGAGATCGACAAATAAGAAGGCAAACACCACAGATAACATAGTCACTTCAAAGGCTTGGGATAAATCCATCTTCAAAAATGTCGGCATGATCGACGGCGGCATAGATACAATACCCTGATACTGCACATCGCCAAACATTAATCCCAGCGCTGTGATAATCAAGATACTTAGGATGACCGCCGACTTCATTCCACGTTGCACCATAGCAATGATCAGGAAAAAACCTAACACAGCCATAACCGCCGGAAATGCAGTGATATCGCCTAAGGTCACTAAGGTTGCAGGGCTTGCCACCACAATACCGGCGCTCTTAAGGCCGATCAGCGCAAGAAACAAACCAATACCAGCGGCAATACCAATACGCAGCGACATGGGAATACTATTCACAATCCACTCTCGAATGCGCACTAAAGATAAGATTAAAAAGCAAATACCCGACAGGAATACCGCGCCAAGTGCAGTCTCCCAGCTGTAACCCATTTCACCCACAACGGTATAAGTAAAGAAGGCGTTCAGTCCCATACCGGGTGCAAGCGCGATAGGATAATTCGCCATCAAGCCCATGACTATACAGCCGACAGCCGCAGCCAAACAGGTCGCCACGAATACAGCCCCATGGTCCATGCCCGCATCAGCTAACATCATTGGATTCACAAAAATGATGTAGGCCATCGTCATAAATGTGGTCAAACCTGCGACCGCTTCCTGCTTGAGGCTCGTTTGATTTTGTTTCAGTTTGAACAGTTTTTCTAACATGGAACAAGGTTCCTTTTTATTTTAAGTATGTAGGGTAGTTAGATGTAAACACTATGTAACGTGATGACATTTGCAGCCGATTATAGGGAGTTTAGGCTGGTCAGGCCAGAAAATTGGCAAGGGATAAACACAAGTAACCATAAATCATTCGGTAAACGGCCGAGTGATTTATTCTGAACGCAAATGATGGAAACCTCGCCATGACTGTGCGGTTCAATAAAATGATAAATATGTGGAGTCAGTTAGCGCTTAGCAACTTGGTTAAGCTTGTATTTATTAGCATTGGTAATGCTATCACCTGAGCAAACTACTTCATCGGATAGTGTTTACATAGCGCATGAAAGGAGCGCTTGGAATTTTTTAGGATCACCCAGTGCATACCAATAATCCCAGAGTGGCGCAGGCTCAACATACACTTCAACCTCTTCTCCAGTAATCTCAACGCCACATTTATCAAAGAAGCAATCCCTCACCTCTGAGGAGGCGATTAAGCGCGAGGGCTGACAATAGGCGCTTTATCACTTCTGACACTAACCGTTTATGCTCATTACCATTTGGTAAAACAGTTAAACGCTTAAGCGAAAAAAAGGCAAAAAAAAGCCTGCTCAATGAGCAGGCAAAGACATATTTCAAGCGTCCCTTTCGGGGAAGTACATTACCGCGCTAGCGGGAAAAACCTGGCATACCCATGCAAAAGCATCGATATACTACTTGAGTCTAAACACGCCAAAAAAGGCGATACAAAGGTTGATGGATGATGGAAACTAAACTTTAAGGAGGGTTAAGCCTTAAAGCTCATGGCGAATAAACCGCCACGCAAAACATCAGTGTTAAACCAAGTGTTCTGCCAATAAAAATGGTTGTTGCCTGTATAAGACATAGTCAATACTCCTAAATTAGTTGTGATTAAGTACTCTAGTGAAGCTTGGCTCGGTTCCCTGGAACTAGAGATTCTCATATCCGTTGAGACGACTTGTCACTCAGGTCCTTGGAGAAAAATATCCATCCTGGATAGACTAGAGAGGAAAGGCATTAGTGCCTAATCCACGAAAGCAATTATATGGTTTTGTAGTTTTATTACAACCTTTATTTGTATTTTTTTTAATTAAGGCTTTTTAATGTAATTAAATTACACAATTATAGTAGGGTTAATGGCGATCTGTTTCACAGAAAAACAGAAATAATCCTGTAACCATCTAATAAGTAAGATATTACAGAATTATTTCTTTTTGTTACCACAAATCGTTAGCGATTGATCAGATATTGATACAAGCCCACCAGCGGACTCGCTGTAGGTTTGCCGTAGAGCGGATCGCCTTCTGTCGCACTACCAGCGATATCTAAGTGCATATAAGCTAAGGGAATCGGGGCTGTTACACCATGGTCAAATAGCCCAGACGCTTTCAGCAAAAACGCCGCAGGATATTGATGTCCGCGCGCAGTGATCGATGATGGGGCATTATTTGAAGATAACATTTCAGCAGCGCCTGACACATCGCGGATCTTCGCGAAGTCTTCAGGTCGCAATGTAGACACTTCAAAGGGTTCGCCCCATTGAGTCGCCTGCTGTTGTAAAGTGACAGCGCATTGCTGCGCACTCGCTACTGAGTTTTCCACCGCCGCAGGATAACTGCCATAACAGCGCACTACGTGACCCGTGAGTGTTGCTACCGAAAACATTTCAGGCTTCACCGCCGACACGGCTTTGATGCGTAAATGGCTCAGTAAATCCGCCAGCACTAAGCGCCCTTCGGCATCCGTATTACCAATCCGCACTCGTACACCCGCATGACTGGTGATGATTTCATCGGTCACGAAGGCTTCGCTGCCTATGCTGTTACGCACTAAACCTAACTCGGCAATCACTCGAATGCCCTTAGGCTTGAGCATTGACAAGGTTTTGAATAGCCCCGCCACGGCAGAAGCGCCGCCTTTATCACGGCTCATGCCCGCCATAGAGCCGCCGACTTTCAGATCGGCGCCGCCGGTATCGTAAATCACGCCCTTACCCGCAAACAGGAAAGTACGAGTCACTTCACCTTCTGGCAGATATTCTAATTTCACCACCCGAGGTTGATGACGACCGACGGCAAAAGAGGAACGCGCTACTGCACTGAGCAGCGGATAGTCACGCTCTAAAATATCTCTGTCTTCCACTACAGCAGTTTTAATCACGCTGCCCGCTAAGGATTGCAGGCAATAATCGGCAAAAGCTTTAGCCGACATGCGCTCGGGTTCAGTACCACATAAATCCCGTGCTAATACGCGACCCGCTTCTAAGGCATTGAGCAAATTGCTGTTATGGGTTGATAAGGATAATAACCCTATGGCCTCAAATGCAGGCGTTAAGCCAGTCGCTTCACGCAGCTCTAAGGTTTGCCACAGCTCTTGACCGCAGGCTAATGCTGCGACTTCAGCGGCAAAACTAAAACGTGAGTCCTTCGATGGCACTACATATAACAGCGGACGTTTGGCGCCCGCCTCTTTGGCGATGGCAATCGCCGCCCTTGCAGCATCGGCATAGACTCGCACGTCCACATACTCATCGTTCACTTGGGTGACAGGCGCAATGATCAAACGCCCTCCTGCAAGCCCTGGGGCGAACAGTAATGTCGGGCTCTTACCCACGCGCTTATCCACGTGGGCACCATGCTTGGCCAATAAACCTATCTCATCAAAACCGATAGCATCCAGATCGGGCGTTACCACCACAACCGCATCCCAGCCTTCGCCATCAAAAATGGCATTTTCTGCTTTTACATCAACGAAGTTAACTTGAAACATGACCCATCCTTTTTCATTATTGTGCCTGCATTATTCCCGCTCTATCGCCTAATTACCAATCTAAAAGTGGTATTGAGCCCCCCTGAAAAGTCCGAACTGGAAACTTTGGCTGCCAGCGTAACAAAAGCCTGAGATCCTGAGATTAATTGGTTGCACAGAATGTGCTAGAATGGCCGCAAATTTGCCCTATACCCACAAGACCTTATGAGG
Organism: Shewanella sp. SP1S2-4; assembly: GCF_031932075.1. Classification (NCBI taxonomy): domain Bacteria; kingdom Pseudomonadati; phylum Pseudomonadota; class Gammaproteobacteria; order Alteromonadales; family Shewanellaceae; genus Shewanella; species Shewanella sp. SP1S2-4. Next base: position 11,938 of record NZ_JAUOET010000027.1, read on the forward strand.
GACACTCTAGTGACAGCGTTAAGTCAGTTATACCCGCAGCCATTATGGCAATGGTTTGAACAAATCTGCGCGATTCCCCACCCATCTAAACATGAGCAAGCCTTAAGCCAGCACATTCAAGCATGGGCTAAAAGCAAACAACTTGCCGTCGTTGAGGATGCCGTTGGCAACTTGATCATCCGTAAACCAGCAACGCCCGGAATGGAAGATCGTAAAATCGTGGTCATTCAAGCCCATATCGATATGGTGCCGCAGAAGAATGCCGACAAAGTGCATGATTTTACTAAAGATCCTATCGAAGCCTATGTTGATGGCGATTGGGTTAAAGCCAAAGGTACGACCTTAGGTTCTGATAACGGTATCGGCATGGCATCGGCGCTGGCCATTTTGGGCTCAGATGATATCAAGCACGGTCCATTAGAAGTGCTACTGACGATCGATGAAGAAGCCGGCATGACGGGTGCTTTTGGTTTACAAGCGGGCATGTTAGATGCAGAGATCCTGATCAACACAGATTCTGAGCAAGAGGGTGAAATTTACATGGGCTGCGCCGGTGGCGTCGATGCTCAAATCACCCTGCCTATGGTGTGGCAAGCGTCTGAGCAAAGTTACTCGGCCTTTAGCCTGCATTTATCTGGCTTAAAAGGCGGCCACTCTGGGGTGAACATTCACTTAGGTCGCGGCAACGCCAACAAGTTACTGGCGCGTTTCCTATTTGAAAATGCCGATGATTTAGCGTTAGAGCTGACCCAATTTAGCGGCGGTTCATTGCGTAATGCGATCCCACGTGAAGCCAACATCAGCTTTATGTTGCCAGAAGAAAACGTCAGTGCCTTAAACGAAAAAGTCGCTGAGTTTGAAGCGCTTACCCGCACTGAACTCGCCATTGCCGATCCTGATATGCGCTTAGTGTTAAACACTATCCCCACGCCAAAACGTGTGATGAGCGAAAACAGCCAAAATACTCTGATCGATTTGCTGCATGTGTGCCCGAACGGCGTGATCCGCATGAGCGATGAAGTCGAAGGTGTCACTGAAACCTCACTCAACGTAGGCGTTATCAGCACTGACGATGAACAAGTCACTATCCTGTGTCTTATTCGCTCACTGATTGATTCTGGCCGAACTCAAGTCGAAGGCATGTTAACTGCATTAACTAACTTAGCCGGAGCCGATATCGATTTAAGCGGCGCTTACCCAGGTTGGAAACCAGATAACAGCTCACCTGTGATGGCGATAGTACGCGAAACCTATCAAGACATTTACCAAAAAGAGCCAGTGATCATGGTGATCCATGCGGGTCTTGAGTGTGGTCTATTCAAGAAACCTTATCCAGAAATGGATATGGTCTCGATTGGTCCTACGATTCGTTATCCACACGGACCAGATGAGATGGTGAACATCACCACAGTCGGCCAATACTGGACCTTATTATTAGCCGTACTCGAGCGTATTCCAGTTAAGGCGTAACGCCCGAATGATAGCCTAGCTCACTCAATTGGCACCTAATTCAAGGCCACATCTGCTCAAGTCAGATGTGGCCTTATTTTTTATCGCGCCTTCTATTTGTGTACAGAAATGCCATTGATAAAATTTTTATGAAAGAACTGAATAACTTGAATTTTCTACTATAGTTGTTCTGTCTAACCCGAACGTATTTTTGCTTGTCGCGCTTTTAGAGATAGCCGCTTTCCCCTTCAATACTGTGACCTTAAGGAATAGAGATCATGAAATTTGGTAAAATCTTGTCAGCCGCCGCACTACTGCTCAGCAGTAACCTCAGTTTCGCCGAAGAAGTTCCCCAAGCCGTTATCGATCTAGCCGATTCACTGATGCCATTAGGTAAAGAAGTGGTGCTGGTGAATGCCGTTAAAGCGCAAAATGCTCAAGGCAAAAGTTTAGATTCGATCAAAACATTAGATGAAAAATGGATCGCCACCGCAGGGATTGATGACTTTATGTCGTCCTTGATGAACAACGAAGCGGCCAAGTTTCTCACCACCTTCGAAGCCAGCCAACCTTACTACCAAGAAATTTTCCTCATGGATAATCAAGGTGCGAACGTCGCCATGACCAGTAAAACCTCGGACTACTGGCAGGGTGACGAAGATAAATGGCAAAAATCCTTCGCCAATGGCAAAGGCGATAAGCACATAGGTCCAGTCAAATTTGACACTAGCTCCCAAGCTTATCTGGTACAAATTTCGATACCCGTCATGGATGGCGATGCCGCAATTGGTGCTATCACCATAGGGATCAACCTAGATCAATTCGGACTCTAATTGCCGGATAACGCCAGTGATGGGCCGCATCCGCTTTTATTCAGTGGTTATCGCGGCCCTCACCTTTCAGTGTATCAATCAAGGAGGGCGTGGCTATGGAATGGTATAAAGATCTTTCCGTTAACCAGAAACTGACTTACCCGAGTCTGCTACTCGCTGGCGTAGTCATCTTCGCCTCTTCAACTGGCATCTTAGGGCTTAAAGCATTAAATAACAGCGCAAATACGCTCGCACTCGAATACTTACCGAGCCAATCTGAACTGCTGCAAGCTGATAAAGAGCTTTACCAAGCGCAAGTCGCCGAACGTAGCCTGATGTTCGTTAACGTCGGCACGGACTCCTATAATAGCCTTCTAAAACAGCACACTAATAGTATATCTCTGGTCAAAGAACACCTTAATCAGTTTGCCGATGTGACCACAAGTCCCCTCGCAAAAGAAAAACTCAATGAATTAAATCTCAGTTTCGAGGTATGGCGAACCACCACCTCTGAAATCAGCAATCAGCGCACCCAAAATGGCCGTAACGGTCGCACGACAGCAATTGATCTGAGTTTTGGCCAAGCAGCGACGCAATTCGAGCAGTTGCATCAAAATATTAATCAGCTGATCGATGACTTAAACAGCAACACGGCAGCAGCCGTCACCCAAGTGGATGATGACGCCTATCGTGGGCAGCAGATGCAGTTAATTGCTTTAACGATTAGTATCCTGATCTGCATTCTATTCATCGTTGCCTTGCCTAAACTCATCAGTAAGCCGCTCGCAGTTTTGCTGGCGAAAATCCACGATATTACCGATGGTGATGGTGATTTGACCGAGCGGGTCCAGCTAACCTCTAAGGATGAACTGGGCGACCTTGCCAATGCCTTTAATCATTTTCTCGATAACTTACATGGCATTATCTCGCAGTTTAAACAATCTACTTCGGAGCTTAATGTCGCCGCCGAAGGACTAGCCAAAACCAGCGCCACGGCAAAACATACCTTGATGGATCAACAGGCGGCCACCCACAGAATCGCCGATGCCAGTGATCACATTGCTGCCTCTGTGCAAGAAGTGTCAGTCAGTGCCAGTCATGCCGCCGATGCCGCGAAACAAGCCGATATCTTTACCGCAGATGGCCAAGAAAGAGTGAAAAAAACCATCAATGTAATTCGAGAACTTGCGGGGGATGTAGGCTCGGCAGAAATGCAAATCAACAAACTCGAACAAGAAGGCCAACATATCGGCCGCGTACTTGAGGTGATCCAATCTATTGCCGAACAGACCAATCTATTAGCCCTTAACGCAGCAATTGAAGCGGCGCGAGCGGGCGAGCAAGGACGCGGCTTTGCTGTGGTTGCCGATGAAGTGCGCTCCCTCGCCTCTAAGACCCACCAATCCACCGAAGAAATTAAATTGATGATCGCCAATGTGCAAAATGGCACCCAAAGCGCTGTGGCGGCAATTAATATTGGTAATGAAAAGGCCATTTCGAGCGTCGAAGCCGCCAGTAATGCCGGTGAAGCCCTAGCACATATTGCAGAAATGGTGAGCCAGATCAGCGAGATGAATAGTCAAATCGCCCTCGCTGCCAAAGCGCAAACCACTATGGCCAATGAGAGTCATCAAAATATTCAACACATTGCCGAACAGTCGGAAGACAGTTTACGCAACACTGATGAAATCTACGCCGCAAGCGTACAACTCTCGTCAATGGCGGGTAACCTCACGGCGCTGGTCAGTCGTTTTAAACTGTAATTTGTCGAGAGTGAAAGTTTTTATATAAGTTACCTTTTGTAAATCAGTGATGTTTGAAAAGTCCCCTCTACCGAATAAGGGAGCATAAACCTGTCGCAGTGATGATCTGAATTCAGGTGCTCCCTTATATTTAAACAGCAAAGCTAGCATAGATTAGCAGCGCTTAACCACTAAGCCTCTTGCCGCGCGTAGGTTGACTAACATAGGTAACATCAACGCAAGGATTACTATCAGCATACCCACCAATTGAATTTCCGTTACCGCCTGCCCCATGGCTAACGCCGTTAATGCCGCAAAAACGGGCACGAGATTAAAAAAGACCGATGCCTTAGCGGGACCAAGCGCCTTAACGCCGTTAATCCAAAACAGATAACCGAGCACAGTGGCGAACAAACCTATGTAGAGCACGCTAGACAAAGCCGTCGTCGACAGTCCAATCAACTCCTGCCAAGGATGAAACTCACCTCGGCCAAGCCCAACCACGGACATAGACACACTGGCAGCTATCATACTCAGCAAGGTAAAGGGCAACACAGGCAACCAATGGCCGACCCATTGCGAACAAATGGTATAACCACTCCACGCCAACATGCCGGCGGCAATCATCACATCACCTTGGTTAAAACTAAAGTTGAGTAATTGCTGCACACTGCCGTTAGTGATCACTAGCAATACGCCCGCCAAACCGCCCACTAAGCTGAACACTTGTTGTCTGCTGAGCCATTCACGCTGTAATAGCGCATTGACAATTGAAGTCACCAGCGGGCTAAGCGCCATAATCAAGGCACCATTGGCGGCAGAGGTATGCTGCAGGCCATTAAATAACGCCAGATTTAAGCCGCCCACACCAATCACGCCTACTAGCGCTATGACAATATATTGCGCCAAACTCAATTTGGGCCAAGCCTGACGAGTAAAAGCGATATATAACGCTAGAGTCACAGCCGCAATGGTAAAACGCCAGAATACGAGGGATTCCCCTGACATCTCCTCCAGCACTCGCTTAGCAATGGGAAACACGCTGCCCCAGCTAAAAACGCAAATCAGTAGACAAACGAATGTTATGTAAGGTGTATGGGATTTCATATCGGACTCTAGGGAGGTAATTGGGATTGAGCTTAGTTTATAAGTTTCATATATTATTAAAACAAACAAGATTGAGAGCTTAAATTCCAAATATGAAACTTAATTATTCCTTAGACGATATGCGCTTATTTTGGGTGGTGGCACAACAAGGGAGCTTTAAGCTCGCGGCGCAGCACTTAGGCATTCCACCTTCAACCTTAAGCCGTCGAATCAATCTGTTAGAACAATCATTAGGCCTGCGTTTACTGCACAGAGACGCCCATAGAGTCAACCTTACCGCTACAGGCCTGCGGTATCTCGAACTCTGCGGCCCGCTGTTTATCGAGTTAAACCAGGTATCCGGTGAGTTGCATGCGGATAAACATCAAGCGGTTGGCAAATTGCGGATCTCGGCGCCCATCAATACAACCTATCGCTGGCTGGGTGAATCACTCAACGCCTTCCAACGGCATTATCCCAATATTGATATCGATTTAAGTCTGTCGAACATGAATATTGATGTCAGTGAAAACGCCATCGATATCGCCTTTCGAGTGGGTGAACCTAAAGATCCCGATTGGATTGCAAGGCCGCTCACCACGATTAGCTTTGTGCTTTGCGCCAGCACACCGGCAATCCAGTGGCATACACTGCAATCCATAGAAGAACTGGATCTGCATCCGGTTATCATCGCTAAGCCCACAAAAACGTGGCGTTTACAGCACAAAAGCACTGGGCAAAATGTCGAGTTTGAGCCAAGAGGTAACATCAAATTAGCCGTCGATGATATGGCGATCGCCAGTCAGGCTGTAGTGGCGGGGCTCGGTATTGGACTATTACCCATCAGCATGGCGAGTGAACAGATACAAAGCGGCAAGCTCGTTCAAATACTGCCAGAATGGCAAGGTATTCCGCGCACAGCCTACTTGATGTATCGCGATCGGGACAACCTGCCCTTACGGGTCAGACTGTTAATTGATTTTATGTTGGCAAATCCACCCGAGGCTTATTGAGCCATTCAGGCGTGAGTCTGCGGCGTATCGACTCAGTAAACAGCTAGAGCGCTAAATCAAGCTGAGTCTGGGCATTTGGGATTTCGGGCACTGCGAGGATAGAATCGGCGAGTCCTACCGAAATACCCAATAGACGAATGCCGCGCCCCTCTTGCCTTGCCATCGCCTGTGCGAGTAGATCATAAAACATCACAATCGAGACTTCATCACTACGATGCTCAATGGTGGTTTGCTTGAAATCATTAAACTTGAGCTTGACCACTTGCTTGTGAATTTTGCGCTCTTTAGCGCTGCGGCTCAAACGTAGGGCTAATTCTTGGATCAATCCCGGCATCACTTGTTGGCACTGCTCTAGGCTATAAATATCCTTTGCCAGCGTAGTTTCAACACCCACTGATTTACGCTCCCTGTCGGCGGAAATGCCCCGCTCATCGATGCCTTGGGAACGCTCAATCAAGACGCCACCAAATTTTCCGAATCGCGCCAATAACTCAGGTTTAGAGTAGGCTTGCACATCACCACAGGTATTGAGCCCAAGCGAGGAGAGCTTTTCGGCGGTGACTTTGCCAACACCGGGAATTTTACGTAGCGATAAGGTTTTAACAAAATCAGGGAGTGTCTCTGGGGTAATCACATATTGGCCATTTGGCTTATTCAGATCCGAGGCAACCTTAGCTAAAAACTTCACTGGTGCTATGCCAGCCGAAGCGGTTAACCCCGTTTCGGCTAAGATATCGCGGCGAATGGCCTGCGCAATCAAGGTCGCCGAGCCCTTATATTGTTGGCACTCACTCACGTCTAAATAGGCTTCATCTAAGGACAACGGCTCAATCAATTGGGTATAACGGGAGAAGATTTCACGAATTTGCAGCGACACATCTTTATAAACCTGCATCCGCCCAGGAACCAAAATGAGATCGGGACACAACTTAAAGGCATAGGCGGTCGCCATCGCCGAACGCACACCGAATTTACGCGCTTCGTAACTGCAAGTGCTGATAACACCACGACGATCGCTGCTGCCGCCCACAGCTAAAGGCTTGCCACGGTATTCGGGAAAGTCGCGCATTTCCACTGCCGCAAAATAGCAGTCCATATCGATGTGAATAATTTTTCGCACGTTGAATTCCTCCAACGCCAAAATACTGTATATAAAAACAGTAATCAAGTGTTCATCATCAATTTAGCGGGGATCGGGCGGGAAACCTAAAATTAAAAGAAGCCTAAGCTCCTTTTGTGAGTGCACTATGAGTGATGCCGTGATTGAGCTGATGGTCAGTGAGCAAATAGTTCACTGACCAACTTAGGCTTAAATCTTAAATTGGCCGATATTGCGAGTAAGTGCCCGAGTCATATCCTCAAACCCTTGCAAGCTTTGCGACAAGTCCTGACTCGACAGCAAAGACTGATCCGACAACCCCCGCACATTATCGACATTGAGCGCCACTTCCTCGGCTGCCACGGCTTGCTGATCGATTGCTACGGTTATTTCAACCGTTTGCTGTTGGATTGACATAATCGCCGTCGCAATATCATTCAGTGCCGCTTCGACCTGAGTCGTTAGCTCTTGCCCCGCTTTCGCTTGCTCAACGCCCGATTCCATCACTTGCTCAGCCTGCAATGCGCTTTGTTGCAAGGTTTGAATAATGCCTTGAATGTTAGCGGTAGAATCTTGGGTACGCGATGCCAACGTGCGCACTTCGTCGGCCACCACAGCAAAGCCACGACCTTGCTCACCCGCACGCGCCGCTTCAATTGCCGCATTCAATGCCAATAGATTAGTTTGTTCGGCAATGTTACGGATCACGCTCAAAACTTCACCGATTTGCTCTGAGCTATTGCGTAAGTGTTTAATCACTTTCGCCGCGGCGATCACTTGCTGCGACAGCGCTTTCATCCCTTCGGTCGCACGGGAAACAATCTGTGTACCATCGTGGGCTTGAGTTTGCGCCTTCTGGGCAAAATCATTGGCACGCTGGGCACTGACAGCCATTTCTTGACTGGTTTGCGCCATTTGCGTTGCGGCGGTAGCAACCGTATCTATCTGCTGCTTCTGCGATGAGACCGACGACACGGCTAAGTCGCAGATCTGCCGCGCATCGACAACACCCGTGCCTACCTCTTGGGTTAAGCTGCGCGTATCCAACAACATATGCTGCACTTTCTCGGCAAAGCGGTTAAAAGCATCGCCAAGTTTGCCTAACTCATCTTCTCGATCCATTAGAATACGTTTTGATAAATCACTGTCACCTTCGGCGATATCTTCCATCGCATCCAATAACTTAGCGAGTTGACGTCTAAAGGGTAGCAACATCAACCATACCGTCACGCCCATTAGCAGCATGATGCCTATGGCAACCATACTGGCATTCCAGAACGCAGCGGTCACTGGTGCTTCAATCACTTCGTGAGGCAACATAAAGGCTAAGTGCCACTTTTGTTTGGGATAATCGCCGCCCACAGTCACAAAGCTCACCCGTTGGGGCACGCCATTAAAAGTAACGTTAGCAAACCCTTGCGCTTCCCTTTGCATCTGTTGTCTTAATGCCGAAAACCCTGAGGTATCCTTAAACTGAGTATCCACTTGATTCGCCAAAGAACCCGGCGGGAAACGTTCTGAAAAACCAGGGAAATACACCAACTTGCCTTCGTCTGTCATCAAGAAAGCTTGGCCAAAGTCACGGTATTTGATCGGTGCCAGCAGGGATTTACCAATAGTATCAATCAAGATATCCATGCCGCCGATCCCAATCAGCTCACCATTGGCAGCATAAACAGGGGTTTTAACCGTGGCAGAAATTGAACCATCGTTCGCATCGACCGCAGGATCGCCAACAAACAAGCCACGCTGGTCAATCGCCTCCTGCCACCAAGGTCGTTTGTTGGTGTAGTAATCTGGGTCGCCATCGAAGCGGCCATTAAGGTCAAAGTACTCGAAGGTATTGGCCGAGCCAAAAAACACAGACTTAACATCGCTATCCCGATCGGAGAAAGACTTAAAGTAAGCAATAATGTCTTGATACTGGCGATCAGCCGCGAGATGACTGCCACGGGCGTGATACTGAGTAAACCATTTGACTAAACCCGGCTCGGCAAATACTGAATGGATCACTTGGCCCTTAGCAATAAAGTAGCCGCTGATCTCATTGGCTTTTAAGGCAACTAACGCCGAAATATCCGCATCGACTTGCTTTCGCGTGTTATCACTTTCTTTCGTTACCAACAAAGCGGCGACTAAGGTAAGCAGTACAGCAAGCGCTCCAACGATAGTCACCACTAACTGCAAACTTAGAGAACGTTTCATATATCCCATCAATCTTCCCGTCTGGCTGGCCAACAAGTTAACAATATGGCTCGCAAAAATAGTTTTACACGGTAACAATTTTTACCTGTTAACAACAGATGAAATCGCCATAAAAAACGTAAATAAGTATTTGTAAAGAAAGGATATTGGCTTTATAACAGGATTCGCTAAATTTAAGATATTTTGCAGAGGATGAGTTTGTAGAGGCAGAGTTTTACAGTCAGATAGACTATATACAGATTGGATAAATAAGAAGCGGTAGAAATAGGATCAGCGAGACACTCCCGCTGATCTCGATTTAGTGATTACATCTTAGTTTGTAGGTAGTTTTGTAGCCCAACACGGTCGATCAGCCCGAGTTGTTTTTCGAGCCAATACATGTGGTCAGACTCAGTATCATCGAGTAACACTTCGAGGATCTCGCGGGTTTGGTAATCTTGCTTCTGCTCGCACAGGGCAATCACTTGGCGCAAATCATCTGCGACCTTGTACTCGTAGGCGAGATCATTACGCAGCATCTCTTCCACATCTTTACCTATGTTCAACGCCTCACGGGCGGCAACATTAGGCGTTCCTTCGAGGAATAAAATACGCTGTACTAATTTGGCCGCATGGGCTTTTTCATCATCAGACTCATGGGCGATGCGCTCATAGAGTTCATTCAAGCCCCAATCTTCGTACATATGGGCATGGACAAAATATTGATCCATTGCCGAGAGTTCTCCCGTTAGGAGTCGATTTAACGCATCGATGACGTCTTTATCGCCTTTCATATCTTGCTCCTATTGGTCGCTAATTTGCGATTGTAGATAATTTTGAATCCCGGTTAGCGTAATGAGCTCTTGCTGCGACTCAAGCCAATCTAAATGCTCTTCCTCATCTTCGAGAATGTCTTCCAGCAGATCGCGGCTCACATAGTCTTGCTCGGCTTCACATAGGTTAATGGCATCACGCAGCAATGTCAGTTGCTCTTGCACCATGGCCAGATCGCAGTCGAGCATTTCTTGGCTATGTTCACCAATGCGAAGTTTCTCGAGTTGCTGCAAATTTGGGAGACCCTCCAAAAACAACACGCGCTCGATGAGCTTATCGGCGTGCTTCATATCTTGGATGGATTTTTTGTATTCGACGTGATTGAGTTTCTCTAAGCCCCAATGTTTAAACATGCGGGCATGGAGGAAATATTGATTGATGGCGGTCAACTCACAGGTAAGCACCCGATTCAGTTGCCCAACCACTTTAGGATGACCTTTCATAAGTTACTATCCTTGGTAAGCGTGAAAAAGATTGATCTAAATCAAGCTTCTAGCCTAGTACAATTTACCCATCAACTCAAATTATCTTTATATTTCACCAACTTAATGATGAAAAGCATTCTCATTCCTGCTTAGATTAACGCGCTATCTCCCTCATAACCCAAGGATAAATTTAATTGGATGGTCTAGCTTGATAAGTTTCATGCAAAAAATAGCCTCCAGATGGGAGGCTATTGTCGAAACAGACGATTGAGAGAATATTAAATAATACGATCTTTGGTTAACTTCTCACGGCGCGCTTCTTCAGCGGCCATACGACGTTTACGTTTGTCACAAGGGTCATCACAATCACACGCTTTCTCAATCCCTAGAACACCTAAACCGCCACAGCTTCCTTCGACGGCTTTGCGCTTGATGAGATAACCTATCGACATCAGCAAAAAGAACAGTAATAAAACTACAAATGCCGCGATAAAAGTGCTCATGTTAACTCCAACTACTTAAGGAAAGGCTTGAAGGCGTCACTGTAATAGACTTTAAATCCTTCGCCTTGCTTTTCAATTAGCATTATCGCCAAGTGTTCCTTCTTGGCAAGCTCCAATGATGCTTCTGTACCTAAAACCATCATAGCCGTCGCAAAACCATCGGCAGTCATGCAATTCTGATGCAATACGGTCACAGATGCTAGCTTATGATTGATTGGCAAACCGGTACGTGGATCAATTATATGGGTAAAACGTTGGCCGTCTTCCTCATAATAATTACGATAATCGCCCGAGGTCGCCATCGCCATAGTCCCTGGTGAGATAACCTGCTGTACGGCTTCAGAGCCATCATCGGTCGGTTGCTCTATGGCAACGCGCCAAGAGCTACCATCGCCTTTAGCACCTTTAATGCTCAGTTCACCGCCAATTTCAACTAAATACCCAGTCGCGTGGTATTTATCGAGAAGAGAAGCAACTTTATCAACCCCAAACCCTTTGGCGATTGATGACAGGTCTACGTACAAATGCGCATTATGCTTACTTAAACGATGACCTTCTATCGAAAGCTCACTAATACCGGTTTTGGCTTTCGCCGCATCGATATCGGCCTGAGTCGGAACCTTAGTTGGGCGCTTATCAGGACCAAATCCCCACAGGTTAACTAAAGGACCTAAGGTAATATCAAGTGCCTTATCCGTCACTTGATATAAGCGTATTCCCTCTTGCACCACTTTGATGGTATCCGCTGAAACTTCAACGCTTTGCTCCAATGGCAATTGGTTGAAACGGGATAATTCTGAATTTGGGCGATACGTCGACATCTGGTCATTGACTAGCTCAAGGGCTAAATCAATTTCCGCTTGAAGTAATTGCGCCGTCGGCATCAGCTCATTCGGCACGACTTTAATGTGATAAGTCGTCCCCATAGTGCTGCCCGCTAATGAAATGACCTCATTCTGCTTTGAGCAGGCTGAAATAAAAAAGGCCAGCCCTACGAGGACTAGCCAGTTAAATGAATGCTTTAATACTGAGGTATTGATCTTTAAGGTCTGAAACATAGTGACCTACTACTCTTATTTGGGCCCTTAAATGCAAAAGTTGCAGATGAGAGATTATCCTCAACATCTGCAACTTTTCTATCTAGGACTAATGAACATTAGCCGCCGAAGTCATCTAACAAGATGTTTTCGTCTTCGACACCAAGATTTTTCAACATACCAATTACGGCAGCGTTCATCATTGGAGGTCCACACATGTAGAACTCACAATCTTCTGGTGCATCATGGTTTTTCAGATAGTTTTCATACAATACGTTATGAATAAAACCTGTGTAACCATCCCAGTTATCCTCTGGTTGAGGATCTGAAAGGGCCACATGCCATACGAAGTTATCATTCTCAGCCGCAAGGCCGTCGAAATCTTCTACGTAGAACATTTCACGTTTAGAACGTGCACCGTACCAGAAGCTCATCTTACGTTTAGACTGAAGACGCTTCAGTTGGTCGAAGATGTGCGAACGCATTGGCGCCATACCCGCACCACCGCCGATAAACACCATTTCTGCATCGGTATCTTTCGCGAAGAATTCACCGAATGGGCCAGAAATTGTCACTTTATCGCCAGCTTTTAAGCTCCAAATGTAAGATGACATCTTACCGCAAGGCAGAGTCAGGTTACGTGGTGGAGGCGTAGCAATACGCACGTTCAGCATAATAATACCGAACTCTTCTGGGTAGTTAGCCATTGAGTATGCACGAATCGTTTCTTCATCAACCTTAGATTCAAGATTGAAGAAACCGAAGTGTTCCCAGTCGCCACGGTATTGTGCAGGTACGTCGAAATCTGCATATTTAACATGGTGAGCAGGTGCTTCGATTTGAATATAACCGCCAGCACGGAAGGGTACAGATTCGCCATCAGGAATTTGCAGCTTCAGTTCTTTAATGAAAGTGGCTTTGTTATCGTTAGAGATAACTTCACATTCCCATTTTTTGATACCGAAGATTTCTTCGTCAAGCTCGATTTCCATATCGTTCTTAACGTTAACCTGACAAGAAAGACGACAGCCTTTACGGGCATCACCTTTGCTAATGTGGTCAAGTTCTGTTGGCAGAATATCACCGCCGCCAGACTTAATCACTACGCGACATTGGCCACATGAGCCACCGCCACCACACGCACTCGATACAAAGATACCGCTGTTAGCCAAAACGCCTAACAACTTACCGCCAGCACCGGTTGTAATTGCTTTTTCAGGATCGTCATTAATGCCGATCGTGATGTCACCGCTAGCCACTAACTTAGACTTAGCGAATAAAATCACTAATACCAAGATGAGGACGATAGCAGTAAACATACTCACACCGAGGTAAACCTCGAGCGGAGTAGATTTAAAAATACCAAGAATATCCATTAACTTATCCTTAGAAGGTCCAATTCAAGAAGCCGTTATGTGTCTCTTACAGAGACACACCAGAAAACGACATGAAACCTAAGGCCATCAAACCAGCGGTGATAAAGGTAATCCCTAAACCACGTAGGCCGTTAGGCACGTCGGCATACTTCAGCTTCTCACGGATACCGGCCATCAATACGATAGCTAATGCCCAACCCACTCCTGAGCCGAAACCAAACACCACACTCTCGCCTAGCTTGTAGTCACGCTCAACCATGAATGATACCGCACCGAAAATCGCGCAGTTCACTGTGATCAAAGGTAAGAAAATACCTAATGCGTTGTACAAAGGTGGAAAGTACTTGTCCAGTGCCATTTCCAGAATTTGAACCAAAGCCGCAATCACACCGATAAAGGTAATGAATTTCAAGAAGCTTAAGTCAGCTTCAGGTGCGCCAGCCCAAGCAAGTGCACCAGGAGCTAGCAGCCCTTGATATATAACTTGGTTTGCTGGGACAGAGATAGTTAACACTACAACTACCGCAATCCCTAGGCCCATGGCTGTGGTGACTTTCTTAGACACAGCCAAGAAAGTACACATACCTAGGAAGAAGGCCAGTGCCATGTTTTCAATGAAAACAGAGCGAATTAACAGGCTAATATAATGTTCCATCGCACTTACCCTTTTGCTTCAACTTGCTCTGGCTTATAGGTACGAATAATCCAAATCAGAACACCGATCAGGAAGAACGCACTCGGAGGCAGTAGTAGCAGACCGTTTGGTTGGTACCAGCCGCCATCAGAGATCTTGTGCAGGATTTCAACACCGAACAGAGAACCGTTACCAAACAGTTCACGTACGAAGCCAACAGCTAACAGAATCGCACCGTAACCTAAACCGTTACCGATACCATCCATAAAGCTCATCATTGGCGGTGTTTTCATCGCGTAAGCTTCGGCACGACCCATTACGATACAGTTCGTAATAATCAGACCGACGAATACCGACAGCTGCTTAGAGATCTGATAAGCATAAGCCTGCAGCAATTGGTCAACCACGATTACCAAAGAGGCAATAATGGTCATCTGTACGATAATACGCACACTGCTTGGAATATGATTACGGATCATTGAGATAAACAGGTTCGAAAACGCGGTTACCGCAGTTAACGCCAACGCCATTACCAGTGCAGTTTCGAGCTTGCTCGTTACCGCTAATGCACTACATACACCAAGTACTTGTAAAGCAATCGGGTTGTTGTTGACTATAGGTCCGGTCAGAACCTGTTTCAGTTCTTTAGCGTCAGACATTAGTTGAGACCTCCATTGCGTGCTTTTTCAATGAAACTCGCAAAACCTTCTTTCCCTAACCAGAATGTCAGTGAATGTTGCACACCATTACTCGTTAAGGTTGCGCCAGATAATGCGTCTACACCGTATTCAGTGCTAGCAACAGCTGGGTTTTTAGTTACGCTGATAGCAATGTTACCTTGCTCATCAAATAACTTTTTGCCATGCCATTTCGCTTTCCACTGAGCATTTTGCACTTCGCCACCTAAGCCCGGCGTTTCGCCTTGCTCATAGTAGACTAAGCTTTGCACTGTGTTTAGATCAGCATCCATAGCAAGGAAGGCATACATAGTAGACCAAAGGCCATAACCATGGATTGGCAGGATCACACTCGTTAATTTGCCTTGTTCATCACGAACAAGATAAACCACAGCGTTATCCGCTACACGTTTCACTGAAGCAATGTCGTTCTCAGGTACAAATGAGGTTTTCACATCACGAGACGCTTTACGTTGATCAAAAGTGTCAGCATTAACACCATCAACCCAAGCACCCGTTTTTAAATCGACCAATTTAGCTTCGATGTGTTTGCCGTAAGTATCCAGAATTTGCGCTTTGGTGACCTTGCCCGCTTTAGTATCGATAAGACCAGCGGCTTCCAGAATGTACTTTTGCTTATCGAGCAGTTTATTTTCTGCTTGAGTCGGTCTCAGTAACACTGCTGCAGTAGACACAAATATCGCACAAATCAGACATAGGCCAACGACGATAAATAAGGTTCTGCCGAACGAATCTTTATTACTAGCCACGGGCAATCCTCCGCTTGATATTTGCCTGAACCACGAAGTGGTCGAACAATGGCGCGAACAAGTTAGCAAACAGAATTGCCAACATCATGCCTTCAGGGAATGCAGGGTTAATCACGCGGATAAACACAGCCATTGCACCGATCAAGATACCGTATGCCCATTTAGCTTGGTTAGTGAATGACGCTGACACAGGGTCTGTCGCCATAAACATCATGCCAAACGCAAAACCACCTAACACTAAGTGCCAGTACCAAGGCATTGCAAACATTGGGTTAGTGTCGCTACCGACAAAGTTAAGCAGAGTAGAAATGGCAATCATACCGACCATTACACCGCCAACAATGCGCCATGAAGCGATACGGGTGTAGATGATGACCAAACCACCTAACAGAATCGCTAATGTAGACACTTCACCAACAGAACCAGGAATGAATCCGAAGAACGAATCCCACCAGTTTTGGTTAATTGCATAATCTAATGTGCCCGCTGCTGCTTGGCTCAGTGCAGTCGCACCTGAGTAGCCGTCAGCCACAACCCATGAGGTATCACCCGACATGTTCAACGGATAAGCGAAGAACAGGAAGGCACGACCCGCTAGCGCTGGGTTTAAGAAGTTACGCCCTGTACCACCGAACACTTCTTTCGCCACGACCACACCGAAGGTGATACCCAGCGCCACCATCCATAATGGGATAGTTGCTGGCAGCGTTAAAGCGAACAGGATAGAGGTAACGAAGAAACCTTCGTTGACTTCATGACCGCGGATAGAGGCAAACAGCACTTCCCAGATACCACCGACGGCGAAGGTCACCGCGTAGATAGGTAGGAAGAAACAGGCGCCATACCACATTAGCGCAGGCCAGCCAGAGTTTGCCGTCAGTTCGGTACCGAACATGCTGAACAAGCTCACTTGCCATACGTCAGGGGTAGCAAAACCAGCCACTAAAGCTAATTGAGCTTGTAAACCTACGTTGTACATACCCACGAACATCGCAGGGAAAGCACAAGCCCAAACCGTAATCATCATACGTTTTAGGTCGAGGTTATCGCGAACGTGGGTTTTGCCCTTGTTCACTTTACCTGGGGTATAAAAAATTGTGTATGCCGCTTCGAATAGGGCATAAAACTTTTCGTATTTACCGCCTTTTTCAAAGTCGGGTTCAATACGTTCGAAAAAATCTTTCAAGCTCATTAGCCTTCCCTCTCGATCGTATCTAGACAGTCACGCAGATATGAACCGTAGTCATACTTGCCTGGACATACGAACGTACACAGTGCGAGATCTTCTTCATCTAACTCTAACGCGCCTAACGTAGCAGCACCGTCAAAGTCACCTGAAATCAAGTCACGCAACAACATAGTAGGAAGAATGTCCAATGGCATTACACGCTCATAGTTACCAATTGGCACCATAGCGCGGTCTGAACCACCTGTACTGGTCGTCATACTGAACAGACGAGAGGGAGCAAGATGTCCTAAGAATGCACGAGTGATAGAATATTTGTCTGAGCCTGGTAATACCCAGCCTAAAAATTCTTTCTCTGTACCTTCTTCTAACAGACTTACTTGAACATGGTAACGACCTAAATACCCTTGTGGGCCAACGGCTGTACGACCATTCAGAACAGAGCCTGAAATCAGACGAACATTGCCATCTAAAGCTTCACCTGCGGTTAATTCAGTCATACTCGCGCCCACAACAGTGCGTACGAGTCTTGGCTTAGCCGCTTTAGGGCCTGCGATCGCAATAACACGTTCGGTATTGAGTTCACCCGTCGTAAATAGCTGACCAATTGCTATTACATCTTGGTAACCAATATGCCAAACGGTACGTTTTGCAGAGGCAGACAATAAGAAGTGAATATGAGTACCGACTAATCCTGCAGGGTGCACACCGGCAAATTCTTCAACTTGGGCGTTTGCGGCAGGAATATCAGCGCCAGGCGCTTTACAAAGGTAAACTTTACCGTCAGTAAGTCTTGCTAAGACCTTAAGACCATTAGCAAAATCTTCTTTATGCTCACGGATCACCACAACGGGATCAGCGGCAAGAGGTTGAGTATCTATTGCGGTTACAAAAATACCAGCAGCAGAAGAGTCTACAGCAGGAACTTTGCTAAAAGGACGAGTACGCAAAGCAGTCCATAAACCTGATTCGATCAGATTATCACGGACTAACTGCGAGTCGAGCGTATCGAGTGCAGTGGCATCATATTTAGCAAAGGCAACGCTTTCGTTTCCTTCCACTTCAATGACAACAGACTGCAGAACACGCTGGGCGCCCCGGTTAATGTCTAATATAGTACCACTGGCTAAAGCCGTATATTTAACGCCTAAATTCTTCTTATCTTCAAAAAGAACCTGGCCTTTTTGTACTTTATCGCCCACTTTGATTTTCATCGTTGGACGTAAGCCAATATACTCTTCACCCAAAGTAGCTACATGTTTAATGGCTGGGCCATTATGGATAACTTGCTCTGGTCCGCCTGCTATAGGCAGTTCCAATCCTTTCTTAATTGTAATCATATCCACAAGCACTACGTTTGAAGGAAAGACAATGCGCCGCGTTCCTGCTAAATACTTAGGTTTTAAACAAAACCTACTGCATTGAGCTAGCGCAGATTTATCACAGAAATGCGATCGCAATCACGCTGGTCGCGCGCATTTTACCCCAATTGACTTGGCATCGCCACGAAAATTATAGGTGATTTCAAACCTAAAAAATGGATTGAAAAGAATCATGCGCTACAGCGTTCGCCTTCCGACCTAGTGACGGATCAGAAAGAGAGAATATTACGGCCACTGGATACTATAGCATTAATAATTAAAGATTTAATTTAGCAAAAAGTCGAAACATCCACTAAACACGGCTTAAATCGATCTTATTTGTTTCAATTGATTTAAATTCAAACGAAATAAAATTCAACTTAAAAGCGCCATTGATAACCTAAATAGCTAATACGTCCATTTTCCGATCGAATTCCGCTATTTGATGCTGTTGTGATTAATGTCTCATCTAAGAGGTTTTCTATCCGAAAATAAATCTCATGGTGACGGTTAAAATGATAATTCGCCGCTAAATCTACCCGCCATTGTGCGGCGACAGGCTGTAATTGGGCGCCGAATTGGCCCATTTCGCGCTCCGATTGATAAAAGACATTCGCATGCAGTTCATATTCTGCGTATTTCATCCCAGCACTCAACTGCAGTTGCCGCTCAGGTAACCATGCCACCCTATCGCCAGCCACAACACAGCCTTGGATTTCATTGCAGCTATTGGTTTGATACTCGGCATTTGAATACTGATAATTCAAGGCTAAAGGTAACTGCACGCTGCCCAGTTCCCACTGATAGCCAAGATTCAGCTCAACTCCTTTGGTCAGCACATCCACGACATTGCCTTGAATCCACAAACGACTGTCGGCACATTGGGTATACGCATCACAATTGACATGCAGATTATCAAAATCTTGGACGTAGGTTTTGATGTCAGCACTAAAATGCTCGCTGGCATATTGGGCGCTGACTTGATATTGCAGCGACAC
Source organism: Shewanella sp. SP1S2-4 (assembly GCF_031932075.1). Taxonomy (NCBI): domain Bacteria; kingdom Pseudomonadati; phylum Pseudomonadota; class Gammaproteobacteria; order Alteromonadales; family Shewanellaceae; genus Shewanella; species Shewanella sp. SP1S2-4. The sequence goes on from NZ_JAUOET010000027.1 coordinate 31,124, forward strand.
TTGTGCCTCTTGCTCAAGATTCCCCGCACTCGCGGCGGTCCATGAACGTCGAATATCCGTACTAAAGCGCCAATCTCCAGCATGATATAAAACGCCAAGCTGTGGCATCCAATCGCTATCAGAAAAATCCGCCGCTTCGAGTCCGGCGTAGGCTAGATTGACCTCGCGATTGACGTCCACTTTTTCATAAGCAAGCGCGAGTTTGAGCTGCAATCCGTCCCAATTAAACAAGGAATCGATGGCCGAGGTGAATGCGGTCGCATCATCGGTATAAGCCAACAGCGCATTGGGTGCATCACTCACTACACTCAAGTCCTGCTGCCATAGACTTTGCTGTTCACCAAGGTGCATCTCAGCTTTATCCGTATGGTAACGGGCACTCAAACTAATTTGATGGGCGCCATATTGATTCACGGACTCAGTTTGTACCCCAAAGGAGCTAAAATCATTGTCTTGTTGTAACGAAGCGACCGCGACGCCATCGACTGTCGGCTGCCGTTCAAATGCGGCCAGCGCTGCTAAACTCTGGGTATCGAGCATTTGCCCATCAAATTGATTGAGTTGATTTAATTGCTGCGAATAGGATTGATAGTAAAAGTCAGTGATAACCTTATGCCCACCACTAAGCGCAACTTGGTGCGATAGTTGATACTTATGGTGTCGCCCTTGATGCTTATCTGCCGCCGTGGCCGAATACAAACTCATCGGGTCTTGTTGCCAATCGGCCTGCGTTAAGCCGAGTTGGGAGCGATAGCTATCATCATCGAGGAACTGGTAGGTAAACTCAGTCACCTGCGGACTTCGGGCACCTAATAAACTCGCGGCGTTGATTTTAAATAAGATATCAGTGGTTTGGCGGTCAGTATCTTGACCATTGAGCAAGTGATCGGCGCCGCTACCATCGCTGTAGTTAACCGCGAGTATCATGCCGTATTCTTTTTGCTTCACGCCCCAATTCACATCGACACTGTAGTCAGCATCCGTATTGCCTTCGAGCGTTACCTTACTGTTTTCCGCTTGCTCGGCTACAGGTAAGGTTTGATAACTCACCACCCCAAACGCCCCTTGCCCACCAACCGCCATATTCGCCATTGGCGTGACAGTGACACTCTGTTGTTGCAGCAGATTGGGTAATAGTTGTAATTGCGGTGCAGAATAAGGCGCAGGTGAGAAATACACTCTATCTTGCAATACGGCCACGCCTTGACTCGCGCTGCGCATACTAATGCTTGCTGGATTTCCGTTAAGATCCGCAGGTAAAACCGTCAAAGCCGTTAACTGGCCTAACGCTAAACTGTCAGCAGTGGAGTGGAATGTGTCATTGAGCTGATTCAGTTCAAGCATTTGACTGTGGAAATCATCGGCGAACGTTGTGTTAGAACAGGCAAGAGATACAGAAATTGCACAGAGTGATACTGTGAAGTAACGACTAGGCATACCAAGCTCCCAAAAATTTTGTTAGCGTACGGCGTTTTTGTTATTAACTTGTAAAATAGCTGAATTTGTTTGAAAAAAAAAGCGACTCTCGTCGCTTTCTCTCATTAACTTCAGGAAACTGAATTTACTGGCTAGGCAATCTTATACAAGTAAGAGTGCAAACCGTTACAGATTACCTAGAATTTCGTCGCTTAATTTCAAATCATCATTGCGATTCACACTTACGCCAGCCGCAATAATATTACGGGCGATATCTTGTGCCTGATCTAATGAATGCATCTCATACGTACCACATTGGTATTCGTTCAGCTCAGGGATTTCAGACTGCTCAACCACTTTAAGCACATCTTCCATCGCGGCTAACCACGCATCGGCCACTTGGCGCTCTATGGGTTCACCAATCAAACTCATATAAAAACCGGTACGACATCCCATTGGCGAAATATCAATGATCTCAACATCGCTGCCATTTAAATGGTCACGCATAAAACCCGCGAATAAATGCTCTAGAGTATGAATACCACGCTCACTGAGGATCTCTTTATTCGGTGCGCAAAAACGTAAATCAAATACCGTAATCGCATCGCCCTTTGGCGTGCTCATGTGCTTAGCAACACGAACTGCTGGGGCATTCATTCGAGTATGATCGACGGTAAAGCTATCAAGTAATGGCATAGGGATCTCCAAATTCTCAGGGCGACATCAACGCCACTGTAACTGTCTATTTATGGCTTGCAAGCATAACACCAAATGAATTACGCCGATAACAAGATAATTTAAGATGAAATCATCTCATATAAATCAGCTGTTAATGTGACAGTGAGTGCTAAAAACAGCACGCATTTAATGTTGGCGCTGTTGGCTGTAAGCATCCTCAGATATTTTATGATACTGGCGCACACCTTGCTCGTAGGCGTGATAGGCGGCGTACACTTTACGCATTAAGGGATCTTGATTGGCTTGTTCTTCAATCACTTGTTTAGAGATTTTCTCAAGTTCCAACAACACTTTAGGTGGGAACGCTTTAAGCACCACCCCTTCATCATTCACTAAGGCTTCAAGGGCGGCTACATTACGGGTCGTGTATTCGTCGAGCATATCTTGATTAATGGCTCTCGCCGCGACTTTAACTATGGCTTGTAAATCTTGAGGTAAACTCTCGAAGGCGGCTTTATTAATCAAGAATTCCATATTGGAACCCGGCTCATGCCAACCAGGATAATAGTAGTACTTCGCCACTTTATGTAGACCGAAGGCAAGGTCGTTCAATGGCCCCACCCACTCAGCCGCATCAATCGAGCCAGTTTGTAGCGCACCATAGAGTTCACGCCCCGCCATATTCACAGGAATAGCACCGACACGCTTTAATACTTCGCCGCCCAAGCCCGGCATGCGGATCTTCAATCCCTTAAAATCAGCAATCGTATTAATCCGTTTATTGAACCAGCCGCCCATTTGCATCCCAGTATTGCCACCCGCGAGGGGAATGATGCCAAAGGGGCGATACACTTCATCCCACAACGCCATGCCACCGCCGTAGTGCAGCCAGCCGTTCATTTCCTGCGCCGTCATACCAAAGGGAATCGATGAAAAAAACTGCGCCGCGGGTGCCTTGCCTTTCCAATAATAAGAGGCGGCATGGGCCATTTGAATTTTGCCCTGACTCACACCATCAAATACGGCAAACGCTGGCATTAACTCACCCGCGCCATAAACCTGGATCTTTAACCGACCGTTAGACATTTCATCGACTAAATGGGCAAAACTCTCAGGAGCCATGCCTAAACCGGGGAAGTTTTTCGGCCAAGAGGTTGCAAGGCGCCATTCAATAGCGGGAATAGCTTGGGGGTCATCCGTTGCGGCATGGGAAACGGCTACGCTTTGCGCATCACTGGCTGCGGGATTACAACCGCTCAGTCCCATCAGCAGCATTAAGACGAGTACACTCCCAAACTTACGCATTTTTAATACCCTCCCTGACATCAAACGAGCCCATGGTTCTAACAGACGTGAACATGCTCTCAGGACAGAGCTCCGCAATCGCATCACCCAAACCCTTAAAATAGAACATATTGTTAACACAGAAACGCCTATAGGGAAACCAGAAACTCGGGCACAGAAACCAGAAAATGACCTTAGTTTGACCTAAAACAAAAAGCCACTCGATGGAGAGTGGCTTTGAAATCTAAGCTAAAAGTATTGGAAAGCGATGAATTAACCGCGACAATTTGGCGTATTAGGCACTTGTGCATTCGCATCCCATTCACTTTGAGTGAATGTGTGGATCGACAAGGCATGCACGCCATTCGCTAGCTCATGGGCTAAGTGAGTATTAACCAATCGATGCCGTGCCAAGAGACGTAAACCATCAAACTGCTCACTCACGAGCACTACTTTGAAATGGGTTTCCGAATTCGGTGGCACATGGTGACGATTACTTTCGTTGATCACTTCTAAGTGAGTCGGCGAGAAGCCTTCAGTTAACTTCTGCGTGATAGTGTTAGCCACTGTGCCCTGCGCATGAGTATTGGACATATTCGAGTCTCAGAATGGGGAAATCCAGTGGCCGCAGAGTACTGCTTCAGACAGAAAAGATCAAATTCACTTAGTCTGTTTGCTGCTCAATAACCACTTTATAAGTCATCTTATTTAGCAGGCCGTTCACCGCCACCAGTAATAAACAGGAGGCAATGAATAGCTGTCATTTAACAACGGGCATTTAGCCATGGAAATTTACGATGAGTTGCCTAAAGGTGTAATTCCAACGGGGCTCTTTTACTTTCAAACGTTTAGGTAAGCTGTGCAGCCAATCGTTTTGCATAGGCCAGTGCATGATTAGCAGATCACCGCTGTGCAAACTGATGCAGTGCTTGGTTTGGCAGTGTTTATGCTTAAGCACAAAATCCCGCGTGGCGCCTAAGCTAATAGAAGCAATATGGCTGCCACGTGCAATTTCCGATTCATCATCGCTATGGGCACCCATACAATCTTTACCATCGGCGTAACGATTGACTAATACTCCATTACTCGCCAAACCATAATCCCGCGTTAACTTATCCCTCAACTTCTGGGCATATTTAGGCCAAGGTAAGGCGCGGATAAACAGTCCTGAATATAAATAGTCACAGCCCAAATCGCCAAACCACACTTGCTGGCGAGGAATTGCGTGAAACTGACCAAATACTTGGATTTCGGGGCGACTTAAGGGATAAGTCTGCGCTTCTGTCATCAACGCAAGTTGCTGCTCAGCATTAAGATAACCCCGCACTAAGGTGATGGGCGGTATGGGTTGCTCAGCTTTTTTCGAACCTTGTTCGACCATGCTCAAACTTAACTGCAAATCATGATCCGCCGCTGCATCAAACTCAAGCTCAAGTTCAGAAAACAAGTCAACCCTTTGGCCGCCACCTTGATTGTTAGTCAGATCATTATCTTTAGTCATCATCTTGCTTGTTCAGCACCCTCTCCTATCCGGCAGTTTAATTATCGCTTCGTCCACAGCAGGGCTGCATTTAGGACGATACATTAGGCCTATATATTAGGGCTAGACATCCTTAATGCAGAGCCGTCGCACTGCGCCATGAAATCTGCGATAATCTGCGCCTTAATTTATTGGCGCAGTGTGGCACATGACAACACAATTTTCAGTAGCGGGTGTTGAACTCGAACTTTTACGGTATCCGGCTCAGCAGGAATCTAATCTTCAAGCTTGGGATGCCGCCGATGAACACTTACTCAAAAGCCTTATTGAGTCAGAGCAAGCCGCCGTGCCAACCGCCATTATCAACGACAGTTTCGGCGCCTTAAGCTGTGGTGTATCAAAACTGAATCCAAGTTGGCCACTGTGTGTTGAAACCGATGCCAGAACCAGCTTTTTAGGCGCAGAGCAAAACCATGGCCGCAATCAGTTGCCGCTGGATAACCTGCAATGGTTTACCAGCCGCGATACCTTGCCAGAAAACTTAGCCTTAGTATTGATGAAGTTGCCTAAAAACTTAAGCTACTTTGCCCACCAGCTAACACGCTTATCGCAAGTGTTACCCGCTGGCATTCGTGTATTAGTGGCAGCCAAAGCCAAATCGATAAATGGCGCCTTGCTCGATATCTTTGCTAAGCATTTAGGCCCAGCAAGCGCCAGTTTAGCGTGGAAAAACACCCGAGTAATTACCTGTGTCAGCGATGGTAAACCCAGACCATTAGCCAAAGAAGTGACTTGGACCGTACCAGAATATCAACTTGAGATCAGCAACTTAAGTAATGTGTTTGCCGCCAACAAACTCGATATTGGCGCACGTATCATGCTCGAAAATCTGCCGAAAGGGGATTTCAAGTCGATTGTCGATCTAGGTTGTGGCAATGGCGTGCTGGGATTGCGAACCGCTCAGTTATTCCCAGAAGCTGATATCCACTTTATCGACGATTCTGAAATGGCGGTCGCATCAGCCAAGGCAAACTGGGCGCGTAATCAATTGCCAGCAGATAAAGGCCACTTCTATTGGGATGACTGCATGACGCATCTGCCAGAAGAAGTGCAACCGGATCTGGTGCTATGTAATCCGCCCTTCCATCAAGGCGAAGCCATTACCGATCATATCGCCTGGCAGATGTTTTTAGATGCTCGCAGCCGCTTAAAAGACGGAGGTATTTTACATATCGTCGGCAACCGCCATCTGGCTTATCATGTGAAATTGCAGCGCTTATTTAAAAACTGCACCACAGTCGCCTCCAACGGTAAATTTGTGATCCTGCAGGCGCAAAAGAAATAACCCTGCCACTATTTAGTACTTTAATCAGAGCCAGCAATGTCTGGCTCTTTGTTGAACTAAACCCGCTAAAATATTGTTCTACACCACTATCAGCATTTTTCCACATTCGCTATGGCTAGCCGAAATCCCCTGTCGCAAGTACAATCCAATTGCAAAGGCGCTTAAGTCCTTAAATTTTTAAGCGCTGAATGTTTTTAAGCTATTAGGCACTTAACTAGGATTGAGATATGCCGTTAAAGGATGACGTTGCCCAACTAAAAGCTGAGCTGGCACAATTACAGTCGCTGCATTTATCGCAGCAATCTTCGCTCAGCCGTCAATTGGCAGAATTTTCAACTAAGCTCGATACCTTAAGTCAGCAAATTGCGACTGAAGACGCCTTTGATACCACTGTCAGTATGGCGGCAGATGCAGTATCGATTGCGGCTGTGCTCCCTGCCGCAGATAACACGCCCGCATTAACCTATGCGGCACACACACCAATCCTTGAGTCCGCTCCCGTAGCGCCTGCTCAAGCAGAACCCAACCCATGGCAGCAAAACGCTTTGCAAGAAGACCCTTGGCAAAGAAACACAAAAAATACCTCAGCAGAACAAGTCGCTAAAACCAAATACCAGGCGCAGGGCCAACAACTGAGTGATGAAGTCAAATTACAGGCAAGCGTGCAAGTGGCGAGTCAATTTGATGATCTGCTATCCCAAGGATTAGCGGCCATCATGGCGCCCTTTGGCGCAATTACCGAACAAATCAAATCCTTCTACCATCATTATCAAGCTAAGGGATTAGGGCCAGTCTTCTTGATGACAGTTGCAGGGATCATCACCCTGACCTTAGGCTTTGGTTATTTACTGCAATATTCCATCAACCATTGGTTCTCTGAACTGGGCAAAGCCCTACTCGGGTTTGCCAGTGCGAACGCTATCATAGCCGGCGGGATTTTTATTCGCCAAAAACGCGCGGGCATGGCGGACTTTGGCTCAGGGATAGTCGGATTAGGCCTTATCCTAAACTTTCTCTGCGCTTACTTTATTGGGCCATATTTTGAAATCATCCCCAATAGCGCGAGTTTTATCTTACTGTTATTGATCACTTTGGCAGGTTATGGCCTGTCAATGCGCTTAGATGCCAAAGTCATTGCCGTCATTGCCTTAGTCGGCGGCTCGACCGCGCCTATGATGCTGTTATCCCAAAGCTATGCGCCGCTACTGTATCCTCCTTATTTACTGCTTATTGGTGCCGGCGCCCTTGCCCAGAGTCGTAAGTTAAAGTGGCCGCTATTAGTGGAAATCACCGCCCTGCTGCACATTGGCTGCATCGAAGCCTTTAGTTATTTTGTGCCATTGCCACTCACCGACTTTGGCGGCGGCAGTCTGCTGGCGCTTATCAGTATTAATGCGACCTTTTATCTCTACGGCATCACCGGCCTAATATTTCCCCATCAATTTACCCATCAAGATAAACAACCAAGCAATACGCTGAGCCATCGAATACTCGCCCTTCCGATAGCATTGCTCGCCTTTGTGCTATTCGAATTAACGCAATTTACTGAGTTAGCAGGGGAAATTTTTGCAGCCAACGCTCTGATTTGTGCAGCCCTCTATTGGCAGCTAAAAAGCCGCTTAGAAAAAGCCCGCAGCGGCTTATTGTTAGTCTTTGCTGGAAGTTTTGCCGGATTCGCGGCGCTGTATTTACTCAGCCATGATTTCCTCGGCTTAGTCTTACTGCTCGAAGCCTTATTACTGCTATGGATTGGCACCAAGGAAGAGCTGGTTTCAGTGCGCGCCGAAGCCTATGTATTACTGCTGATGGGTTTAGGATTGAATGCGTTTAGCGTGCTAGATAGTATGGCACTGTTAGAATCCAGCATGTTAGATGCCTTAGCGATTTCACCTTTGTCGGCCTTTGGCTTTTCGCTGATAGCGCTGGCCTTAAGTTGCGCCGCCTTAGTCTTTGCCATTCGACTATTAACATTCACCCATGCGCCACTTTCTGCGTTAGAACATCAGCTTTGCAGAATACTAAAAGAACTATTAAGCGGTTTTTATGTGGCGACAATTATCCTCGCGGCTTACCTTTTGAGCAGCGATTACTACCTCGCCATTTTGCCACTGGTCAGCCTATTACTGCTGTATTTAAGCGCAAAGGACAAACTCGTTATCAGCGAATTTGCCGCTTGGATCTTGCTATTACCGCTGCTCTTTAAGGTCGTTGAAGGCATAACACTCGCGGACAGTTTTAGCTTTAGCGCCCAGCCGCTCATGGCAAAACTGGCACGGATTGAGTTATTTACCGCCTTACTTTTGGCCCATTATTGGTATCGCCGCCACTATAAAGATGCCCTATTTGCTAAAGCCGCTTACAGCGTGCAAATCTGCTGTTACTTGCTGCTGCCGCTTATTTTACTGCCCAAAGTTATCCGCAACTATTGGGAATATACCGCTATCGCCCTTTGGCTGAGCACCTTTATGAGCCTAGGTTTAGCCTATTTTGTTAAGCATAAGAGTTTGAACATAGAGGCCAAAATCCTCACTTGGCTAGCGGTTATGATGACCGCCTCGCTATGTCTTATTCACGTTTGGCAAGGACTCGCGGCGCTGACCGTTGGCGCCCTGTTTATGGGCTTCACCCTGCTTCGTTATCGCCAATTACCCGAGACATGGCGCCCCTTGCTGCAGCTACAATGGCAACTGAGCCCTTATTACTTTGCACTGGTATTGGCCGTGATCGTTTATGGCTTTAATCATTCAGAGCTAGTAGGAATAGCGATGACAGCGCTAGCCTTAAGTGGTTATTTTGCCTTGCTTATCCAAAGAGGTGTAAGCCAAAGGCCTGTAAGCCAAGCCTCACATAGCATGAAATTAATCCTAGTCGCCGAAATTCAAGCCGCAATAAAGGAAAGCTACCATCTCGCCTACGGCCTAACGTTAGGCTTAGCCCTGTTGCCCATCATGTTGCATTTTGAGATCACGCTTGGGCTTAATCGTGATAATGCCTCGTTTGTGTTAATCGAGTTTTTATCGCTGGCACTCCTAGCAAGGCTTATCTTGCAGCACGGCGCAGCAATACGCTTGCATAGACGTATCATGCCATTACAAGGACTTAAGTGGGGTTGGCATCTGTTACTTGCCTTGAGTTACTTCATGTGGAGTTATAGTTTCGATAACATGATTGCCGCCCCACTCAGCGCGATTTTATTAGTTATCCATGGCAGTGTGTTGATGTTTATCAGCTTAAAACCACAAAATGCCGATATGATCCGCCTCGCCGCAGGGCTATTTATCCTATCGACCCTCAAGGTGCTATTACTGGATATGGCGTCCTTCGAGCTAGTGCAAAAGGTCATTGCTTTTATGCTGATCGGGGTTATTTTGCTGACAGTGTCTTACTTCTATCAGAAGGCGAGAAATCGATTGCAGCAAGATTAACATCGTTTTTAAAGCACTAAAAAAACCGCCATCGAATTGAATCGATGGCGGCTTTTTACTGTTAATGATTTAATAAATTGATGAGGTATCTGCTATTCGATATGGGCTACTTAATAAGAACTACTTGCTCACCAGTGCCTTATCGAGCGCCTGCGCCACATCATTAATGATGTCGTCAATATGCTCAATCCCAACCGAGATACGGATAAGATCTTCTGACACGCCCGCCCGTGCCAGTTCATCGGCATCGAGCTGTCTGTGCGTGGTACTCGCAGGGTGACAGGCCAAGGATTTCGCATCGCCGATGTTCACTAAACGCAGGATCATCTGCAGCGCATCGATAAAACGTCCGCCGGCAATTTTACCCTCTTCAGGCGTGGCCGCTTTAATCCCAAAGCTAATGATCCCAGAGGCTTTTCCGCCAGTGATCTTGTGGCAATTATCCTGATAAGGGCTGCTCGGCAACGCGCCGTAGTTCACCCAACTCACCGCCGGATGCAACACCAAATATTCGGCTAATGCTAGCGCGTTCGAGCAATGGCGCTCCATTCTAAGGCTTAAGGTTTCAAGGCCTTGCAACAGTAAAAATGCACTGTGCGGTGACAGTGCGGCGCCGGTATTACGCAGCGGTACCACACGGCAACGACCAATAAATGCCGCAGGACCAAAGGCTTCGGTATAAACCACGCCGTGATAAGAAGGATCGGCTTGGTTAAGCAAGGCAAATCTTTCCTTATTCGCCACCCAATCAAACTTGCCAGAATCGATAATCACCCCGCCAATCGTCGTGCCATGGCCACCTATGTATTTGGTTAAAGAGTGGATAACGATATCGGCGCCATGCTCAAACGGGCGACATAACACTGGGGTTGCGACCGTATTATCGACAATTAAAGGCACGCCATGCTTATGGGCAATCTCGGCTAAACGCTGTAAATCGACAATATTGCCCGCGGGATTACCAATTGATTCGCAGAACAAGGCCTTAGTTTTGTCGTCGATCAGCTCATCGAGGCCTTCAAAATCATCGAAGGCCGCCATACGCACTTCTACGCCTTGGCGCGGCAACGTATGGGCAAACAGATTATAAGTGCCGCCATAGAGCTGACTGGTGCTGACAATATTATCGCCAACTTGAGTCAAGGCTTGAATCGCATAGGTAATCGCCGCCATACCCGATGCCACGGCCAGTGCACCTATGCCGCCTTCTATAGCTGCGAGTCGCTGCTCTAGCACGCTAGTAGTAGGATTCATGATCCGCGTATAAATGTTACCTGCGACTTTTAAGTCAAATAAATCAGCACCATGCTGGGTATCATCGAAGGTATAAGAGGTGGTTTGATAGATAGGTACCGCGGCCGCTTTTGTGGTCGCTTCTGACTCATAACCGTAGTGTAATGCCAGTGATTCAAGCTTCATTTTGCCTTCCTTCAACAGAGTGCTGTCCTTGTTCGAACCCAAAGGATTGCACAAGATTTGTGCATGTTCAACAAGCTAACAGATAGACATCTGGAAGTCTAAAACTTTTTAACCTCAGCATTTAACTTCTGTCCCCATACCTCAAACAACAAAGCGGGCTAACATAACAGGCTCACATAACGAGCTAGCATAATGAGCTAGTGCGAATAGTTGCGGATAAGTTCGGCCAGCACTACAGCAGCAGAGACTATCTCTGGCGAGCACTCGTATGAGGCATTCAAACGCATAAAATGGCGGAACTCGACCTGATTACTAAAGAGATTGCCGGGAGCAATACTAATCCCGCGCGCTATCGCCTGAGAATAAATTTGTGTCGCATCCATGTGTGCTGGCAGCGCTAACCAAAGAAAATAGCCGCCTTGTGCAAAGTTAACCCCCACAGACTCGGGCAGATGCGCGCGCAATAACTGGTACATGGCCAATTTGCGATCGGCTAACTTTTTACGTAACTGCTTCAAATGACGCTCATATTGTGCCGACTGAATAAAGTCGGCGATGGCAAGCTGCATGGGCGCGCTGGTCGATAGCGTCGACATTAACTGTAATCGTTGTAACTGAGGTGCATAGCGCCCCGCCGCCACCCAGCCGACACGATAACCTGCAATCAAAGACTTAGAAAATGAGCCACAGTGCAACACTCGTCCTTCGGTATCGAAGGCTTTTACTGGCCTTGGCGCGCTAGCGTCGACATAAAGCTCTTGATAAACATCATCTTCAATCAGACTAACCTTATGCTCATTTAGTAACTGATAAAGCGCCTGTTTTTTAGTATCTGACAAGCTGCAACCTAAGGGGTTTTGATGTTGGCTCATCAGCCAGCAGGCTTTTACTGGGTAAGTTTTTAACACTTCCGCTAGCGCCTCGAGATCAATCCCCTGTTGTGGATCGGTCGCGACCGCAATCGCCTTAAGCTTAAGCCGCTCAATGGCTTGCATCGCGCCATAAAAGGTCGGGGATTCAATGACTACCCAATCCCCCGCTTGAGTTAGGGTCGATAAACTTAAGTTCAGCGCCTCCATGGCGCCCGAGGTAATGATGATTTCATCGGGTGAAATGCTCATACCCAATTTGGCATAACGTTGGGAAATCGCCTTACGCAGCCCCGCATTGCCTGGCGGTAAATTATCGGCAGCAAAAGACGGTGACATGTGCCGAGTAACCTTGACTAACGAGCGCGCCAACGCTTGCTGCGGGAATAAACTGGGATCGGGAAAACCTGAGCCAAAGGGCACTATGCCCGCCTGTTTTGACGCCTGCAAAACAGAGAATACGAACTCGTTAATATCCACTTTATCAGAGAGATAAATCTGCCGCTGACGGTCGGGATAGCGAAAGGTTTCTGGCTGCGGCGCCACTAAATAAGCCGATTTTGCCTGCGCCGTAATCACGCCTTGGCTTTCCAATAGCTGATAGGCATTAAGCACTGTCATCAAACTCAAACCCGAATCGGCCACCGTTTGGCGCAGCGACGGCAACTTGTCCCCCGCCTGCCAGACGCCTTGGGCTATTCGTGTCTTTAATTCCTGCGCTAACTGCTCGTATTTCGCCATCTGTTATAGCTAAATCAATATATTCTGTGTCTGTTATAGCCAGCTTATCCCATGGTCTAATGGCGCACAAGCTTTCACCGTCGAGCCGATTTAGGGCTTAGCGGACAAAGCATTAATGAATGCCTTTGTAACGAGACTCTTATCTCTCGAGGAAATTATGTTTGATTTTGATGCCACTGTACTTGCTAGGATCCAATTTGCTTTTACCATCTCTTTTCACATTATTTTCCCCGCCATCACTATCGGCCTCGCCACTTATCTAGCGGTATTAGAAGGCTTATGGCTGAAAACGGCGAATCAGGTGTACCAGCAACTCTATCAATTTTGGTCAAAGATTTTTGCGATTAACTTCGGCATGGGCGTGGTCTCTGGCATAGTGATGGCCTATCAATTTGGTACCCATTGGAGCGCGTTTTCCGCCTTCGCCGGCAGTGTGACTGGGCCACTTCTCACCTATGAAGTGCTTACCGCGTTTTTTCTCGAAGCGGGATTTCTGGGAGTCATGCTATTTGGTCAGCAGAAGGTCGGCAAAAACCTACATTTCTTCGCCACTTGCATGGTCGCCACGGGCACGATTATCTCGACCTTCTGGATCTTAGCTTCAAACAGTTGGATGCAGACGCCCCAAGGTTTTGAAATTGTAAACAATCGCGTCATTCCTGTGGATTGGTTTCAGATAGTGTTTAACCCGTCATTTCCCTATCGTTTAGCCCACATGACAGTGGCGGCGTTTATTTCGTCGGCTTTCTTTGTCGGCGCATCGGCGGCGTGGCATTTACTCAAAGGGAACGATACGCCCGCAATTCGTAAAATGTTGTCTATGGCGATGTGGATGGCGTTAATCGTCGCGCCGCTGCAAGCTGTGATTGGTGATTTTCATGGTTTAAATACCCTTGAATATCAACCTGTAAAAGTCGCGGCAATGGAAGGCCATTGGCGTAATGAGGGCGATAAACCCACACCGCTGATCTTGTTTGCCATTCCTGATATGGACGCAGAGAAAAACCACTTCAGCCTTGAAATTCCAGGGCTGGCGAGTCTGATTTTAAAGCACGATTTAAACAAACAAGTGCCCGCCTTGACTGAGTATCCCGCGGAAGACAGACCCAATGTGTTGTTAGTGTTTTGGAGTTTTAGGGTCATGGTCGGCTTAGGCCTATTGATGATTTTTGCCGGACTGTGGAGCGCTTACCTCAGACGCAAAGGCAAGCTCTACAGCAACAAACACTTTCTGCGATTTGTACTGGTGCTCGGCCCTGCAGGACTGCTCGCGACACTAGCGGGCTGGTTTACCACCGAACTTGGGCACCAACCATGGGTGATCCAAGGGTTGATGCGCACGCAAGATGCCGTGTCTTCCCATAGCGTTACCCACCTGAGTATCAGCCTAGGGATTTTCATTGTCAGTTACTGCGGCATCTTCGGTGTGGGTTATCGCTATATGATGCGACTCATCCGCAAAGGGCCAGATATCGCAGCAACAAGCCATTAATTTTAAAGTCAATAAATCTAGTTTTACTTATTTAATCTTAAACATATTTAAGGGCTCACCATGGAATTCGATCTACCCTTGATTTGGTTCGGGATCATCATTTTTGCCACCTTGATGTATATCGTGATGGATGGCTTTGATCTCGGCATCGGCATACTGTTTCCCTTTATCCACGACGAGGATGACAGGGACATTATGGTCAATACCGTCGCCCCCGTTTGGGATGGTAATGAAACCTGGTTAGTGCTCGGCGGCGCTAGCCTGCTCGGTGCCTTTCCCCTCGCCTACGCCATAGTGCTCGAAGCGCTGACCATACCGCTGCTTATTATGTTGCTGGCACTGATATTTCGCGGCGTGGCGTTTGAGTTTAGATTTAAGTCGGGCGCAGAAGCTAAACCATTCTGGGATAAAGCGTTTATGTTCGGCTCTATCACTGCCACCTTTTCACAGGGCGTAGTACTGGGGGCGTTTATCTCAGGTATTTCGGTGAGTAACCAACAATTTAGCGGTGGAAGTTTCGATTGGTTATCGCCCTTTTCACTCTTCTGTGGATTTGGCCTTATGCTGGCCTATGCTTTGCTCGGCGCGACTTGGCTGGTGAAAAAATGCCAAGGCGAGCTTAAAACGACCATGCAACAACTCGGCAGAGCACTGACCTTATGCCTGCTTATGACCATAGGCTTAGTCAGTTTATGGACGCCTTTTGTGCAGCCCAATATTGCCCTGCGCTGGTTTAGTTTACCGAATTTATTCTACTTTGCCCCAGTGCCCATACTGGTATTAGCCTGCGGCTGGGCCTTGATGAAATCCTTGCACCGCGATGATAACTATCAGCCATCCATGCTCACGCTATGCCTGGTTTTTTTAGGTTTTAGTGGACTCGGGATCAGTATCTGGCCACACATTATTCCACCCAACATCAGCCTTTGGCAGGCGGCCGCGCCCGATAGCAGCTTAAGCTTTATGCTCGTCGGCGCGCTGATGATCATCCCGCTGATTTTGGTTTACACCTTTTGGAGCTACTACGTGTTCCGCGGCAAAGTCACTAAAGATGCAGGCTATCACTAGCCATGACTCAGGTAAAAGAGGCTTCCCAAAACGCGACCTAAGCTAATTTGGCTTAGGTCGCTAATTCACTTTAGATAACTTTACACATGCTGGAGATAAACATGACGACCCCAACTAAATCCCTCAGCTATCGACTCGGCTGGTTAGTGCTCATTTGGTGCACGAGCGTCAGTTGCGTGTTCCTCGTCTCCATGTGCATTAAAATACTGTTGAAAGGCGCGGGATTAACCACCTAAGTGGATACCCGATATTTACCATTTAAACGCACACATTAAGGCTTAATTCAGTTAGCTTGCATAGCATAGCGTTAAAATATACTTAAGTATTATAATCACCGAGCTAAGGGATTATTCGAGTGTACATTATTGAATGAGTACTTTATTTGAATGAGCAACTTTAGTGAATTAGTGCGCTATTTACTTAATGGGTATTTCATCGCTATACCCATCAGTGCTCGATTTATTTTACGCGTGCTAGGATTAAATTGACTAAGATTGGCATCAACACCAACAAAGTTAATTTAGTGTTAAATGAATATTTCTGTAGATAAGTATATTCAGCAATATGAACCTGGTTGGGCTTGCATTATTTTTTCACTTGGCCTATGGTATCAACCAAGTAAACATGAATTATTTAATTAGCACTTTACTTAGTTAGCACTTTACATTATTTGCCATATTGAGCGCTTAAAAAAGCAACCCATAACACACTTTTGACTGGAGATGTAAAACTATGTTTAGCACTGCATTTTCATCACTATTTCCCCATGTATTAGCGAGCACTCTTAGTTTAACCTGCTGCTTGGCTAAATCATTCCGCTTCTCACTCAAATTCCCAGTCTAAGCCGAGCGTCATTCGCGCTCGGCAGAACTTTAATACTCTTGTTAAATAAGCACTGAATCCAGTTATTCCTCTTTTTTAAATTCTTTGCTTGCACTTTTACTTGGTTATTTCAGAGGCGGAAATGGCATATTCCTTTTTTAGCGGTTTATTTCAGAATTTTATACTAAAAACCGAAACCTATTATTTACAGAACAGTTTTAATGCCTCCCTGCGCCCAACTGCTTTGGCAGGCGTGATTAGCAAACTTGAGCAGCTCAAGCATGATGTGGCGAGTGATAAAGTGACTGTGGGGCGGGAGGTCCGCTTAGTTAATCTGCAGGATCAACAGGAGTATCAAATTGAGCTCGTGTATCCACCAAAGCATAAACCCAGTGCAGGACGCTTCTCTGTTATATCCGATTTAGGCGTTAGCCTACTTGGGCGGTCAAAGGGCGAGTTGGCTGAAGTGAGTATTTTAGGCAAGCCAGTGCTGTTTATGATTAAAGATGTCAGTCTAGCGAAAAAACCTAAAAAAGCTAAGTAGCCAGCTGATTTAAGCAGCGTTATTTCTAATGGCTTTTAGTGATTTATGTTGACTGAATCTACTCAAGTGTTAAGCCATTTTAGATGGCGTAATTAAAGATATAGTGTGTTCTACTCCGTGACAACATACTTCAACTCGCTATTAGCGGCGGCTTCTAGCGGTACTTTCAACATAATAGGATAAGAAGGAATGTTATTTTGAAGTCATTAACTGGCCGCGTTATTTATTAAAGACAGGCATTAAATTAATTTAACACTGAAATTAACGCCTTTTGCCACTATTTACACTAAGTCATGGCAGCGCTTTAAGGTAAAAAAAGCAAAGGGGTTAAGAGGTTTAGGTTCGGCACCTCATCGTTAAATTACGTTTTATGTGTCCTTTATAAATAAACCGACTCAATTTAAGCCTGAAATAAAAATTGAGCCCAACTATCGGAACCGAATTGCGGCGCGGAACCGGATAGTGACCTTCACTTTGGAGTCTATATCTATGAGTAAAGAAAAAAACAAAAAACCGCCAATGAAAACCTTAAAAGAGAAGCGTCAGGATAAACGGAACCGCCAAAAAGCATCCGACTAATTTATCCATCAATGTAAAAAAACCTTAAATCCTTTCTTTAAATAGGCCGAAAATAGGGTGCTAAATGCTTTGGCACCCTATTTTATTTCTCGGTTTTATCCGCTTATCGCCTCACAACATCCGCTAGCGTTCGAATTAACAACAGGTCATTTTTCAACACACTAAGCTTATATGCCATCACACTAAACTTATGCGCCATCATAATCGACGGCGATACTGCTCCGGCGAACACTGGGCATACTTTTTAAACATAACGATATAAGGTGAGGTTTGGTTGTAGCCGAGCGTTAATGCCACCTCTTTAATAGCTAGCCCCTGACGCAGCAATTGTAATGAATAGATAAACTTATGCCTTTGCCTTAACTCGGTAAAACTCATCCCCAGCGCCTCTTGGCAACGACGGGCTAAGGTACGCTCTGTAGTGTGTAATTCATTGGCCCAAGATTTAAAGGTCTTAGGACTCGCAGGGTCGGCTTCAAGTGCCAGCAACAACGGCTGTAACAGTTTATCTGAGACTGTGGGCAAAAATTGCGGCAGAGCTTGGCCGATAGTGAGCTGATCGAGCAAAACCTCAACAAGCCGTTTATCCGCCGCCGAGTTTGCCACTCTAACTTGCCGCTCCCGCAGATCGTTTACGATAGATTGGGCAATAGGTGTCACAGCTAACAAACAGGTCTCTAGGGGAAACGCCGCAGCCCGCTCGGCAACGATATTCATCGAACAATAATGGATACTACGCCGAGTGAAACTTTCATGCTCTATCCCCGCAGGAACCCAAATTGCATATTGCGATGGCGATAAAAACCGTTGCCCTGCAGCATGTAATTCCATAATTCCACCGCTGATTAACTGTAGTTGTCCCCAAACATGTTGATGTTTTGGCGTTACCGTATTTGGCAAGAAAGCTTCATAGTTAAAGAAAATATCCGTAACTGGCTCTTGCTCTGCCGTAAGGGGATGATAAACCGTACGCATTTGTCTGTCCTTAAAGCCTTCTAGCTCAATACACTCTCTGATTCAATAGCACTCAACTGGTTAATAGCACTCAAGCAATCCAGATTTAATCGCACTGGTTTAATCGCGCTCAAGCGATTTTGCCATCCCATAGCACTCTGTCCGCCGAGGAACTGACCTTGTCTGATAAGCGATATCTATATCATAACCGACCATGGATAATTGCCTGCAATGATTATCTGGATGTATAAGTAATACGTAGTAAGCAGAGTCTCATTATGAGTTACTCAGCTTTAGCCATGTAGACTCAGTCGCTTATGCCTATTCACTCATGTCCAGCCACGTAAACCATTATCGAAAGGCAAGATCATGTTGTATTTGTTTCCCCTATTAGCCGTTTTCATTTGGGCGGGTAACTCGATAGTTAATAAACTCTCATTTGGGATTATCGATCCTGAAGCCATAGCGTTTTACCGTTGGTTTTTTGCAATGTTGCTATTAACGCCCTTTGTCGCGGATCGCGTGTGGCAAAAGCGCCGAGTGATCTTGCCGCTGTTACCTAAGTTCGCGACTTTGGCCATGCTAGGTATGGTGCTCAACCAGAGTCTGGCCTATTTTGCCGCGGCCACCACCACGGCGACGAATATGGCATTGATCACCTCACTCGTGCCTATGATCAGCCTGTTTTTAGCCGTTCCCTTACTCAAACAGAAGCTGTCGCCGTTAGCCTTTGGTGGCACACTGATCTCGCTCGTTGGCTTAATTTTTATGTTAAGTCACGGCGATATGATGAATCTTGCCATCGGCGTCACCCAAGGTGACTTGTTATTGCTGTTCAGCGCCTTTGTGTATGCACTCTATGGTGTATTACTAAAACGCTGGCAATTACCACTGCCCACTTGGGAATCGGTTTATATTCAAGGACTCATAGCCGTATTTATGCTGACACCACTGCTGTTCAGTAGCCCGAGTATGGCAATTAGCACACAATCGGCACCACTAATACTGTATGCTGCAATTGCGGCCTCGCTGCTCGCGCCGTGGGCTTGGATCAATGGCATCAGCAAACTCGGCGCCGATCGCACCAGCGTGTTCTTTAATTTAATGCCGATTATTGCGGCGATACTGGCGGCCATTATCCTAGATGAAACCTTGGCCATTTATCATTACATTGGCGGCTCTATGGTCATTATTGGCGTCATGCTAGTGCAGATAAAACCTAAGCCAAAAGCCATCTCCACCTTAGCTTGCCCCGAATAATTTAAGCTAAACACCTAAGCCCTGGCTGCACAGTCGGGGCTATTCATCTTCTTTCTATGGGCACAAAACTTCGCCCAGAATCCCATCGCAATTTACTGCATGTAAAAGCAATTCTATAAATAACGGCTAAGCTATTTATTAGGTTATTAATGGAGATACTCCTATGTTTAACAGTATTCGCGTTAAGTTTTCACTGATGTTTGCCATTATGGCGACTGCGCTCATTGTTATGGCCGTCACCGACGCCATGCAAAGCCGTGCGACGGTAAAACAGATGCAAGAGTTCAGTCAGTTATTTAATCCTGCGATTTCGGCAATTCTCAATGCAGACCGCGATCTTTACCAAGCACAGCTCAGTGAAGAAGTGTTATTAAGGGAAGAATTATCAGCCGAGAATCGCAAGAGTGAGATTGATAACTGGCAAGAAAACGTCGACCAAGCCCGTGACCGAATGGGCGAGTTTAAAAAAATCCTTAAAGACCATCTGCTGGTACTGCAATCCACCAATGGCTTTGAAGCGCAATTTTCCCTTTGGTATCAAGCCTCATCTGAAGTCATTAATGCCGTCAAAAGTAATGACTTTGAACGGGCGAAACAGCTTCACGAGACCAAATCCAAGCAAGAATTTAAAGCTTTAAGAAGCATCTACAATGCGGCGGGGGAAGCGGCCGATAACCGCGTAAAAGAGCTAGACTTACAAGCAACTGAACAGGCAACCACCCAAACCCAAATATCCCTCACCATAGCCAGCTTAGTGGCCATAGTCGCCCTGTTGATTGCCTACTTTGGCCCTAAAATCATCGTTAACGCGATTAAAGATATCACCAGCAGGATCAATGACATTGTTGATGGTGACGGTAACTTAACTCAGCGGATCCCCATCAAACGTCAGGATGAAATCGGTGAGCTTGCCGAGGCCTTTAACTTGTTTGTGGAACAACTGCAGCAGATGGTGATCTCGATTATTGGTCAAACCAAGGATGTAAGCCAAACCGTTGAAAGCCTTGCGACTAAGTCCACCACCACAATCAACATCAGCCATGAACAAGAGCAGTTTGTCGATACCATAGTCACAGCAGTCAATGAAATGAGTGCGGCCGTAAGAGAAGTCGCCAGCAATGCCCTGCACACGGCAACCGAAATCACTAAGGTGAACGACCAAACGGTGGAAGGTAAAAATATCCTCGCCCAGTCCGTTAATCATATTCAGCAACTGTCTGAATCGGTTAAGAATGCCGTAACGGTTATCGAAAAGCTCTCAGTCAATTCAGCCAATATTGCCTCAGTGCTCGATGTGATCCGCTCTATTGCCGAGCAAACTAACCTGCTCGCCCTTAACGCAGCAATTGAAGCGGCGCGCGCTGGTGAACAGGGCCGCGGCTTTGCCGTGGTCGCCGACGAAGTGCGTACACTAGCGAGTCGCACCGAAACCTCGACCCAAGATATTCAGCGTATGATTGAAGAGTTACAACGCGGCGTAAATGACGCGGTTAAAAGCATTGAATCGGGCGCCAGCCTGACCACATCAACCGTCACCCTCGCCAGCCAAACCCAAGATGCATTGGATGAAATCCTAAACTCCACCTCTAAGGTCAGCGAGATGTCCACTCAAACGGCAACGGCGACCGAAGAGCAAACCCATGTAACCGAAGAAATTAACCGTAACTTGACTGAATTATCCGATAAAACAAGATACTGCAACTTAGTCATTCAAGAGACTCAGCAAATCGTCGTCAACACTAAGGCTATTTGCAACAATCTACAAAAAGAAGTGGCGCGATTTAAAGTCGCTTAAGATAAATGGTTAGCGATAAGCTATTGAAACGAAAAGAGTGCCCAATAAAGGCACTCTTTTTAATAGAAACAATTTAATAGGAATCCTGCAAAACAAAGCCTGAAGATAATAAAAGCTCCACTGCCGTATGCAAATTGCAAATAACGGTAACGATACTGAACCCAAGTTGTATCGATTCACCCGTTAAAGTGCGAATAACAGTACTAACTGTTTAATGTTAATTCACAGTAATGATTGAATTTCTAATTCAATCATCTGCAAAAGCTGTAAAACAGCCAAAAGATACATCACTCAAAACTGACTAATCGACCACCTAAGTGGGCAATTCTATCAGTGACGGAGTCAGAACTTAAGTAACCCGCAACCTTAGTCAAGGCATCGGCACGCCAAGCAAAGGGCGCACTCACACTGACAATGCGCTCAGTTTCAGTATCGACATTTACATCAGTAACATTGCCCGTTGGCAGTAATAACGCCGGATAATCATGGCTTAAAGTTTGTGATACTCGCGAGCTTGCCAGCGCCATATTGCTCACGCAGATCTTTTGGCTCAATCCCTTTTGGCCGCGGCAGAGTACATTTAAAGAGGCACTGCCAAAGACTTTTAAATCCCCACCGGCATTGACCCAACCACCGCCAACGCCCGCGCGGCGCAACTCACTCACCGCCATATCGACCGCATAACCTTTGGCTATACCATCTAAGGTTAAAATGAGTGGTCTAGCTAATCGCACTTGATTGCCTTTTATTTCAATATCCTGCCACTCGCCTTGCAACAGTAAAGGCATACCAAGATAAGCAGGCAAAGCGCCGCGGGACATCATTTCCCCGCCGACAGTACAATTGAACAAATTATTACTCGCCTTGCCTAGCCACTTAGCTAACTTGAGCACCCGTAAACTGTCTTGGCTTACACTAATCCATGTTCCCGGCTGGCGATTTAACTGATTTAACTCACTGTCCTGCTGATGAAAACTCAGCAACCGCCCAATATGCGCCACACGCGAAAAAGCCGCTGTGATCGCGGCTTCTAAGGTTTTATCCCCAAGTGGGATCACACCGCCTTGATCTGGCAGTGACTCGGCGGCAATTTCCACCAGTGTTCCGAGTAATGGCTTAGCGCGACGTATCATGATAAAACCCACTGTAGTAGGAAGATCTGAGGGATCAGCAATAAACACTTCATCCCGTTAAATTTAAACAAAGCACTAAGAGTAATTAACATAATTTGTGCGGATTCTATTAAAGTCTCTACTTCAATACAAATTGTTATCATTATTTTTTATGGGGATTTTAGATGGTTAACACCGTTTTACATTTAAAAACAATAGATTGCTTATTAAGGCTTTGTTAAAGTTATTTGACGTGCAATTGCTATAGCAAAGCTACACAAGCGAACTCAGTCAATACGTCCTCAAATGAGCCCTATTGATTAATGCCACTCATCATTTACGTTATTTATGCTGACTTACCCATCAACAACTCAAGCTCAATGGGGCGATAAATAGCCAGCTTACTCCATCACACCAGTCATTAGCTTAAATTTCACGCTATTCCATTCTGTTGCAATACACTCTAAATCAGATAAAAACCCGCTAACTTAACCTGAATGCAAACTGATAAAACATTGATTATAAATTCAAATGTAGACTGAGCTTCATCTTATACAACCTATTAATAACCTAGCGATCACAACGGAAGTAAAAACATCTAGACGTCTAAATTGACAGGTTGGCGGGGATCAAATATGCTTTGCCTCAAGTTGCTAGGATACGATGCCGAAGTGACACTAAATTTAAGCGAGTTTGACTGCTAAGGAACCTGCGGAAAGAACTCTAAGCGAAAGAGAGATAACATTTGAGCAATCCAACACCAGCAACACAGCACAGCCCGGCATCTTTCATTGCCCTGTTGCCATTATTTGTTTTCCTTGGTCTTTTCATTGGCGCGGGTGTGTATTTCCAAAGCCAAGGTGTCGACTTCGCCTTCTATCAATTACCGAGTGTTATCGCCATTTTACCTGCGATTATTCTGGCGTTGATTTTATCAAAACAGAAATTGAATCAATCGATTGATACCTTCATTGGCGGTATTGGTCACAGCAACATTATTGCTATGTGTTTGATTTATTTATTAGCAGGCGCCTTCGCAGCGGTCGCTAAAGCCACAGGCGGTGTCGATGCCACTGTTGCTCTGGGTTTATCACTGATCCCATCAAACTTGTTGTTACCCGGTTTCTTCGTGATTGCGGCCTTTATCGCAACAGCCATGGGAACCTCAATGGGCACCATAGCTGCTGTCGCACCCATCGCCCTCGGCGTGGCCGACCAAGCGCAAATCGACTATGCCCTGATGGCAGGTGCTGTGATGTCTGGCGCCCTATTCGGTGACAACTTATCGATTATTTCCGATACCACGATTGCAGCTACGCGCACTCAAGGCTGTGATATGAAAGATAAATTCCGTGAAAACCTGATTTTCGCTATTCCCGCATCACTGCTAACCTTGATTGCCTTTGTATTTGCAGGCCAAGGCCAAGCAGAATTAGCGTCGCAGAACATAGATCTCATTAAGGTCATTCCTTATCTGACCATTTTGATCTTAGCTGTGGCGGGTCTGAACGTATTTGTGGTCTTGACCTTAGGTATCTTATTAGCGGGCGCTACGGGTCTGTTTACCATGGATTACGGCGTAATCCAATTTGGTAAAGATATTTATGCTGGCTTTAGCAATATGCAGGAGATTTTCATTCTGTCTATGCTGGTCGGTGGTTTAGCGGCACTTATGCAGCAACAAGGTGGTCTCGCCTTTGTGAGCAAACAGATTGAAAAGCTGATCACGCGTTTTTCAAAGGCACAAGGTGAAGCCTCATGCCGCGCCGCAGAACTGGGTATGGCTGGCATAGTCGCAGTGACTAACACTTGTGTGGCCAACAATACGGTTTCTATTGTTGTGACCGGTGATATTGCCAAAGACTTAGCCGAGAAACATGGCGTGAGCCCAAAACGTGCCGCCAGCGTCCTCGATATTTTCGCCTGTATTATCCAAGGTTTGATCCCGTATGGCGCACAAGCCTTGCTGATCGCCTCGACCTTTAGCATCACCCCATTGGCTGCGGTATCACACGCTT
This sequence comes from Shewanella sp. SP1S2-4, assembly GCF_031932075.1. NCBI lineage: Bacteria > Pseudomonadati > Pseudomonadota > Gammaproteobacteria > Alteromonadales > Shewanellaceae > Shewanella > Shewanella sp. SP1S2-4. The sequence continues at coordinate 55,425 of NZ_JAUOET010000027.1, forward strand.
GGTACTGTATGATTTTAGCCGTCGTGGCCGTTGCGATTGTGATTTTCCGCAAACGACACTAAACAATGTGTTTGAGTCGTACGAGTAAAATCTAACCTTTATGATCAGGAACGCACTAGGCGTTCCTGATCATTTTAAAGCTCTCTTTTGGCAACAAAGCATAAACTCGCTTGCCTTCATTAAACAATTCAGGCAAGTTACCGCATTCAGTGTGGTCATTTCCCATCAGTATGTTTTAGTCTCCATGAATCCTCTTTATCACCAAGAACCAAGTCAATACGATCTACATCGTCTTATTACATGGTTGATTGTAGGCGCAGCCTTTATTAGTACTTCTGGAGTTTTAATTGCTATTTATGCTGAATATCAAAACGTTGGAGTTCAAGTCTTACAAATACGCGCTGATTTTTTAGGTAACTATATCAACTCACCTCTCGCTTATGTGTTTAATTTAAGCTTATTAGCCGCAGGGCTTTGCATACTTATTTCAATGGCTGGACTCTACTTACTAAAACTAGATACGTTTAGCCAATGGATAGCACTAACAGGTGCCTGGGTAGGAATCTCTGTGATTTTGATGGGAATATTCCCCATTAATTTTTTGAGCATACACAGAATAGTTTCAACGAGTTATCTATTAAGCACCCTCATCTTACACAGCCTTGTGATTATAGCGGGAATAGTGCCTCGGTTTATTTGCCCAAAGCCACTGTTCTATTTAAGTCTGATAAGCTTTTGTAGTGCCGTGAGTTTAACCCTGCAATTAGATTGGACAATATTGGATTTCCCTCCCTGTGTGCCCCAAACACACTTTTGTACTGTTTCAGCCAATATGTGGCTCCAAACTAACTTGAGTATCATTTGGTGTTTAAGCCTAGCCTTTGCAATGCGGCGCCTATCAAAAATACTGTATCATCGCGCCCAAGAACGCCAAATACTTTAGGGTAATCCATGCGCTTAGCAAAATACCTCGCCCAGTGTGGCATAGGCTCACGCCGTGAAGCCTGCCGTTTAATTGAGGCCGGGCGCATCACACTCAATGGCCATATCGCCCGCCACACAGATCCCATCCGTTTGGACGAATTATTAAACTGCCTCGACCGTATTGAGCTTGATGGCGCACCTATCACTCAAACCGAAACCCTCGCCTACTGGGCATTTAACAAAGCCGTAGGCACGGATTGCCGCCTGCTGGAGCAGGATGAAACGAGTCTTGTACACTTGCTCCCCAAAGCGCCAAGACTCTATCCCGTCGGCAGGCTCGATAAAGATTCCCGCGGCCTACTGCTGTTAACTAATGATGGTGAGCTAACCCATAAACTCATGCACCCCAGTTTTGCCCACAGTAAAACCTACCATGTGCGCCTCGATAGGCCATTCACTGATGAGTTTGTTGAACAAATGGCCAGTGGAGTGCGTTATAAAGATGTGCAAACCTTGCCCTGCCAAGTCCGCCGCCTCAGTTCGGACAGCTTTGAAATCGTGCTAACTCAGGGACTAAATCGCCAAATTCGGCGTATGGCCAAGGCACTCGGATATCGCGTTATCGATCTTGAGCGCGTCGCCATAATGGCGCTGAATTTACGCGAATTAGCATCTGGTGAGTTACAAGAAGGTCAAATGCGGCAACTAACACCACAGGAAACCACAGCGCTTAAAACGGCACTGGTTACAGCGTAAACTAAAAAAACGAAGATAATTACGGATGGAAAATCTGCATTAGACCTTCTGGTTTCAGCCAATAGCAGCCATCTGCAGTTAACTCTCTTATGCCCCAAAGCAAGACAGTTGAGCTACGCGCATTACGCATTAATTGACATTGCTTCCCCAGTGACACGCCGTGAATATATCCATATAGGCTCGACGGCGACATCTGTAGCACACCGAAGTGTAAATGCCGCGTTCACATGGATGTGAAAGAGCGGCCATGCCGCCAACGGTCACTGGTGCAACAATGCCAATCTTAACTAACCCCCTCGCTGCTCGTTTAGCTAAAAAGATATTGACTATGATGCCGCGGGGAATATTCTGGTCAAAGATGATTACGGCAGCGGTTATCTGTATGGCAATGTGGGTAAAGGTTTAGGGGGTAATGCAGGCCCCAACGCGATAAGACAGTTTATTCGCGGCGGTACAACCTACAACTTTACTTATGATAACAATGGTAATCGGTTAATTGGCGATGGGGCGACCTTAACTTACGATGACCAAAACAAACCCTTAACTGTGGTGCGTAATGGCACCACCAGTACCTTTAGTTATGATGCGAATGGTCAGCGCTATAAACAGGTTAAGCAGCAAGGTAGCAGCATCACGACTACCTACTATGTGGGCAGTTTTGAACGTGAGGTGAGCAGCAGTGCCACCATCGATAAGACTTACATCGGTGACCACACCATCAAGATGAAAGCCCATGTAGGGTGCTTAGGCAATCAATCACCATTCCAGCACGTATTAAGGGACCACTTAGGCAGTGTCGATACCTTAATCGATGGGCAAACGGGCGCTGTTCTGCAATACCGGGGTTATGATGTGTTCGGCCGGCCACGGGATATTGCCGCAGGCAATGCCTTACTGACAGCCTGGCAAGGGGTTACCAAAGGTTACACCGACCACGAGCATTTGAATGAGCAGCAGTTAATTCATATGAACGGTCGGATTTACGACTTCAATGTCGGCCGCTTCTTAAGTGTTGACCCGTTCTTGCAGTTCCCCGAGA
>NZ_JAUOET010000028.1:0-57787 GCF_031932075.1 Shewanella sp. SP1S2-4
AAGCATAAAAAAAGCGCAATTAAATTGCGCTTTTTATTGTGTGGAAGAAAGCAAATTATGCCTTGGTCACGACCCAGAGTGCATGTAATAAACCGGGGAACCAGAACAGTAAACACAACACTATGTTTATCAGCAGATCTTTACCCGCTCCTGCCTTCAAAAATACGGCAACAGGAGGCAATAGAATCGCAATAATGACTAAGAGTAATTTATTTGTATCCATAACAGGGCATCCTTAAAACGGAGATTGTAGGCGAATCAACAGGGTCTAACTTCGCAGGAAGACTCAGAATTTGCAAACATTTTAGCTTACAAGACAGCAAATAACCCAAGTTATTCTCTAAATAAAGGCACTTAATATCGCCATGAATTCAAAAGAGGATACAGCCCACCTCCTGCCGATAAATACAGATTAAGATATCCTATAAACTTCAACCGAAAATGCCTAAAAGCATCTATAGTTAAAGAAAAATATGAAGTAAAAGAATGATATTTGATCCCCAAGCCCTATTACTCATCAAATTTATTTGCCTACTGGCCAGCACCGCAGCCGTGGCATGGGGACTCATTGCTAAACCCTTACAGATTGCCACTCAGGCCAGTATGCGATTTTCTCTGGCGAACTTGTTCGTCCTCCTTGGCATCATACTCAACAGCCAACGCTCAGAAGCCTCAAGTTACCTTTTTTGGTTCTGCTCCGATATGGCGATTTTGTTTGGATTTATCCTATTACGCTGGGGTACTAAGGCACTTTTCAGGCTGAGTCCCAGCGTTAAATCCGATCTTATTCTCTTGGCAATCACGGCCAGTGTGATGATCTCGGTTCCCCCCAACTTCAGCTCCGAACGCACCTTAGCCGTTGCTTTCTCCGCCTGCGCCGCGCTGATTTTTACCATGCTAACGCGGGATAACTATCAGGCCATTAAACGCGATACGGGGAATCGAGTCGCCATCGCTATGGTCATGCCTTTAGTCGCTATGGTGGGTATTTTTACCATTCGGATCTTTATTGCCCTGCTTTCCCCAGAAGAAAGTCCGATGTTTATCGCCATGCACACGCACGAAGCGATACCTGTGCTGTGGTTTTATGTATTTCTAACCCTATTGATCAATATCGTGATGATAGGTAATGCCATGACACGACTCGTCAGCAAAATCCGTATGTTAGCGGAACGGGATCAACTCACAGGCCTGTGGAATCGGCGGGCTATGCATAAGTTTCTCAACAATATCCATCAACGCTGGCTAAGGGATAGTGTGCCTTACAGTATGATTTTATTGGATCTTGACCATTTTAAAGAGATTAACGATCAATACGGTCACGATGCGGGTGATCTCGCCCTGCTGACGGCGGCGAGACTGTTTGGATCGGTATTACGAGAAAATGATGCCCTATGTCGTCACGGTGGTGAGGAGTTTCTGGTGATTTTGCCCGCGACCGATGCACCCGCCGCCAGAGCCGTTGCCGAGAAATTGCATCAAGTACTTAAGGACAATTCATTTATCTGGCAAGGTGTTACGATAAAAATCCATGCCAGTTTAGGTTACGCCACTATCTATCAAGGATGCCAGCCCGACAAGCTACTCATTCAAGCGGACCAAGCCATGTACCGCGCCAAATCCGAAGGCCGAGACCGTATTTGCCAAGCTTGCTAGGCTTTCGCAAAATCTTGCTAGCCTTACGCAAAAATAACGCGACTAGTATTAATCCCCTTTCGCCGGCCAAGCCAAAGTGTCGGGTTCACGCCATTCAACCAGCGCCTCAATCACACCTTCAGCGGCAAAATGTTCACCTTGAGTCGGCACATCCCTATACGCGTAATCACGCCAGCCAGTCGCTTCATCGCCATAGCGAAAATGCAGACAGTAGGCATGCAGATAACAACGATCCGCCGCCATGCCACCGTATAAATCATCGCCTAAAATCGGCACACCTAAGCTTGCTAAGGCGACTCTTAATTGATGGGTTTTACCCGAATGGGGTTTCAGTAAATATAAACGTAATCCCTCGCTGACACTTAATGAAAAAAACTGCGTAATCGCTGGATTCTCTTTAGTGCGCAGCAGTTTAAACATGCTACGCCGCGACTTTGCCATGTCACCAATCACCCAGCCTTGCTTCTTCTTCGGCTTGCCTTTAGCGAGGGCGAGATAATATTTCTGCACTTTATGGGCGGTAAATAGCTCAGTAAATTGCTTAGCGGCGACGGCGCTCTTGGCCAGAATCAACAGACCGGACGTGGGTGTGTCTAATCTATGCACGGCAAAAAGCTTAATCCCTAAATCTTGCTCAGCCTGCGCCACCACGCCCGCTGTTCCGTCCTGACTGTGGAAATGCACTTTGGCTGATTTGGAGATAACAAGGAAGTCAGCCTCATCGGCTATGATTCGATACATGGAGTTCTCGACGCTGTAATGCGGATCATCGACTTAAAACTTAATAGTGACCACTAAGCCGGGATGATTATCCGTGAGATTAATTTTGGCATTGTGCCGTGAGAGAATCGCTTTGACCATAGATAATCCTAAACCTGTACCCTGTAAATGCCGACTAGGGTCGAGGCGCACTAAGCGTTCGAACACTCTTTCTTTACTGTCGTCGGGAATACCGGGGCCATTATCGCGGATCTGAATTTGAGGGCCTGATTGGATAATTTCAATCCGCGCACCTTGGCCAGAATACTTCATCGCGTTATCGACGAGATTATATAAAGCTTGGAATAATAAGTATTTATCACCAAATACCTTATGGTCAGCCAACAGCGACAAACTCAAGGTTTGCTCATTGGATTCTGCCACGGCATCGGCCATGTCCAACAAATCGGTACACAGTTGCGCTAGGCTTAACTCCTGTAAATCGAGCGTCTGCTGACCTTCTTCGATACGCGTGAGTGACAACATGGCATCAAATGTCGCTAAACAATGGTCGAGCTCCTCGGTCAAAATCGCGCAACCTTCGCTAATCTCATCGCTGGGTTTACTCGCCAGCTCTTCGAGACCAATGCGGATATGTGACAGTGGAGTACGTAAATCATGGGCGATATTATCGGTCGCGCCGCGCACTGCCATCAGATTATTTTCGAGGATATCCAGCACATTATTAAACTGCAGCGCCAACATATCAAACTCATCCTGACGCCAACTCAAGGGCAAGCGGGTGTCATAGTGGCCGCGTTCAATCTGTTCACTCAAGCGGTTGTATTGCACTAATCGACGTAAAATCGCCTTAGAAAACAGATAGCCGAGCGCTAAGGTCAACACTATCGTAAGCATCACGGCAGTCGCCGCAGCGCTGATAAACTTATCGATTAACGTCGCTAAGTTATCGGTACGGGTCGCAATCAACACTGGGCCGTAGCGTGTCATCACCAGACCACCGGTAAGAATATGCAGCTTATCTGGGCCACCGGTTAAGATGGGGAAATCCCGCGTTTGCGGCAGCATGGGCATGCCTTCGGGCATAAAGCTCAAGGCACCGACCATATCGTAGCTATTACGCCAAGCAATCAGGGCGGTTTGTGGATCGGCGGCGCGGATTTGAGCGGCAAAACTACGGCGGTCAACTGTTAGGGCAAGTTGCTGATAACGCTGGGTCTCTGACTCTAAATATTGAGTCACTTGATACTGTTGCTCGATGATCAACTGTCGATAGAGGGCAAATAGCAGCGCCCCAATGATCACCGTCACTAAGGTCGAAAAGACGATTGTGATGCGCCAGGCGCTGCTTTGGTAAGGCTTAATGCCTTTGTCGTAAGCGATAACCCGCTCCCCTCACGGTTTCGATAAGCTCGCCATGGCCTAACTCTTCAAACTTACGGCGTAATTTTGCGATATGCACATCGATAACGTTCGTGCGTGGGTCGAAGTGATAATCCCACACTGCTTCGAACAACAAGGTGCGGCTAATCACTTGATTCGCATGTTCCATTAGATACTTAAGTAACTGGAACTCTTTCGGCTGCAGCATCAACTCTTGCCCGTCTAAGGTCACATTACGGGTCAGTAACTCCATCTTCAAGCCACCGACAACGAGATCTGTGGTGACAGGCACAGATTGGCCACGGTGCATGAGTTTTTCGGCGCGTACTAATAACTCAGAGAAGGCAAACGGCTTAGTCATATAGTCGTCGCCGCCCGCGCGCAAGCCTTTCACTCGCTCATCAACGTGCGCTAAGGCAGATAAAATCAGCACTGGGGTTTGATTGCCCGTTGCCCTTAAGGCGGCCAATAATTTCAAGCCATCGAGCTGGGGTAACATGCGGTCGAGGATCACGAGATCGTACTGACTACTTGTGGCGAGTGACAGTCCTTGGTGGCCATCGCTCGCCGTTTCGATATTGTGGCCCTGCTCAAGAAATCCTTTGACGATGTAATCAATCGTCGTCGCATCATCTTCAACTAAAAGTATTTTCATCTGTATGTTGCGCTCCTCAATCCTAAATACTCGTTTGAGCACTCGATTGACTTAGATGTTTCAATCCCACTTGAGTAAAGGTAACGGGCGTAAATTTTCGACATCAAAAGCCAATTTAAACTTACCCGTATCGTCTAGCAGCTTAAGCTCTAAATAACTGATACCTAAGTCGTGATCTAACTTTGCCTCGGTTAAGAAGGCTTTATGATCTTTAGTGGCCTTAGCGATTAAGCCTGAAAAGGTTTGATCTTTTGCCGCAATCAAACGTGTCGCCTCAACCTCACCGAGATCATCCGAGCTCACTTTGCTCGCCTTTTGTTTCAGCAACTTACCATCACGGGCACGATATTCAAACCGCGTTATAGAATTGGCCAAGGGATTAATCAACTCAAATTGGTAGACTAATTCACCCTCTTGCTCTTCCATATTAAATTCGGCAATCACGCCGGAGAACCCTTTTTCGATCTGCTGCATAACGCTCAGCGGCGGTACATAGTCTCCACCCGCAAACATCGAATACATGCTCTGAGCCGCAGTTGCGACGCCAGATACCAACATGAATCCTAGCAACCATAGTCTCATGGCTCCTCCATATAAATCAGCTAAGTTTGTATCTTATGAGACAATCAGTTAGAAGTCGATGGGACCAATTGTCCCTGGGCACGATTCCAAGCTAATCCCCCATAATCTACCACTGGATACAGCACCACATTGCATTAGCCTTCACTCAGGTTGGGTCATAAATGGATCAAAAAACCTTTGAACATCACCTAAGTTATTAGCTTTTAAGCCAAACACTCAATCATCTTGTGGCTAATCTGTTAAGTCTACCTAATACCAGCTGAAACACCGATGGAAACAAGATTAAGCTTTGATCATCTGGGGGATTCCAAAATATGAATTTGTTCGGATTTGAGTGCCACTGTGGTTTGCATTCCTTTCGTGAGTGCAAGCTTTTGGGCAAAATGCAGCGAGACTTCGGTGTTAAGTTGTAACTGAGTACCTGTGACATAGCAGATAAGCCGGACCGATTCCCCCATCACCAACATAGCGTCGATAGTGACATCTAACTTATTAAAACTGCGGCATAAACGTCCGTTAGATATCGAGTTAAAGCGAATGCCTTGGTTGGGGATCACCCAACGCACTTTGCTGCCAACGGTGCGGTCTTTGCCATAGTCGCAGGCAATTAACTGTTCGCCAAACTTAAGCCAAGTGAGGTCTTTTGTGCTGTCTTGAAACACCACTTCACCGTCGAAAATATTCCTTAGCCCCATCTGCCGCGCCACCGCTTCATTGCGGGGCCGCGACAACACTTCAAAAGGTGCGCCCTGCTGTAGCATCTTCCCTTGGCTGATCAAAATCATCGAATCAGCCAGCAACAAAGCTTCATTTAAGTCGTGAGTAACCATAATTACTGGGCAGAGTAACTGCTCTTTGAGGCGCGCCAGTTCGAGATATAAACGCTCGCGGGTTTCCCGATCAACTGCCGAGAAAGGCTCATCGAGTAATAACACTGAAGGTTCGCGGGCAAGTGCACGGGCAAGCGCAACACGCTGACGCTGACCGCCAGATAAATGCGCCGGCAATCTATCAGGTAAACCTTGTAGGTTGACTCGCTCAAGCCAATCTTTAGCGCGCACAATACGCTCAGATTTGGGGATATGATCAAGCCCAGCGACTACATTCTCTAAGGCAGTGAGATTCGGAAATAAGCCAAAATGCTGCGGCATATAACCGATATGGCGTTGCTGCGGGCTTAAGGCGATGCGCGCTTTATCATCAAACCAAGGCTGATCGCCAAAATAAATTTGGCCCGCATCGGGGTGATTTAACCCTGCGATCATCCGTAGCAAGGTCGTTTTGCCACCGCCAGATGGCCCTACCACAGCAAGCACTTCACCCGCCTTGCAGCGAAAATCAGCATTGAGTTTAATGTGTTTGTGGTTTTGGATCTGACACTGCAGATCAGCGATGATTTGCGCCACGCTGACCTCCTAAACGCCGTGATAAACTGGTGGTGAGTGCTAACGCAGTCACGGCAAACAGCAATAAGACTAATGACATAGTGCCAGCGGCATTAAAATCAAAGGCTTGCACGCTATCGTAGATAGAAATCGAAATTGTTTTAGTCTCACCAGCGATATTGCCGCCCATCATCAGCACGACACCAAACTCGCCGAGCACATGGGAGAAACACAACACCAGCGCGGTTAGCACACCCGGCCACACCATAGGTAATTCAATCTTAAGCAGAATTTTAAGTCGACTCATGCCGCAACACGCCGCGGCGTCGCGGACATCATTCGGTATAGCTTCAAAGGCCCGCTGGATAGGCTGCACCGCAAAGGGAATATTCACTAACACAGAAGCGATAACCAGACCTGAAAAATGAAACACCAGTTGCTGGCCCGTCAGTTGTTCTATCCATTGCCCGAGCCAACTCTGACTACCCAGCCCCACCAGCAAGTAATAACCAATCACAGTCGGTGGTAACACTAAGGGCACCATAATCAATGCCTCGACCCAAGATTTACCAACAAATTGGCGGTATGCCAAAGCTCTCCCCGCGAGTATTGCAAGGGGGATAAGCACCAAGACTGTAATGCTACTGAGTTTGACCGATAACCAAAGCGCCTGCCAATCCATTGAAATCCTTAATTTACTGGCAAACCAAAACCGTATTGAGTAAATACGGCACGGGCAGCATCTGACTGTAAATATTGGTAGAAACGCTCTGCGGTTGGACTCGCCTTAGGCATTAACGCCATACGTTGATTCAGCGGACCGTGGAGATCTGAGGGCAGAGCTAAATAATGACCTAGGGCTTGAAACTGCGGCGCAATTGCCAGTGATAAAGGAATAATCCCGCCTTGAGTCGAGCCGCTGATCGCAAACTGTGCCGCTTGGGAGGCGTTTTCACCTAAAATCAGCTTAGTTTGTAGCTCATCCCATAAACCGAGTTCTTTCAATAACTCACGGGCACGTTCGCCGTAGGGCGCATGGTCAGGATTGGCAATCGCAAAACGTTCTAATTGGCCCGCAGCCAGTAATGCTTTTAGGCCATTGAGTTCGATATCTAGTGCGAGCGGTGAATTTTTAGGGGCGACTAAGGCTAAACGGCCAACGGCATACTGCACACCCTCACCTTGGGTAAAACCGACTTTGTTCAGCTCGGTAATATAACGCTCATCGGCGCTCAGCAGCATTTCAAACGGCGCACCATGTTGAATTTGCGCGACAAAATTCCCCGATGAACCATAGGAAACCCGTACTTTGAGACCAGTTTCTGCGGTGAAATTTTTAACAATGCCATCTAAGGCAAACTTGATATTAGCCGCCGCGGCGATGGCAGGAATCGGCGCATTATCCGCTGCGCGACTGGTCGATGGTACGACGGCTAAGCAAAACAGTAATGCAAAACCTAGGGAGTGGAAGAAACGGGTCAAACTCTGCATTGGGTCACCTCAGTGCCGTGTTCGCGTTTATCTTGAGCTAGCAAGCTGCGTTGCCACTGCGCGTATTTTTGCTGCAACTAGTCTTTGTGTTGCCACAATTTGGCAGCTTGTTCATCGGCATCTTTCGCCTCAACCCAGCTTTTACCTTGCTCACCCGCTTCTAATTTCCAGAATGGCGCCTTGGTTTTTAAAAAGTCGATTAAGAATTCACAGGCAGCGAAGGCGGCTTTGCGATGGGCGCTGGTTACCCCGATAAACACAATTTGCTCACCTAAGGCCATAGTGCCCACGCGGTGAATCACAGTGACCTTGTTCAGTGGCCAGCGACTGCGCGCCTCGACAACGATTTGTTCTAGCACGGCTTCTGTCATGCCCGGATAGTGCTCTAAGGTTAAGTCAGTCACCGCGGCGCCATCATTAAAATCACGCACTTTACCGACGAAAGTGACTACGGCACCATCGCTATCATCTTGAGCTAACTGCCGATATTCGTCGGCCACACTAAAATCGACTTCTTGCACTCGAACTGCGGGTAATAAGCGCATATTAACCTCCGGTAACGGGTGGGAAAAAGGCGACTTCATCACCATCGTTTACAGGCGTATCCCATTGACTGATGGTCTGATTTACCGCTACCAGCAATTTGTCTGAGGTTAATACTTTGGCCCATTTATCATCGGTGGCGGCCAGCGTCGCACGTAACGCTTCGGCGGTTTGTGTCTGCTCGCTCGCCTCTAGGCTTAATTTAGCAGTGCCCAATAATTCTCGAACTTGAGCAAAAAACAACACGTTAATCATAATCTTCTCTCGTTTTTGATCCGCTTAACTGACTCACCAATAGCGCGTCAGACTTAAGCTTGGACAGCTTCGCTCACTTGCTAATCTGCCGAGTGGCTAAAGCCTATTCTGTCAGGCTAAACCTTAAAATGTCCCGACTTGCCGCCGCGTTTTTCTAGCAAACGAACTTGGGAGATCACCATATCTTTTTGCACGGCTTTGCACATATCGTAGATAGTTAATGCTGCCACTGAGGCCGCAGTTAAGGCTTCCATCTCTACGCCTGTTTTGCCGGACAATTTGCACAGGCTAGTGATACGCACGCGGTTATGTTCGGGCTGCGCCTCTAAATCGACTTCAACCTTAGTCAACATCAGTGGATGGCATAAAGGGATAAGATCTGAGGTTTTTTTCGCGGCTTGAATGCCCGCAATACGTGCAGTGGCAAACACATCACCCTTGTGGTGGCTGCCGCTCATGATCATCTCAAGTGTCGTGCTCGCCATCTCGATAAACGCTTCGGCACGAGCTTCGCGCTCGGTAACGGCTTTTTCGGTGACATCGACCATATGGGCGTTGCCATCGGCATTAATATGGGTAAATACATTGCTCATTGGAGCGATCCTTTCGTTTGAGGACAAAACAAAGTGCAAGGGAAATTGGGCTTATACTCGCGCTAAAGCGGCGGCGGTGAAGAACCTAAATACGGGCTAGCCACCAATAGAAGCGAGATGCTGAGTGACACCAGTAATGCCTTGATGCAAGTAATGGGTGGCTTTCTTCTGGGCTAGTTGACCGTGCAAACGCTCAATTAATTCCGCTTGTTGGCTAGAATGCTGCAGCAGATCACGCAAATCGACACCGGATTCGGTGAAGAGGCACAAGTGCAACTTACCCTTCGCCGATACGCGCAAGCGATTACAGCTGGCACAGAAGTTAGTCGCATAGGGCATGATCAAACCAATACGACCTTGATAATCACTGCGGCTAAAGTTTTGCGCTGGACCATCATCGGCGCTCGGCGTATCTAATTGCCAACCATCCGCCAGTAACTGCGCTTTAATGTCAGCGCCCGCTAAATGATGTGCTTCAAAATACTCACGGCCTAAACCCGTTTCCATTAACTCGATGAAACGTAAATCGATTGGCGTGTTTTTAATCCAATGCAAAAAGCGCGGTAAATCTTTATCGTTTAAGCCTTTAAGCAGGACGGCATTGATTTTTACGCGCTCAAAACCCGCCGACAAGGCAGCATCGATCCCCCGCATCACTTCGTCGAATTTATTCTCGCCGGTGATTTGGTAAAACATTTTGGGATCTAAACTATCCACAGACACATTGATACGGCGCAAGCCCGCATCGAACCATTCTTTGGCATGCTTTTCGAGTCTATAGCCATTAGTGGTTGTCGCTATGGTGTGAATGCGCGGGTTATCGGCGACGACACGGATGATGTCGGTAAAGTCTTTACGCAGGGTGGGTTCGCCGCCTGTTATGCGGATTTTTTGGGTGCCGACCTGGCTAAATGCAGAGACTAAGTTTTCTATCTCATTGAGAGATAAAAATTTTGGCTTGCCGTCAGGATGATAACCGTCGGGGAGGCAATAACTGCATTTGAAGTTACAAACGTCAGTGACTGACATCCGCAAATAGTGAAATTTTCGACCAAAGCTGTCTTGTAATTGAGACATGATCACCTTTCCAAGTGTGGGAGGTGAGAGCATTTCTTATCCCACCCCGGTGGCATTATTACCACGGCTACACCTCCATATCTTTCGACTTAGGTAGGCAAGCTCGGAGAACCGTCACCGGTGATTATAGGCCGAAAGTACTCACTAGCTATACCCCTAAACAGGTATTTATTAACCTAGATCACGCTAGCGTGAATAATCTGTGACAGTCCTCACCTAAAGATTTGTACTGAATTAGACTAAACAGCCGCTTAATCCACTGTGACCTTATCTTATTTTCAGGTAAGGTGGTACAAGCAATAAAACGCCCGTTTACAAACTACAACACTCGATAAAAATCGGGGAAACGTGAAGGAAGAGGTGAACTGATGGAACGCGAATCAATGGAATTCGATGTTGTTATCGTCGGCGCAGGTCCAGCAGGCTTGGCCACCGCGTGTCGATTAATGCAAATATCACAGGATTCAGGTAAAGAAATTACCGTCTGTGTGGTCGAAAAAGGCTCAGAAGTGGGCGCGCATATTCTGTCAGGCGCAGTGTTCGAGCCAAAAGTGCTAGACGAACTGTTCAGCGACTGGCGTGAAAAAGACGCCCCAGTGAAAACCGCTGTCACCCACGACGAAATCTACCTGCTCAGCTCCGCCACCGACGGCCGAGTGATGCCTAATGCCTTTGTGCCAAAAACCATGCACAACGACGGCAATTTTATTATCAGTGTCGGTAATCTATCCCGCTGGCTTGCCAATCGCGCCGAAGAACTGGGTGTCGAAATATTCCCCGGCTTTGCCGCCAGTGAATTGCTATTTAACGTCGATAACAGCGTTAAAGGTATTTTGATTGGCGATATGGGAGTAGGCGCCGATGGTGAGCCTAAAGACAGCTTTATGCCCGGCATGGAACTGCACGCTAAATATACTGTTTTCTCCGAGGGTTGCCGCGGCCACTTAGGCAAGCAACTGATCGAAAAATACCATTTAGATAATGGTAAAACACCCCAGCATTACGGCTTAGGTTTCAAAGAAATTTGGAAAGTCCCCGCCGAGCAACACGAGCAAGGCAAAGTGGTGCACACAGGTGGCTGGCCATTAACTGAGGGCGCATCGGGCGGCGGCTTCCTTTATCACATGGAAGACAACCAGATTGCTGTCGGCCTCATTATCGATTTGAACTACAAGAATCCGCATCTGAGTCCATTTGACGAATTCCAGCGCTATAAAACTCATCCTGTGATTGCAAAGTATTTAACCGGTGGCGAACGCCTCAGTTACGGCGCCCGTGCGATTACTAAAGGCGGCTTGAACTCGCTTCCTAAGATGAGCTTCCCCGGCGGCCTGATCATAGGCTGTAACGCTGGGACTCTGAATTTCGCGAAAATCAAAGGCACTCACACTGCGATGAAGAGCGGTATCGTTGCGGCAGAAACCTTAGGCAAAGCCATGATGGCGGGTGTTGAAGGCGGTAAAGATCTCGACTGTTACCAGACTCATATCGAAGAAAGTTGGCTGCATGAAGAACTGCATAAATCGCGCAACTTTGGCCCAGCGATGCATAAATTTGGCACCTATTTAGGCGGCGCATTTAATTACATAGATCAAAACTGGTTTGGTGGAAAGTTCCCGATCACGCTACGTGATGAATACCCAGACTATGCACAAATGGCCTCAGTGAGCGCTTACAGCAAGATTGATTACCCAAAACCCGATGGCAAGCTTAGCTTCGATAAACTGTCCTCAGTGTATCTGTCGAGCACTTATCATGAAGAAGACCAGCCTTGCCATTTACGTCTTAAAGACAGCAGCATTCCACTGGGCATCAACCTGACTCAGTTTAATGAGCCAGCACAACGTTACTGTCCAGCTGGTGTGTATGAAATTGTCGAAGAGGCGGGTCAGCCTAAATTTGTAATCAATGCGCAAAACTGCATTCACTGCAAAACCTGCGATATTAAAGATCCTAGCCAAAACATCACTTGGGTTACGCCGGAAGGCGGTGGTGGTCCTAACTATCCCAACATGTAATTAGTTGCCAACAAATGTTAATAACGGCGCTCAATAGAGCGCCTTTTTTTCATCTTTGACACAAATATCTCACTTTTTTTGCTTGCCCTTAGCTACGACATTGGCCACAATTGCCACACATAAAAGCGTTCGTTTTCAATCACCATCTCATTTCCATCTATACTCTACATAATTAGATCTACTGCAAGACCAACGGGTTAAGCCAAATAAGTTTTTTATACGCTGTTTTATTCGGCATTCGGCCTAGACTAAGGTTAATTTTTCACATTCCTGTCCGATAATCTTTTACCGTACAAGAGTGCGTTGACCGATAACGCAAAACAGTCCAACACAGGCATATTGATATTTATGATATTTAATAACCTCACCATTAAGCAGAAAATTCTGCTAACAGTGACATTTGCAGTACTGCTGTCGACCATACTCGTCGGCGTATTAAGCCAACGTAGCGCTAAAAATGTCGTACAACAACGGATGTTAGGTTCGGAACTGCCGAGTTTGATGATGCAGATCCGCAATAAGATCGATCTCGACATCTCCACTTTAATGAATGCTGCAGAGCAATTGGCCAGCAGCCGCATGTTACTGCAATGGCTCGAAGATGGCAGACCGCAGGCCCAAGAAACCCAAGTGGTTGCTCAACTGAAAGACATCACGCGTCAATATAAGCTAGCGCAAGCCTCCTACGCCGACAGACAAACTGCCGCCTATTACACTCAGGATGGATTTTTGCGCGTGCTCACCCCCGCGCAGGATGGCTGGTTTTTTGGTTACCGCGACAGTGGCCAAGAACGTATGTTGAACGTATTCACTGAGGCCAACGGCGAAGTCAAACTCTTCATCAACTACCAACAACCCAATGGTCGTGGCTTAGTTGGGCTCGCTAAATCACTCGATGATATGGTGCGCTTACTAAGCTCGTTTAAGATTGAGGAAACGGGATTTGTTTACTTAGTTGATGCTAAAGGTGAAGTGAAACTCCACCCAGATACGGGTCAAATTGGTAAGAGCAACTTAGGTAACTTATATCAAGATGCAAACTCAAGCGCCTTACTCAACCGTGGCGATTTCAATCTTATCGAAACCAAGATCAATGGCGAAAACATGCTGGTTGCCAGTAGCTATATCGCATCTATGGATTGGTATTTAGTGGCACAAGTGCCAGAAGCCGAAGTGTTTGCGCTATTAACCGAAGCCGCTTATCAGATCTTAATCTGGACGCTGATTATTGCTGCGGGCTTTATCGTCCTCGCTATCGCTGTTGCGGGCTCTGTGAGCCGCCCCATAGCCCAAGTTGCCGCTATGTTCCGCGACATAGGCGAAGGTGAAGGTGACTTACGCCAACGCTTACCCGTCAATGGTGAAGATGAAATTGCGCAGCTCGCTAAAGGATTTAACAGCTTTATCAGCAAGATCCAAGATTCGGTCATCGAAGTGGCGCAAACCAGCGAACAGCTCGGTTTCTCCGCTAAGGATGTGTCGAATCAGGCACAGCAAACCTTAGAAGACAGCCACGAGCAGAAAGATCGCACTATGATGGTGGTAACAGCCATTAATGAAATGGGCGCGACGGTTAACGAAATTGCCAGTAATGCCGCCCAAGCTGCGGTTGCTGCAAGAGATGCTGATACTGAAGCCAGCAGCGGCCAAGTTGTGGTAACCCGTGCCCGCGATACCATTAACCAATTGTCGAAGGACGTTGGCCAAGTAGGTGAAGTGATTGAGTCCCTCGCGACTCACACTAAATCCATTGGTGGGATTTTAGATGTGATCCGCGCTATCTCTGAACAGACAAACTTGTTAGCCCTCAACGCGGCAATTGAAGCGGCACGTGCCGGTGAAGCTGGACGCGGTTTTGCTGTCGTCGCCGATGAAGTACGTAACTTAGCATCACGCACCGCAGCATCGACCAATGAAGTGCAAGGCATGATCGACAAGTTGCAATCGGAAGCCAGCCGCGCGGTTAATGCGATGGCCCAGAGTCGTACCCGCTCCCACGAGGGTGTTGTGGCCGTCGATGAAGCCAGCAAATCGTTGATTGGTATTAGCGATCGCATTGGTCTTATCAGCGACATGAACATCCAAGTTGCTGCGGCAACGGAAGAACAATCCACAGTTGTGGAGGACATCAACCGTAACGTCACAGAAATCAACGATATTACTCAGCGTACAGCCAATACTGCACAAGCGGCAGCACAGGCGAGTTTAGCCTTGAATCAACTGTCACACCGCTTAGATACCTTAGTGGCCAAGTTTAAGGTGTAAAACCTTAAACTTACACCATAAAAAACGCCTTAGATGGAAACATCTAAGGCGTTTTTCTTTAATTCAAAGAGGCGATTAATCCATAGCAATAAATTTAATCGTTAATGGATATTTATATACCTTACCCTCACTGGCCTTAATAATCGCCAGCACAGTGCACACCAAATCGAATATGCCGAGTATGGCTAAAAAGATAAAACCTATCCCGACCAAAGCGAGTACGCCGCTGATGATTACATAAATCAGCAGGCTCAATTTAAAGTTCAAACAACTGCGGCCACATTGATCGACAAATGCGGACTCTTCACGCTTCATTAGCCAGATAATCAAAGGACCAAGAATCGAGCCCAGCGGCACTAGGTATCCAACAAAGCTTGAGGCGTATACCAGTAAGCCAAAATCTTTATCACTTTTTGTAACGGGTTCAATCATAAGGTCATCCCTGTTTTATCATTATGAATATAAATACTTATTTACCGCTCGGCCCATATAAACGCATTTGCCAATCTTCTACTGTCTGTAATGCTAAACGGCGTTGTAGGCTATTAACCCAACTCAGCGCTAATCCCTCGCAGGAAGCTAAACGATCATAGGCACTGGCATTAAACGTTGGCGAGAAATAGAGTGACATGGCCTCAGCAACACTGATGTCCGTGCGGCGCTCAACCAACTCAATCTTATCGTTTAACTGAATAATCCCTGGGGTTAAGATTCTATAAAACCAACCACATAATTGGCTCTGCTGCATGGCGAGGGCAAATTCTTTGTGCCCAAATTGCAGATTCAACTTAAAGCAAGGTGAACGTGGCTGAGTAATCTGCACTGTTACGGCGCCAATTTGTAAGATATCACCAATATTAACTTGGGTTTCGTTCAGCCCAACGGTACTGATGTTCTCTCCCATACTGGGCGCATCTTCGAGTTGAGTGATTAAATCCCAACGACGATATTGGCCGTAATGCTCGCGGGGAAAATGATGTAACACGCGATCGAGTCCGCCATGGTGTTTAGGATCGGCCTGTGCGTCCCCGTCTACATGGCTAACATGTACTAGCAGTTGTTGAGCCGCTTGCTTGCCATCAATCCCAGTAGCAACACCGGACATGTCTTGAAGATGGGTTCCTAAGTACAATCCTGATAACTTATTGATCAACAACTTTGACATCTGCAACTCCCAATCCATAACCCATCTCGCATTACCGCCAGAGTGTAAACTGCGATACGCCAGTAACACAATCAACTCGCTCAATAACTCATAAAAGTAGGCGCAATCTTGCCGCCAGTAAGCACGAGGCTAAATCTATGAATGATTTAACACCACTTGATTTCGACCGGCTTCTTTAGCCTGATACAAGGCCAGATCGGCACGCTTGATCAGATCTTCCGCAGGCTCTTGCGCCTGATGCTCAGCAACGCCAATACTAACGGTAATAGAAATGTGTAAGCCATTCACTTTAATTTCCCGCTGAAAAATAAGCTCACGGATCTGTTCAGCCAGTTCTGCCGCTCGGGTTAAATCCATCCCCGGAAGTAAAATCAAGAACTCCTCACCGCCCCAACGACATAAGATATCCTGTTGCTGCAGCGCGCCACGCAGCATATTCGTCATGGTTTTTAATACTAAATCACCAATCCCATGCCCATAGCTGTCGTTCACTTTTTTAAAATGGTCGATGTCCAGCAAGAGTATTGAAATCGGCGATTGTGTCAGCTTAGCTTTATCTAATGCCTGCCTAAAGTACCCATCAAACACCTGACGGTTAGCGGCGCCAGTGAGCTTATCGGTAGACGCCATCACTTCTAATTTGCGTTGATAACGACCTAAGGTCATGTTAGAGATGAATAAAATCCCAAGAGTCACCATTAGGCTTAACGCCAAGTTGCCCCAAAAAGTATTCAGTAACTCGCGTTCCTGTGGCGCATCTTCCTGCTCAACAATCAAATACCACTTAAATTCGGGGACTAGACGGCTATTGAGATAAACGGTTTTGCCATTTCTCTGGTAGCTAAAAGCCGCACTTGGACTCGTTAAAATACGCGTCGATAAATTTTCAAGCCCTAAGCTGGTTTGCAGCGAATCTGCTCCATCATATTCATCGCCATGCAAGGTGACATTGCCCTGCCTATCGGTAAAGAACACTCGGCGGTTATAACGTTTTTGATAAAGTTCGATGAGGGACTTAACCTTTTCAACCGCCAAACCCACACCGGTAACGCCTATAAATTTGCCTTCAAAATCAAAAACTTTATAGTTCACGAAAACGGTTGTTTTACTGCGGTCCGCCGTATCGGCATCGATATTAACCTCATAATGCTCAGATTCGGGTAAAGATCGCACTCGAAAGTACCAAGCATCATCAGGCTCAACATCTTGGATTTGTTTTAAAATCCCCGTGGAGTGGTAATAATTTCGGCTCTTTTCTGACACAAAAAAACTGGTGACAGTATCGTATTTTTCTTGGATTTCCTTAAGGTAACGGATCAGCTTTTCTGGCTCTTGCTCGTGACTTAATGTCCAATCGCGAACAAAGGTATCCTGCGCCATCAAGGATGAAATAAAGATAGGTCGCAGCAGATCCTGCTGAATTTCAGAGTAAATATTGTCACTTGTGAGTGGTAGGGTATTACTCTCGATTTGTTGACTCAGTGAGTCATGGGCCACCTTGTAACTGATACCACTGGTCACTAAAAAGGCGACCAAAAGCAGAACAGAGAGCAACCAAATAAATTTATTCTTATCATTCCAAGCGTTATTGCCCATTCTCAACTCCAAAGACTACAGAACACCTTGAGTGGCTTATTATTTTAATGTCACGATAACTATTTTAGTTGAATAAATGTTAACGCAATTGCGCCATGGCCGCACAACATTTCAACCTGATGAATGTTCTGCGATGGAATAACTTTATTTTGAGCAAAAAAATGCCTCGTTGGGGAAACGAGGCAAAAAACATACTAACCAATAAATGGGAGAAAAGCACAAGAAAACGTTAAGGGACAAGAGCTATGCGCCACAAGACATACTCTAGCAAGGGCGTATGACAGAAAGATGACTCAAACGGCTCGCCCACAGATTTTTCATGCGATTTGCTTCGCCTCTAAATACTGTTTTAGTGCCTCACCAGGAATAGAACTATCGGTTGCCACTGCAAACGCCGCCCACACTGCGCCTTCTGCCATTGCCTCAGTAATCGACTGGCCTGTGCATAGACTATGAATAAGCCCTGCGGCATAGGCATCGCCAGCGCCTGTAGTATCAACTACAGTGGCAGGGATAGCCGCAACATGCTGCACTTGATCGTGCGTGTAAACCTTAGCCCCATTGATGCCATCGGTGACAATAAAATAACCTAATGAATTGCCAGCAATACTCACACCATACTCCCAGAATGCCGCTTCACACCTCCCCTGCATATCGCTCATAGAGGCCAGCAAAATATGACAAGGTCTCTGCCTATCATCCTTGGCTAATTGCGCGACCACAAGGCAATGCTCCAAGGCTGTCTTTGCCCAACTGACCGAACCCTCAGCGGAAGTATTAAAATATAGCGCGTCCCATGGCTGCCATTTCGGCGGCACTGATAACTCAAATATGGGTCTTTGTGGCCGAATAATCGTCCGTTCACCGTCTGGCGTCATCACGAGTAGCATTTCGCAAGTGTTGCCGGCTCGGCGCTGCACTAAACGGCAATCGAGTCCTTGAGTGCTGGCTTCTGCAATGAGCCAATCTCCCATGTCATCACGGCCAACTTGACTCACCAATGCGACGCTATGCCCTGCCCAAACTAAACCTAATCCGGTATTTGCCCCGCCACCACCGAGCCTTTGTCCACCATCTTGATAATGGAAACGCCCACCTGTTTTTAAAGGTTTATCAAGCAGTAAAATCCGATCACAGTTGAGATTGGCAACTAACAGAATATTCGCCATTACGCGGCTCCAAAGGGCAAAAAAGACTCAAGGCCAGAAGATGAAAACAAAGAAATATCAATCTAGAGCAAAATGCTCACTGGTACAATCCAATCATCAAGATAGCAGCACCATCAGGCTATGACTGACGCCTGTGTAAGCATTTGTCCCGAATAAGATAAGGAGAAAAGTCCATCACCATACGGTAAAACTGACTGTTTCAGCTCAACCCTCTGTTTAAAATAGATTTCTATATTGCATGACGCCCAACGGCATAAATGCATACAACAAACTTCAAACCAGCTCAGTTAAATAGCAATAACTGTCGTTAAAATATGTGAAGTGAATAAGGAATTAAATTTATGAATGGAATCAAACGCTATGCTAATGGAAAGATGGGATACCGCTGAAGAAAAAACAGAGCAGCTACGCCGTTATCAGCTCTGCCTAGATGAGTTTAATGAGTTAGATTTTCACGATGTGTATGTGGCAGAAATAAAACAAGAATACCAACAACTTGCAGAGCTAGTAAAAGTGCAGTCAACGTCAGCTCCCGAACGTTAACTGCACTTACCTATTTAGTCACTTAACGATAAATCTTCAATTACTTTATTGGCGTCAATGGTGATAAAGACGCAAATTGTACTGCCAACGTCCAATCTGTGATGACCATATCTGACGGCTGCCAACTGTCATCAACCCACTCATAAATCAATCCTGGATTTTCCTCAGCATTGACTAATAAACGCCGTCCATCTTGCAATACCAGCGTATAATCTAGCCCCTGTGCATCGACACTTTCAATGTCCCCCAAGACATTATGTTTAATGGTCGAAATGGTTCCCGTAGCCTTGACGGCATCACTCCCCTTTGCACCGCTGTAAAATGTTAACGCCTCGTTTGCGACAGTCTTATGAAAGACAAACTCCTCAGTCACACCCACTACGATCGATTGATCAAGTTCGTACCAGGCGGGTATCCATAATGCGTTAATTGTCATCCCGTTATATCCTGCATAATAATTTTACGGACGGGATCATTCTGCCTTAACCCCGACAGAGAAAATACTCTTCAGGGATAAAATAATTTTAATCCTAAAAAGGCTGGCATCACAAAACGCAGTGCTCACTTCCTTTGTAAGATAATCTTAACTCTAAAGGTCATATCCGAGATGTTTTAGCGCCAGTGGCTGATGTTGGACTCAATTCGTGTTTCTGTTAGTTTGTAAATCAAATCGACACATTAAGCTGACAAAGTGATCCTGAGCCCAGTAATCGCGTATAGAGTCACACACGATAGATTCATATTCCCATGCTTGCACCGCAGGCCGATAAATACGGAGTTTACTTGCCTATGGATAAGCCCATAACGCAACCCCCTCAAACCCTTAAGCTAATTGGTGAAACTGAGGCAGGAAAGCGTCTAGAGCTTAAGCAGTACTTTAACAAGACATGGGCTCTGTACGAGTCACTGTTTGATTTGATCCAAGAAGATAGCGCCTATTACCTCAAAGCCGAGCCACTGCGCCATCCGTTGATCTTTTATTTTGGCCATACGGCCACTTTCTATATCAACAAACTCAAACTCGGCAAATTTCTCGACGAACGGGTAAACGATAACTTCGAATCCATGTTTGCCATTGGTGTCGATGAGATGTCTTGGGACGATCTGAACGAGCAACATTATCCATGGCCGAACGTGACAGAAGTGCGCAGCTATCGCCAACAAGTTAACGCTGTCGTCAATCGCGTGATTGATGAAATGCCGCTGGCGCTGCCGATCACTCAAGACAGCCCAGCTTGGATCATTTTAATGGGCATTGAACATGAGCGTATTCACTTAGAAACCTCATCGGTGATCATCCGCCAACTGCCGCTGGAACTTGTCGCACCTAACAGCCTCTGGGCTGCGTGCCAAGACACCGCCCCTGCCGAGGCCAACAGTTTACTAGCTGTAAAAGGGCAAAAAGTGACCTTAGGTAAAACTGAACAAGATCAAACCTACGGCTGGGACAACGAATACGGCCATAAAATCTTTAATGTTGCCGACTTTAATGCCTCTAAATTCTTAGTCTCGAATCAAGAGTATCTCGCATTCGTCGAGGCTGGCGGTTATCGCTCACCCCAATTTTGGAATGAAGAAGGCCAAGCTTGGCTCGCTTATACCCAAGCTCAAATGCCGCGTTTTTGGCGCTTAAAACAAGACAAATGGTGGCAACGTAACTTAACCGAAGAAATCCCGCTGCCATTAAACTGGCCGGTAGAAGTGAATCAACTCGAAGCTAAAGCCTTCTGCAATTGGAAAGCCGAGCAAAAGCAAAGCAATATTCGCCTACTGACGGAAGCCGAATGGTACATATTACGTGAGAGTGTACCTGCCGATGCGCCAGACTGGCATGAAGTGCCGGGCAATATTAGTTTGGCTTATTACGCCTCTTCCTGCCCAGTCAATCGCTTCGAACATAATGGCTTTTTCGATATTGTCGGTAATGTTTGGCAATGGACAGAAACCGCAATCGACGGCTTTAACGGTTTTGCCGTACATCCACTCTACGATGATTTTTCGACCCCAACCTTCGATGGTAAACATAATCTCATCAAAGGTGGCTCGTGGATCTCCACGGGTAATGAAGCTATTGCTTCGTCTCGCTATGCGTTTCGTCGACATTTTTATCAACACGCTGGCTTCCGCTATGTGGAATCCACGCAAAATCCTGCCCAAATGGCCGAGGTCAATGTGTACGAAACCGATGAACTGATTTCCCAATACCTTGAGTTTCACTATGGTGCCGAATATTTCGGGGTGGCCAACTTCTGCGTCAATGGCGTGCAACAAGCGCTCAGTGAAATTCAGCTTAGCCATACCGCCAAAGCCCTCGACATCGGCTGCTCCGTAGGTCGCGCGAGTTTTGAACTGGCAAAAGTGTTTGATCATGTTGATGGTATCGACTTTTCGGCACGCTTTATTCAACAGGCCTATGCGCTGACCGAACAAGGTGAAAAACGTTACACCATACGTACCGAAGGCGACTTACAAGAATTTAAGAGTGCGAGTCTCGCGAAACTGGGATATGAGCTTGAGGCGAAAAAGGTCAACTTTATGCAGGGTGATGCCTGTAATTTAAAGCCAATGTACACAGGTTATGACTTGGTTTATGCCTCTAATCTTATCGACAGACTGAACGATCCTAAGCACTTTTTAACCAGTATTGCCCAGCGGATTAATCAAGGTGGATACCTTGTGATTGCTTCGCCGTATACTTGGCTGGAGGATTATACGCCGAAGGATAAATGGCTCGGTGGCGTTAAAGTCAAAGGGGAGAACTTCACCACCTTAGATGGCCTGACCGAAACCTTGATCGGCCAGTTTGAGCTAGTCGCAGTGAAGGAGATTCCCTTCGTGATCCGCGAGACTAAACGTAAATTCCAACATTCCATCTCAGAAATGACAATTTGGCGTAAGCGTTAATGCTCACTCATTGGATAAACAACTGAAGTCTCAATAAAAATATCCGCCAGAAATCCATTTCTGGCGGATGTGTAACATCCAGCTCAGTCATCTTTGCAGCATCAACTAAAGTTGAACACGGCAAATACAGCGCAAATACCTACACCTTAAACTGTGCCGTTGTTAAACCAAGCTGATTAGCTAACCCTAGCAAACTACGCGTACTCGCTGCCACTTGGCTGATCGCCGCGCTATTTTCTTCCGCCGCCACGCTCAAGCCCGCAATCCCCTGCGCAATCGTTGCCGAAACCGTTGTTTGCTCCTCCGCGGCGGTGGCGGTTTGGATCATTAATGCCTTTAAGGTTTCCAAACGTAAAGCGATGTCATCCACTGCGGCTTGCATGCCATCGGCATCTTCTGCTGTTTTAGAGGCTTCAGTAGTACAAGTCACACTATGCAGCGCCAACACGCCAGATTGCTGTTGAATGCCTTTTAACACTTGGCCAATATCCTGAGTCGCCAACTGAACCTTAACCGCTAACTGGCGCACCTCATCGGCAACTACGGCAAAGCCGCGGCCATGCTCACCAGCTCTTGCCGCTTCAATCGCCGCATTAAGTGACAGCAAATTCGTTTGTTCGGCAATCGCATTAATCACAGCCAATACCGAGCCGATTTTCTGACTGTCGGCCTCAAGACTGCCGACTTGTTGATGAATGGTCGCAAAACTGCTCAGGGTCACCTTCAAGCTTTTACGTGTACTGGCCAAATTTTGCGACAGAATTTCACTCGAATGGGTACAAGCAGACACTTCATCGGAGGATTTCATTGTATTAGTGCTGATTTCCGCGGCGGCATAACTCATTTCTTCAACCGCAGTAGCCAGCATATCAGTCTCTTTCGCCTGCATCTGAATACTGCAATCGGCTTGGGTCATGGCGGCGGAATTTTGTTCGGCGGCAGATTCAAGTTCATGTCCAACACCCACCAGCTGACTGATGATTTCTTTGAGCTTTGTTTGCATCCGCGCCAACCAGCTCATCAGATGATTATCCGTTTGAACATGGGGCAGATTATGGGTGAGATCGCCAGAGGCGATCATGCTGGTCAAATTGCACATGTCCTCAGGCTCACCGCCGAGTGGCTTCAATACAAAGCCTGTCACTAACTTGGCGGCAGCGAATGCCAGCACTAAGGCCGCCACACAAACAAATAAGCCAATAAACAACATTCGATAAGCCGGCGCCGCGATTTCGCTCACATCAATTTCAGCCATCAAACCCCAACGTAAACCGAGCTCAACGACAGGAGAATAAGCGGATAAAACGGGATTATTTTTATAGTCATTCACTTGCATCACACCTGTCTTACCCGCCAACGCCTCTTTCACCGCAAGTGTGTCGACGCCATTCTGGGCAACCGTTCCAGCGAAGGAAGCGGTCACAGTGCGATTGTTCGGATCAAGAAAAGAATCGGAACGCATGCGATTATTGGGGCCAATTAAATAGGTCTCGCCACTTTGTCCCATCCCTTCGCGGATCTGCATAACTCGGTTGATGCGGTCAATTGATACTTGGGCCGCCACCACCAATCTTTGCTGATTGAATTGAATCGACTGACCAATAAATGCTGCCGGTTGACCATTAGAAGGTGCGTATGCGGAGAAGTCTTGCAGTAATACAGTACCAGTAGACCCCAAAGCCTTATTGAATAATTGCGCTAATCCCGAATCATGGTAGGGCCCAGTGCGAAGATTTGTGCCGAAATCCGACTCCTTCGCGGCGGTGTAAAACACAGTGCCGTCATCCCGAATGATGAACAGATCATAGAAACCTAAAGACTTATTTAACGACTTTAAGGTCTCATCAAGATCGGAGATAGTATCGAGGCTTTTTTGGCTGGCGATCACCGCACTGACGGCCTGCAGGTTATCTGAAAAGTCCTGAAACATACCGACAATCTGTCGCTGCTTGATCTCGCGCACCGCCACTAAACGAGACTGAGCCTCGGCAAATAACTCATCCCGAGCAATGTAAGTCACTATCGCGGTAGCAAATATGAGGGGTAATAGGACAATCAATAAACTGATCAGCTGAATTTTACGAGTAAAACCCATGGTGAGACTCCTTGTCGCGCTTCTAATTCCATTCATTCACTTTTTGCAAAATTAAATCTGCCCTAAAACTATAGGAGAAGAATCTCAGCTAAACAAAGCGACGCAGACTATTTTCATCAAAAGTTCACCGAAATGCTGCCAACCAATTATTTTTAAATAGAAAAATGATTAATAACTTTAAATGACAGCCAAGCCATACCGACCATTTCAAACAAAATGATATAGTGGAAAACACGTTATAAACCGAACGTTAGCATCAACTTATATTGAATGCGCACATCCACACGACAAACAATGCATTGAAAATTATTAAATATGCATATAAATTCACCTCAAGCCAATTTAAAGAGGATTAATAATGAGTTTACTCGAGCAAGTGTCAGTATCTAAAAAAGCCAATATTTACTTTGATGGTAAAGTTGCCAGTCATAGCGTATTTTTTGCCGATGGTAGTAAGCAAACCTTAGGCGTTGTATTACCAGGGGAATATGAGTTCTCAACTTCTCAAGGCGAAATCATGGAAGTGACTAGCGGCCGTTTTGAGGTGTTACTGCCAGAAACAACAACTTGGCAAGAATTTAGCGAAGGAACTCAGTTTGAATTGGCTGCAAATGTCAGCTTTAAAATTCGTAATACAGCCATTGCAGAGTACTGTTGCAGCTACCTGTAATCATCTTGATTGAGTAAAAGTTTCAATATCAATTATGAATCTAATGCTCACAGTGACGGTTTATCTCAGCACTGTGGGTATTTTGTCCTACCGAACCATTTTTCCTTGCCACAATTTCACCCTCTGCATGCTTTATCCGTCCGGTTTTTTATCAATCTGGCCGTTTTGTTAAGCAGACTCAGGACAGCTTAAACCTCGCGACTTAAAGAAGACTAAATCGGGCGTGTAGATATCGCCGATAGAAACAACACTAGACGACCGGTCTATTTTGATTTATCCTAGACCACATGAAAATTGAAACTCAATCCACTCGCCAGCACATTCTCGACATCGGCTATAAGCTGATCGTACGAAAAGGCTTCTCCAGCGTCGGCTTATCGCTACTGCTGCAGGCCGCCGAAGTGCCTAAAGGCTCGTTTTATCATTACTTCAAATCCAAAGAACAATTTGGCGAAGCGCTCATAACTGATTATTTCGAAAAATATCAGTTAGATTTAGACGCATTATTCAATAACTCAACACTGACGGGCTATCAACGCTTGATGCAGTACTGGCAACAATGGTTGCACGTACAAGCTGATGGCTGCGTAGATCAAAAATGCCTCGTCGTGAAACTCAGTGCCGAAGTGGCCGATTTATCCGAAGCCATGCGAGTTGCCTTACTTAAAGGTTCCGCCGGCATCATAGACAGGTTAACCACCTGTGTTCAAGTTGGTATAAACGACAGTTCAATCGCCGAGCAAGATCCGCAATCGACCGCAGAAATGTTGTATCACATGTGGTTAGGCGCCAGCTTAATGAATAAATTAGGCCACAGCCCTGCGGCACTCGAACGCGCTCTCGTGACGACTAAAGCCATTTTAACGCCTAAAACGGCCCCTTAATCTAAACCGACTCAAAACTAATATTGGCTGATATCAGTCAGCCCAGATTTTTAAAGAATACATTTTTACGCCCTCAAATTAGACGACTGGTCTACTAATTTAAGAGCCACTTATTAATGAAATCGTAGGATAAATTGTCCATGCTAAATTTTAACTATTACAACCCAACCCGTATCCGTTTTGGTAAAGACACTATCGCCGAAATTGATGCTTTAGTACCGAGCGATGCTAAAGTCATGATCCTATTTGGCGGCAGCAGCGCCAGAAAAACAGGCACGCTAGATGAAGTTAAACAATCATTGGGCAATCGTTTCGTTGTCGAGTTCGATGGTATTGAGCCAAACCCAACCTATGAAACCTTAATGAAAGCCGTCGCCCAAGTGCGCGAACAGAAGATCGACTTCCTCCTTGCAGTGGGTGGTGGTTCGGTTATCGATGGCACTAAATTTGTTGCCGCGGCTGCGGTATTCGAAGGCGAACCTTGGGACATTCTCACTAGTTGGGGCGCAAAAGTGACTCAAGCTATGCCTTTTGGCTCAGTATTAACCTTGCCTGCGACGGGTTCAGAAATGAACAACGCCAGCGTAGTGACCAGAAAATCACTGCAAGCTAAGCTGCCATTCCGTAATGACTTGGTTTATCCACAATTCTCAATACTCGACCCGACGAAAACCTTCACCCTGCCAGAACGCCAAGTGGCCAACGGTGTAGTCGATGCTTTTGTACATATCACAGAGCAATACCTCACTTACCCAGTCAACGCCGCCGTACAGGACAGATTTGCCGAAGGTCTGTTACAAACCTTGATTGAGCTTGGTCCACAGGTGCTAGTTCAACCCGAAGACTACGACATTCGCGCTAACTTAATGTGGGTCGCCACTATGGCACTCAACGGCACGATTGGCGTAGGCGTTCCGCACGACTGGGCAACCCACATGATAGGCCATGAACTCACTGCACTTTACGACATAGACCATGCGCGTACATTGGCAATCGTACTGCCTGCTCTGCTGCAATGTACCAAAGAGGCTAAGCGCGAAAAGTTACTCCAGTACGCCGACCGTGTGTGGCACATCAACACAGGTACAGATGACGAGCGCATCGATGCCGCTATTGCAAAAACCAAGGATTTCTTCGAAGCCATGGGCATAGCGACACATTTATCTGCCTATGATCTCGATGCCAGCCACGTTGATATCCTAGTAAAACAGCTTGAACTGCACGGCATGGTGGCACTCGGCGAACATGGCAACATTAACCCAGCAATGAGCCGTGACATTTTGACCTTAGCCCTATAACGTCAAATGGTATCCTGATTGAACTAAACCCAAAGCTCACACGTATTGATGTGAGCAACTTAGGTAAAGGTATGAAAATGAATATATTAATGGTACTAACTTCACACGATAAACTCGGCGACACAGGTTTAAAAACCGGCTTTTGGCTCGAAGAATTCGCCTCACCTTTTTATGAGTTTAAAGATAAAGGTTTTGACATTACCTTAGCCTCGCCATTGGGCGGTCAACCACCGCTCGATCCAAAAAGTGATGAGCCAGACTTTCAAACCGAAGCCACTGCGCGCTTTAGCAAAGATCCAGAGGCACAAGCACTGCTAGCAAATACCACTCGCTTAAGTGAAATTAACGCAGCTGATTATGATGCGGTTTTCTATCCAGGCGGCCACGGCCCACTATGGGATCTTGCCGAAGATAAACATTCTATTGCCTTGATTGAACAGTTCTATCAAGCGAATAAACCCCTAGGGCTAGTATGTCATGCGCCTGCAGCACTGCTGCACCCTAAAGCCAGTGATGGTAAGCCATTGGTCAGCGGCAAGCGCGTTACCGGTTTCAGTAATTCTGAAGAAGAAGCCGTGCAACTTACTCATATCGTGCCATTTTTAGTCGAAGACATGCTACAGAAAAACGGCGGCACTTATGTCAAAGGTGATGATTGGACAAGCTTTGTTGTCGCAGATGGCCATTTGATCACAGGTCAAAACCCAGGATCATCCGAAGCCGTTGCGCAGGCCATCGTCGCGCAACTGAACGCCAGAGGCTAAGCGATAAATGACGCGACACACTCAGCTTGAAGTGAACAATGACAAGCGCGAGTGTGCTAAATGCGCTAGAAATAGCTATCGCACCATAATGGTGCGATGGCTAAAAATGTACTCTCACAGTCGAAAGGGAAGCCAATGATCACCTTGCACCATCTCAATAAATCACGCTCTAAACGTATCATCTGGTTGCTAGAAGAACTCGGTCAACCTTATCAAATTAAGAGTTATCAGCGTGATAGTCAGACTTTTCTCGCGCCACCCGAACTCAAGCAAATTCATCCGTTAGGCAAATCACCCGTTATCGAAATGGACGGTCAAGTGATTGCCGAGTCAGGCGCGATCACTGAGTATCTGATTGAAAAATATGCGGCAGACACCTTAGCGCCAGCAAGAGACAGCGCTGACTACGTCGATTATCTGCAATGGTTACACTTTGCCGAAAGCTCAGCCATGCTACCTTTGTTACTGCGCATGTTCGTGCAAAAGGATGGCTGTAAAACCAACTTCCTTGAAGGTTATGCCGCGATAGAAGTCAGTAAGATAAGCCACTACTTCAATGATATGTTGGCTGGTAAAACCTACTTGGTTACAGACAAGCTCACAGGTGCGGATATCATGATGTCCTTCGTGGTGGAGCTACTGGCTAATAGTGGCGACCTCGAAAAATTTGAACACATTCAACGCTATGCTACTCAATTATCCCAGCATGCCGCTTGGGTTAAAGCGAGTGAGATCGAGAAACAACTCGACGCAAGCGTGTAATTTACAACTCGAGTTCGGGTACATGAGTGTGCCCGAACTTCAGTTCGTTCAACCCAGTCCGATTTCTAGCTCCCCCTTTCCTGTCGCGTTTTACGCCTTCCATGTAGCGACGCCGCATAACAAACACCATGATTTTTGATGTAAAAGAGACTAATCTTGATTAACTCTCTCTCAAGGCTACAGGGACTTTAGCATGCGTTCACTCACACTCATCGGCTTAGTGCTATTTAGCATGTTAGCGCAAGCGACGGTTTATAAATGGGTCGATAAAGATGGTAAAGTCCATTACTCAGATGAGCCGCAGCCAAATGCCCAAGTCGTTGAGCTAAAAGAGAAGACCTTAAATCAAATTGCCCTTCCCCTACCTAAAACAGACTCAAATAACGCAAACCAAGCAATTGAATCTATTCAATATCAAGTTAATATCACCTCCCCAGCAGAAGAAGAAACCGTCAGAGATAACAATGGCGATTTCGACGTCGTTGCGACTATCACCCCTGAGCTAAAAAGCCAGTATTTAATGGCCCTCAAACTCGATGGCAACCCCGTCGGGCAGCCGCAAATTGGCGGTACGTTCAAACTCAAAAACATCGACCGAGGTGAACATACCTTAGTTGTTGACGCTTTGACTCAAAACGGCAAAGTCTTTGCATCAAGTTCACCAAGAAAGATATTTCTTCATCAAGCAGCTAAGCGTTAATGCCACTCATTGCATAGATAAAGTTAGTATAAAAACTTTAAATACATAGAGTTAGATTAAACGCCCCAGACTAAACCGTTTGATGAAGACAAGTTGCAGCTTGCACCAGATTGGTGCACCATAGTGGTGCAACCCTATTTCTAGGAACGGTCGATGGATAAAGAGACACTGCTCAATCATTTAGTTACCGCGGTACTTGTCATAGATAAGGATCTTAAGCCTTGTTATGCCAACGCAGCAGCAGAGCAATTATTAGGTGTTGGCAGCCATAGACTCGTAGAACAAGCTTTGCCTGAGCATTATCAAATCCTCGGTGTCGAAGCCCAGTTATTGAGGGATGCGGTAGCAGCTGGCCAAGGTTTAACGGTCAATACGGCGGCCCTAGTTACGCTCGATGGTCAGCACCATACCGTTGATTTAACCCTTATTCCCCTCGATGACGAGGCTGAACTCAGCCTGCTCGAACTGCGCCAAGTCGATCAACAAAGACGCATTCATCAGCAGCTGAGTCAAGATGCCCAGCAGCAAGCGGCGCAGTTTCTGGTGCGCAACTTAGCCCATGAAATCAAAAATCCTTTAGGCGGCCTGCGCGGTGCGGCACAATTGTTATCGCGGGAGCTGGATGATCCGGCGCTGAAGGAATTCACTACCCTCATCATAGAGCAAGCCGATCGGCTGCGTAATTTAGTGGATCGCCTGCTCGGCCCCCAAAGGCCAACACAGCACAGTCTGCACAACATCCATCAAGTGGTGCAAAAGGTCTATAAATTAGTTGAAATGGCACTGCCCGCTAACATCCAGCTCAAACGAGATTACGATCCATCCATTCCCGATATCGAGATGGACCCAGACCAAATGCAGCAAGCCGTGCTAAACATTTTACAAAATGCGGTGCAGGCGCTTGAGCATACGGGCGGCGAGATTTTGCTCCGCACTCGCACTCAACACCAAGTCACCATAGGTTCACAGCGTCACAAGCTAGTGTTAACCCTATCGATTATCGACAACGGCCCCGGCATACCGCCTGAGCTGATGGACACATTATTTTATCCAATGGTGACAGGCCGTGAGCAAGGTTCAGGTTTAGGCCTCTCAATTGCCCATAATATTGCCCGTTTACACTCGGGCAGAATCGATTGCCTCTCAAGCGCTGGGCACACCGAATTCATCATTTCATTACCGATTTTAGGTGCTAAATAATTTCGACAGTACCTACCCATACCGTATGAGGAAGCAAGATGCGAATTAGTGAACAAGTGTGGATCCTCGACGATGACAGCTCGATACGTTGGGTACTCGAAAAGGCACTACAAGGTGCCAAGCTCAGTACCGCCAGCTTTGCCGCCGCCGAATCCCTGTGGCAGGCCTTAGAAATATCGCAACCGCACGTGATAGTGTCGGACATCCGTATGCCAGGCACAGACGGGTTAAGCCTGCTCGAACGATTGCAAGTACATTACCCCCATATTCCTGTGATCATTATGACGGCGCACTCGGACTTAGACAGCGCAGTCAGTGCCTATCAAGCGGGCGCATTTGAGTATCTGCCTAAACCCTTCGACATCGATGAGGCGATCTCTCTGGTCGAGCGCGCACTCACCCATGCCACTGAACAGAGCCCCGCACCCGCGCAGGAAGCCCAAGTCAAAACACCCGAAATAATAGGTGAAGCGCCAGCGATGCAGGAAGTGTTTCGCGCCATAGGCAGGCTTTCACGCTCGTCGATCAGCGTGCTGATTAATGGTCAATCGGGGACAGGTAAAGAATTAGTGGCGGGTGCATTACACAAACACAGCCCACGTAAAGATAAGCCATTTATCGCGCTGAACATGGCTGCGATCCCTAAGGATTTGATCGAATCTGAGCTATTCGGCCACGAAAAAGGTGCCTTCACTGGCGCAGCCAATGTCCGCCAAGGTCGGTTCGAACAAGCAAACGGTGGCACGCTCTTTTTAGATGAAATCGGCGACATGCCGCTAGATGTACAAACACGATTACTCAGAGTGCTTGCCGATGGTCAGTTCTACCGTGTCGGTGGTCATAATGCAGTGCAAGTGGATGTGCGTATCATAGCGGCGACCCACCAAGATCTTGAATTATTAGTGCAAAAAGGCGGCTTTAGAGAAGACTTATTCCATCGCCTCAACGTGATCCGCGTGCATTTGCCGCCACTGTCACAAAGACGGGAAGACATTCCCCAACTCGCCACCCATTTCCTCGCCTCGGCAGCGAAGGAAATTGGTGTAGAAACTAAAATCATGACCAAGGAAACCGCGGTAAAACTCTCCCAATTACCTTGGCCCGGTAATGTCAGACAACTCGAAAACACCTGCCGCTGGTTAACCGTTATGGCATCGGGGCAAGAAATTTTACCCCAAGATTTACCGCCAGAATTACTGAAAGATCCTGTGAGTGTCACCCACACGGCGAAAGGCAGCCAAGATTGGCAATCGGCACTGACTGAGTGGATAGATCAAAAACTCTCGGAAGGAAACAGCGATCTATTAACTGAGGTACAACCCGCTTTCGAACGCATACTACTAGAAACTGCGCTGCGCCATACTCAAGGCCATAAACAGGAAGCGGCGAAACGTTTGGGCTGGGGACGAAATACCTTAACGCGAAAACTCAAAGAGCTGTCGATGGATTGAGTAAATAAAATAACGTTATTACTCGCTATAGCGATACAAGCTTATTAATCATCAAAAAGTAAAAGGGATATATTCATATCCCTTTTTATTTGAAATTCATTTTCATTGGCATTAATTAAATATGCCAAATCAAAAAATTAGAATTGATAATGCACACCTACAGCGAATTGCTTAATATCGGTGTCTATATCTTTTAATCCTAAATAGCTACGGTCTGCATCTAAATCACCCGTAGTGACATCATAGCTTACACGGATATTTAAGTGTTCTGTTACGGCGGCATTCACACCTACACCGTAAGTCCAACCAAAACCAGTAAAGTCTTCATCGTAACCATAGCCATCAACATTCACAGCCATAGATGCGATACCCACTTTGGCATAGGCAGAAAAAATATCATTGATTTGTGCAGTAAATTTAGGCGTGAAGCTTAATGCGCCAGCACTAATATCAACATCCTTATCGCCTAAGTCGCCAGTAGCGAACAGGTTAGCTTCTAAACCAAACCACTCATTGAAGTTATAGCCACCGTATACGCCCACACCAGTACCGGTTTCTGAACCATCAAAAGCATCAGCTGTGACTCTATTTAATGCGCCACCCACATAAAATCCAGTAGTGTCGGTTGCAGCAGATACTTGAGTAGCCGCGAATGCTGATAGTAAAGAGATAGCAACAATTGATAACTTGTTCATCATATTTCCCTAATGATTTAACGTAAGTATTAGACAGCGCGGATATTACAATAAGCAATTAAGAAGTGTCATGGTTTAAATTATCAAAATACAAACCATACAGCATTGATTCAGCTTGAGTCGAAAAATGGAAATCTTAGTTATTCGTTATGTAGCAAAACCATATTTACTGTAAGTATACTGTTTAAATTGAAACAATTAACGATGTTAACTTAGCACCCGCAACAATCCTATAAAACTGGCATATAGCCAACGGATGAGGGAACGACGCCTTCTCACATCCAAACATTCGGATACGACAACTCTGCCAGTCACCACGCAAGTAATACGGGTGCGCCAAAGGAATAATGGCCAGATATGGACTCGATAAGTTTGGTTAGATATTTCGAAATCAATTTTCTGCGGTAGGTAATAAAGATGTTTACGCAGGACTAACTGACTCCAAGCCCCCACTATCACAGGAGTGACTGTACTATCTGCTTGATTCACTCTCGAGGACTGCGCTTGAGTTGAAACCGTAATTTCCGCATCTGCTGGAACGCTAACATCACGAATCTCAGATTCGACTATCAACTCAAAGCGAGTCGATAGCCTCTGATAGCGACATATCAATCGAGTGGAATGATTCCATCTGTGACCTTGCTTCTGCATCCATGCCATCGCTTGCCCTTACTTTATGTTTCGTTGACTTCAGATTTGACAGGGTCTTGGTGAATAATCACCTCGGCATCTTCAAAGGCGGCCTTGACCTTTATCCCTGTGGTATCGGCAATACTGTGGGCTTCATTCAAACTCAGATTGCCATCAAGCTCTAAATGGAATTGGATAAAAACGGTTTTGCCAGCCTGACGAGTACGCAAATCATGCAGACCTTGTACCCGTGGATCTTCCATTGCGATTTGCGTGATTTGCTGGCGAGTTTCTTCGTCTAACTCCCTATCTAGCAAGGCTTGAATTGAGCGATAGCCCAAGCCAAAGGCTTGATGACCAATATAGAATGCAATCATTACTGCAAACAAACCGTCAGCCCACCACCAACCATATTGGGATAGGACGAGTGCTAACAGTACCGCACCATTGAGGAATAAGTCTGACTTGTAATGCAGTGAATCGGCTTCGACCACAGTGCTTTTTGTCGCTGCTAATGCGCGTTTTTGCAACGTCACTAAGGCTAACGTCATAATAATCGCGATAACAGAAACCACCACACCTATGGTGGCATTTTCGACGGGAACGGGCGTTAATAACCGCTCGCCACCATAGAAAAGTAACAGGAACGCGGAGCCCATAATAAAAGCGGATTGCGCTAAAGACGCTAACGGCTCAGCCTTACCATGGCCATATCTGTGGTCATGATCCGGCGGCACAAGCGCGTAACGAATCGCAATAAAGTTGATGATGGAAGCGAGTGCGTCGGCAAAGGAATCCGTCAAAGATGCCAACATACTGGCAGAGCCGGAATAAAGCCAAGCGAACATCTTGATAAGAATAAGGATCAAAGCGGTAGCCACGGAAGCGCGGCTAGCCAGTTTGACCCAAAAATCGTATTGGGAAGTTTGAGTCATAAGGGATCTATCTTGAGAAGCTATGACCCTATTGTATATCAGCTAAGACGCTTAACCGCGAGGTTCTTTACCAGCTTGTGCTTCAAATCGCGCTTTAAACTTAGCTTGCTGCTCTGGTGTCAACAGATTGTAGATTTGATTATGTAACTTCATGCGCTCAATGGCTTGAGCTTGACGCTGTTCTTGCTGCACGCTCATCAGAGCCTTGGCTTGCACTTCATCAAAATTAGGGGCCGTCATCAAGGCCTGCATCTCAGTGCGATGTGCCAAGCGTTCCTCTTTCGTTGGACGATTATCAGCGCGCGTGGCTTTCTGATCGGCAAACAACTTCTTGACGTCAGCTTTCTGGGCATCCGTTAAATCGAGCCCTTCAAACATACGATGCATGCCACCGTGGTCCATATGTCGGCCGCCATGTTCCATGCGGTCGCCCATCATGCGGTCGCCTTTATGGAATTCAGAACGGGAGAAATCACAGCCACCGTCCATAGGTTCAGCATTGACTGTCGTCGCGAAAACCGCAGAACTCGCTAGAATTGCAAACAGGCTCGCTTTCAAAGGTGATAATGTTTTCATAGTGTTAACCTCAGTGGTTCAACTTTAATATTGCAAGTAATAAGACACAGTGACGACCCTTTTAAGCCGAGTCACTTTCGACCCTTCCAGTCTAAACCCCTATATGTAAGTGAGGACGTTGCCTGAGTAAATCACTGTAAAGTTGCAACAGCAAACGACTGATTCTCTATTCTTTACTTTGGCTTACATTGCTACACAGCAATTGACATCAAAACAGGTATACTCAGCCAAAGCGCTAAAAGTGCCAGTATTACATGGGCGCATAAGGCCATATTACAGAGATTAAGGAACAGTATGAGTCGGATATTATTAATCGATGACGATCTGGGTTTATCTGAGCTGCTAGGGCAACTGCTCGAGTTAGAAGGGTTTCAGTTAACCTTGGCTTACGATGGTAAACAGGGTTTAGATCTGGCACTAAATGCGGATTACGATCTAATCTTACTCGATGTCATGCTACCTAAATTGAACGGTTTTGAAGTACTGCGTGCACTGCGTCAGCACAAGCAAACGCCAGTATTAATGCTGACCGCTCGCGGCGATGAAATCGATCGCGTTGTTGGGCTTGAAATTGGCGCCGATGATTATCTGCCAAAGCCGTTTAATGACAGAGAGTTAATCGCCCGTATCCGCGCCATTATTCGTCGTTCGAACTTAACAACCCAAGAAATCCATGCCGCACCAGCCCAAGAGTTTGGCGATCTGCGCTTAGATCCATCGCGCCAAGAAGCTTACTGTAATGAGCAATTAATCATACTCACAGGCACAGAATTCACTCTGCTGCACACCCTTGCGCTGCACGCGGGAGAGTTGATGAATAAGGAAGAGTTAAACGAGAAAGTACTCGGCAAAAAACTCATGCCCTTCGATCGCAGCTTAGACATGCATTTATCGAATCTACGTAAAAAACTCCCCGAGCGTAGCGATGGTCGGCCAAGGGTGAAAACCATCCGTGGCAAAGGTTATATTTGGCTCCCTTAATGGCGGTATCGACTGTGCCTAATCGTTTATTTATCAAATTATTGCTCGGATTCTGGCTCTGCAGCTCGCTGATCATTGCCTTGGTCGGTCTGTTGCCATTGCTGCAACAGAGCCACGATCGTGCACCACTGCCACCTCACCTTGAAAAAGTCCTATCGACTATAGCTAAGCGCATTCAAGAAAACCCCGCCTTACTGGAGTCTGATTTTCTTCGCCGCTGGGAAAGACACAGAGACATGGAAGGCAAACCTCTGCGGGTTTATCTCGTCAACAGCCAAGGCCAAGTGATCAACACCCACAGGGTGAGTCGCGGTGTGCGCAGCTTTATGCTGATGGCAGATGAAGAAAAACAACCGATTAGCCATCAATTTAAAGATGAGTTGGTGTTTGGCCCCTTTCAATTCAATCTGGGCGCCGAGACGTATTCACTCTACGGCCGGCTGCCGGATAACCATCCGCGGCCTTGGTTTTTCTTCTTCGCCGAAAATAAGTTATTAACTTTAAGCCTAGCAATTTTCCTGTCGGGACTATTATGTGGCCTGCTTGCTTGGCATCTAGGTAAGGCATTAAATTCACTTAAAAAAAGTGCCAATGCCCTCGCAGAGGGTGACTTAAGTCATCGTGTCGATAAGTCCACTACACAGCGTAAAGATGAAATAGGCCAATTAGCTAAGGCCTTCAATAGCATGGCCGACTCCATCGAATCTATGATGAACAATCAACAGAGATTGATGGGCGATATTTCCCATGAACTGCGTACCCCATTGACGCGACTGCAATTATCCCTCGCCCTCGCCCGTAAAAAAGGTCAACAGACCGCCGAAACGGAACGCATAGGTTATGAAACCGAGCAACTCGAAAAGCTTATCAGTGAATTGTTAGAACTCTCGCGGGTCAAGCTCAGCACTAACGAAACCAAAGTACATTTAGGCTTGGCAGAATCCCTGAGCCAAGTTTTAGACGATGCAGAATTTGAAGCAGAACAGCAAGGTAAAAGCATTACTATCGATATCGATGAAGAAATTGAGTTAGCGCATTTTCCTAAATCACTTTCCCGCGCGATTGAAAATCTGCTGCGTAATGCAATTCGCTATGCCGCAAGCGACATTCAGTTACAGGCAAGTGCAACAGCTGATCAAGTAAAAATCACGATAAAAGACGATGGACCAGGCATAGATGCCGCCGAACTCGATGCCATTTTCAAACCCTTCTATCGCCCTGACTCTGCACGGCAAAGAGAAAGCGGTGGCTGGGGACTTGGGCTGGCAATCACTGAAGCGGCGATTACCGCCCACAAGGGTAAGATTAAAGCCGAGAACCGTATCCCAACTGGACTTGAAGTGACGATCACGCTGCCGAGGTAGCAGCTTGACCATGTAGCTGTAATAGCCAATCGGTAAATTTTTGTTTGGTGGGAATTCGCTTATCCGAATGTCCCATCAGCTGACCCATCGCATAGCTAAATTGATAATAGGTCTGCACATCGCCGCACTGTTTGCTGCCATCATCGCTGTTGATCATCGTACCGCGAATATAATTTTTGAGTAATTCATAACGATCAAACCCGGGGCGTTCACCAACGGATAAAATTATGTTTTTATTCCATTTTTTATATTGATCCAGCAAATCATTAAATCGATGACGATAAACCTCCGAGGCTTGCTGCAACAACTCTTGATTAGGCATTACGCGTTCTATCACGAAACGCTTATGGGCTAAAACATCATGTAAGCGCTGGCAATGATGAAACAGATAACACTCAAAAGGATCACTATATTGTTGCCGATCCTGCGCTGCCGAAATCAACCAATCCTGATATTGAGCACAAGCAACAGCGACCACTAGATCAGCCTCTGTTGTAAAATGATTATAGATGGTTCCTTTGGAAATTTGACTCGCAGCAACAAGATGAGAACGGTACAAATCAAAACTTTGATGCCCCCTAAGGCATCGCTGCGCAACCTCAACAAGATAATCCGTTCTTTGTTCCCAGCTACTCATAGCGACCCCGTCACATTTCAATAAACAAAAACATTGCAACCTCACAATCAAACGATAACAGGGTTTGTGACCAGTCGATATTGAGTAATACTGATACCACTATGAGCAAACTCAATACCCCATGTTAAAAATCGAATTACTCGAAAGTTTTATCGCTGTTGCAGAATGCGGCAATTTATCTAAAGCTGCCGATCAGATCTGTCGAACGCAATCGACATTAAGCTTGCAGATAAAAAAACTGGAAGAGAGTGTCGGACAGCCTCTATTGCTGCGCGACAATAAAGGCGTAACGCTCACCGATTCGGGTAAAACGCTACTTAACTACGCATACAAAATGATGCAGCTCAACTCCCAAGCGCTAGACGATCTTAAAGATTGCCAAAACCGAGAGATAATCCGCCTTGGGGTGCCGACCGATTATATTAAGCGCTACCTCAGTAGCTGCTTATTGGAATTTATACGAGAGTTCACCTGTATAGAGTTGGTAATAGATACCGATGTCAGTGGTAATCTATTTAAACGCCTCCACCAAGGGGAATTTGACTTAATTGTAGCCACTCACTGGCTGCCACCTGCCCATGGTGAACTGCTGTTTGAGCGTAAGTTTCACTGGGTCGCAGCTAAAGCGGGCAATGCCCACAAGCGCGAAACGATTCCGATGGCACTGTACCCAGAGAATTGCCCCATTCGTGCGCAAGTATTTGCGAATCATCAGCTCACGATGCGGCCGATAAATGTATTGTTATCGACACCATCGCCACAGGCCTTATGTATGGCGGTAGAAAACGATCTCGCAATTGCGCCCATTGCCGAGTTTCGCATTGATAACAATATGCAGATCTTAGATCCTGTCGAGCACCACCTGCCTGTGCTACCAGTGTTTAACGAAGCCCTGTATCTCAATCCCAACACGCAAACTAACGCTACCCAGCAGTTAATTACACTAATCAAAGCCAACGTCGAAAATCTAGCAGAAGCCAACGACAACTAGCCCTTGCGTAAGAGACGATGAAGTGCCGCTATCGGGCACTTCGGCTTACTTAAACGACTGTTGCGGAAGGCGTTGCATTTTATAGTAAACCCCATTCCTGAGGTGGAGGAGAAAATCGAAGATAGGCCCATTTCTCAATGGGCCTAGAGGTGGAGATTACTCTTGGTGCTTATCAAACTTAAACGTGTGACAGTTGCTGCATAAAGGCTTTTTAGCTTTATGCTCACCATGACACTCTTGGCAAGGTAAGTCTTTGCCATAGTGAAGGTTATTATGGGGATTCTGCCACTTATCCTCTTCACTACGAGCCGTTTTCTTGGCTAAATCGTCCACATCATGGCACTGTAAACAGGCTTGATCCGACGGGAACTGTTTGATGCCATTGTCGTGACATACCTTACAATCTTTGCCAATGACTTCTTTATGCCAAGGGCGTTGCTCAACGGCTTGAGCTGACAGACTCACCAAGCCACCTAAGACCAGCGCGAGTACAATATTTAGCATTTTCATTATTGATTTCTCTTATTTACTGGCCACTTAGGCTTGCATCATGCTACGGGCGGCAGTCATACCCATCACCATACATTCTGGAATTGAGCAGCTACCCAAACGGCTAACGCCGTGAATACCGCCGCAGACTTCGCCAGCAGCATACAAACCTGGGATAGGCTGACCTGTAAGGCTATCTTTCACTTCCGCCTTAGTATTGACCTGCACACCACCTTGGCAGTAATGCACTTTTGGCCATAGACGAACTACGGTAAATGGCGCTTCAATATATTTATCCTTGGCTTTTGTCATATTCTTGCTAAATTGCTTATCAACACCCGTTTTGACATAGCTGTTGTATTCTTCAATCTGCGCTTTTAATGGCTCGAGTGGTACGCCAAAGTGTTTCGCTAATTCCTCAAGAGTGTCGAACTTCCAACCCACGTTATATTTAAGTACTTTGGCAGTATTAGGATGCTGCTTAGAGTCTTTAAAGCTCGTAATTAAAATGGGCGGTAGCGGTTCACCTTTAGCATCACGACATGCCAACTCAGCATCCGCACGCGTTTTCCGGTCCGCAATCTCATCCATAAAGCGTTTACCTGTCATACAGTTAATGGCAATTGAATGAGGAAAGTTAAAAATTGAATAATTAGATACATAGCCAAAGCCGCCTTCATCAGGCGAAGCCCATGGTCCAGATTGGATATGGGCAAGATGGACAGGTACAGCCCCTAAACGGAACATTTCCAACATGCCCTCACCGGTAGCGCCAGGCGCATTGGTACAACCTACTTCAGAGGTCAGTGTCGGATCTTGTGCCATACGAAAATCGATATTTTGAGCAAACCCTCCAGTCGCCATAATCACGCCACGTTTTGTGCGAATATTTAGCACTTTTCCAGGCTGATCCTCACCAAAATGATAGTTTTCACGCATTTTCACGCCGACAACATTACCCTTATCACCCAATAAAAAGCCTTCGAACTTAGCGCGGTTATGGGTCTTTACACCCAATCGGCGGCACTCTTTTAAGAGTGGTTGCGTAATACCGGCACCACAACTCACGCTCGTTTGGTAAGTTCGAGCAACAGAATGACCACCTAATTGCTGCAAATATGGATGAAATTCAGCTCCAGCATCCAACGTCATTTGCAGCGCCTCTACGGCATGTGAAGCCACATGCCGTAATAAGCTCTCGTCAGCAATACCGCGGCCAGAGGCAATTTGATCCGCAACCATTTTTTCAACTGAATCTTCCACTCCTTCTTTTTTCTGCATTGGTGTGCCTGGGGCTGCGAATAAACCCCCATTGATTGCAGAATTACCACCGAAATAAGACATTTTCTCGAAAATGTGTACATCTTTTGCGCCCTTGCGCGTCGCTTCAATTGCAGCCGCTAATCCAGAAAAACCTGAACCCACGATTAGAATTTCAATCTCTTTATCCCACTTAATACCGTCAGCTTTCTCAGAAACTGCCATCACAGGCGATACCATTGCTACGCCAGTAGCGGCACCTAAACCTTTGATGAAATTACGGCGTCCTAGCAGATTTGCATTACTCATCTGTCATCACCTTTGTTGTTTTAATAGACATAAACATCATAACGATGGAATGCATTCCAAAACGTGAGTGCATCAAGAGTTGCCTCCGCTACAAATAAACAACATGGCAGAAACATTAACCAACTTCAGTTTTGTCTAAAAAAATGACTTAAACTGCATTATGGAAACCATTCCAAATGGTGAATTCAAAACAGAGTGAAAACTAAATAGACATAAATCCGCTTTATGATTGGAATACGAAAATGGCAACACATTAGTGTTGCCATTTATTTAAAGTAGAGAGATTCGTTAAATCTAACTTTAACGAAATAGTATTAGATTACAGCTTGACTAATACACGTCCTGTGACTTGACCTTGGATAATTTTATTCGCGAAATCAGGCACCTCTGCCAATGAAATCTGCTGGCAAGCTTGCTGATAGAAATGTGCAGGCAGTGCTTTAATCACAGCTTCCCACGCCGCTTTTCGTTTCTCAAATGGACAAGAAACAGAATCGATTCCCAGCAAACTCACTCCTCGTAAAATAAATGGCATTACGGTTGTGGGTAATGCAAAACCGCCCGCTAAACCGCAAATAGCGGCGGCGCCACCGTATTGCATTTGCGCTAATGCTTTGGCGAGGATCTTGTTGCCAACGGTATCGACCACACCCGCCCAGCGCTGCGCCTCAAGCGGCTTAGCATCTTGTTCAAGTTCACTGCGATCAATCACTTCTGTGGCGCCAAGCTCCTTCAATAAAGGCGCATTCTGTTCAACTCGACCACTGCAGGCAACCACACGATAGCCAGCATTGGCGAGCAAAGTCACCGCCACAGAACCCACACCACCACTGGCACCTGTGACAAGAATATCCCCACTTTGCGGTG
Organism: Shewanella sp. SP1S2-4; assembly: GCF_031932075.1. Classification (NCBI taxonomy): domain Bacteria; kingdom Pseudomonadati; phylum Pseudomonadota; class Gammaproteobacteria; order Alteromonadales; family Shewanellaceae; genus Shewanella; species Shewanella sp. SP1S2-4. Next base: position 41,559 of record NZ_JAUOET010000028.1, read on the forward strand.
TTACCCCAGCCTGCTGCAGCGCTTGCATGCACAACATCGCCGTAAGCCCAGCCGTGCCTATCATCATAGCTTTTGCGGCATCACAACCTTGCGGCATGGGCACCAGCCAGTCGGCTTTAACTCGCGCTTTTTGCGCCATACCACCCCAGTGATTTTCGCCCACGCCCCAGCCGGTCAAAATCACCTGATCACCGACTTGGTATCTCGCATCAGTCGATTCGCGCACTACGCCCGCAAAATCAATGCCTGGCACCATAGGAAACTGGCGAATGATTTTGCCAGCACCTGTCACAGCTAAACCATCTTTATAATTCAGCGAGGAATAGGCAATCTCAACTAAGACTTCCCCTTCTGGTAAATCAGCTTCTGTGATCTGTGAAACTTGAGCAAACGTGTGTTTATCTTCTTGCGTCAGTAGTAAGGCATCAAACATAAATTGCTCTCCGAAGGCCATGAAAATCGTATTAAACGATATTCAAAAAGTTACCATAAAAGGCATAGACGCTATTAACAAGCAGACTTATGGCTAATAGTAAACGCTGAGATCTAAACAGATTAAAGAGAATGACCCAGAGTGATCGAGCGCAAAAGATGGCAAAAAATGATGTCTTTATGGCTTCAAACTCGCCTGCTGCAAAGCGCCACTTTGACCCCAGTAGCGGGCAAACTCAGCCAAAGTCATTCCAGCATTATTCGTTAGGTTCGCATCACATTCTTTCGCGTATAGCCGCTTTACGATATTGAATTCGGCCTTAATCACAGCGCCCATGATTGCCGTATTACCACGCTTATCTTGCAAACAAGCGTTAGCACCATGCTCAAGTAATACATCTGTTGCAGCCTCTTGGCCGTTATAAGCCGCCACCATTAGCGCGGTATAGGATTGACTATTTCTCTGGTCAATAGGGAAGCCCGCATCGAGAAAATGCTCAAGCACTGTGATATCGCCAGTACGCGCGGCAGCAAAATAATAGTCCACCAGCAATTGCAATTGTGCAGTATCGGGCTCGTCCGCTTGGCTGACAGTTGCGGATGCCTGAGCCGAACCTGCGCCCATTACTACCGACATACTCAGTGCCGCAATCATCAATAATAAGATAGTAATATTGTGTTTCATCAATAACTCCCGCGCAGCTAAAATAGAGATTTAAACAATGAGACGTGACGAAATGCCCGCAAGACGCCCTCTTAAACTGGGCAGAAAAGAGCTTGATTACGCCTTGCGGGACTTACTGGGTTTGAGCGGTTTAACGCGAATCTGCACCAAATCGCTCTAAAATGATGCGTTAAATTGAACGCTGTTTAACGTCGGCCAAATCACCTTTTACAGCCTTGGTTAAGCGCTCACCAAACTCTGGGTCTGCACGATAAAAGTGACTCAGCATTTGATGTTTCACCTTAGCATCGTTCACTTTGCCTAAGTCACCGGCCAAGTTAGTGATCAGATCTGCTCTATCTTGCTTGCTCAAGCTGCGGTAAAAAACACCCGCTTGGCTAAAGTTATCCTGCTTGCTAATAGCCGTTTGTTGCACTGTGCCACTGAGCGCAGTCGTTACCGCACGATAACGATTATCTTCGGCCAAGGCTAAATGTACGCTCGGTTGATAATTCACATCGGACTGGGTATGCCCCATATTGCCCGCGCCTTCTTGGTTGTGGTTTGCCACCGCCACTAAGGGTTTATTAATCGGCAATTGCGACAAATTCGCGCCGAGTCGATACAGCTGAGTATCGGCGTAGGAAAACATGCGGCCTTGCAGTAATCTGTCTTCCGACGGCTCAATCCCTGGGATCAAATTCGATGGCGCAAATGCCGCTTGCTCCGTCTCTTGGAAGAAGTTTGCAGGCATGCGGTTCAGCGTCATAGTGCCCACTTTTTGTTCTGGCACATCTAGCCACACCTTAGTGGCGTCTAACGGGTTGTAATCAAACTTATTAAGCTCAGTCGGGTCGAGTAATTGAACGTACAGATCCCACTTAGGATAGTTACCCTTGTTGATCTCACTAAAAAGATCATCAGTTAAATGGTTAAAGTTTTGCCCTTGGACTTTAACCACTTCATCGGGACGTAAGCCTTTAACACCTTGCAGACTCTTCCAGTTAAATTTCACGTATTTAACTTGGTTATCTCGATTCACAAATTTGTACGCATGCACACCGAAACCGTCCATTTCACGATAACTGGCAGGTACACCTAAGTTACTGTAAACCTGAGTCAACATATGGGTTGAACCCGCTTCGTGACTGAAAAAATCGAAGAAACGATTCGGATCTTGCATATTGGTCACTGGCGATGGTTTGAGTGAATGCACCATGTCAGGAAACTTGATCGCATCGCGAATGAAGAATACGGGTAAGTTATTACCCACTAAGTCCCAGTTACCTTGGTCCGAATAAAATTTGGTCGCAAACCCTCGGGGATCACGCAGCGTTTCTGGCGAACCTTTCGAGTGGATAACAGTAGAAAAACGCACAAACACAGGCGTGACTTTGCCTTTCTGTGCAAAGGGTGCCGCTTGAGTCAGATAACTAAAATCACCACTCGATACAAACTCACCGTGCACACCTGTGCCTCTGGCGTGAACAACCCGCTCAGGAATACGTTCACGGGCAAAGCGTTGTAGCTTCTGAATAAGCTGCACATCTTGCAATAACACGCTGCCATTACTGCCCGCTGTGGTCGAGTTTTGGTTATCACCCACAGGGGCGCCATTGTCACGTGTCAGGGTATTTGTTGGTAAAGTTTGAGCCTGTACATTTAATGCCAGACCCATACAAATAATTAAAAGGCTTTTAGTCAGATGCATAACAGTTCCTCTCTATGCATAACGCCAAGCTCTTTTCTGCCTGCCCGCAGTATAGTTCTGAATTTATAATTAAAAGAAAGGATCTTTATCGATTATATGAATCAATAAAACCTATTAGGCATGAATAAGCTACAACAAGACCTCATTTTACCTGACTCCGAAATCTGAGTTTATGGACTAAAATCTCACAGTTTTAGTCCATTGCGAATTGGTTCGTCATGGGCGTGATAAGCGAGCTTAGCGTTGTTTATTACACTTAATAATAAGCGTCGCGAGCTAACATTAACCCTTAAGTCCCATCTGTTTTAATCGACGATACAAGGCATTACGGCTAATTCCTAAGCGCTTGGCACATTGGCTCACATTGCCATTACAGGCCTGAAATGCCTGCAGTACATTGCTATAAATCGCCCCATGGAGAGAATTGATATCTGCAGTCTCTGCGGCTAAAAATAGAGCATTGGGCTGGGGTGCTATACCGCTACTTAGCGGGTGTGATGCAGCGTCTTGGCAGGTTTTAGCCTCTTCACATAACGGCTCGCACATTAGCTTGGCCGCAAGATAATCGGGTAAATGCTGCCAAGTTAGGGTGTCATCCCCTTCAGCCATCAAGCAAGCGACTTGCATAAGATTATCCAGCTCGCGCAAATTGCCGGGCCAGTCGTGTTGCATCAGCAGCCCTAACAACTCAGGGCAGATCGCCTGCGGCGCAATGCGATGTTTACGATGCAATTTATGGATAATGCGCTCGATATCCTGCCGCTCACGCAGCGCAGGTAAACGTACTTGCAGACCATTCAATCGATAGAATAAATCCTGCCGAAACAGCCCCTGCGCCACTTGTTGCTCCAAATCCATATGGGTCGCGGCAATGATTTGAATATCAACTTTAAAACTTTGATTACTGCCAACGGGCACCACTTCGCGCTCTTGCAATACCCTAAGTAAACGACTCTGGGCTGCCAGCGGCATTTCGCCAATTTCATCTAAAAACAAAAAACCGCCGTGGGCTTGGCGAATTTTGCCGATAAATCCTGTGCGATTCGCTCCAGTAAAAGCGCCCGCCTGATAACCAAAGAGTTCAGATTCGACTAACTCGGCAGGCAATGCCGCGCAGTTCACCGCCACTAAAGGCTCGGTGCGACGCGCGCTCTGGGCGTGGAGTTTTTTAACAAACTGCTCTTTACCGACGCCGGTTTCACCGAGCACTAACAGCGGAATTTGCTTGGTGATCACCTTATTGGCATGTTGCCATGCGCGCTCAAGTTGAGGATCGCGAAACCGCACGCCCAGTTGAGTGAGCGATTTATTGCTCATCGCAACTCGCCCCTTAGCGCTGGGAATGTTTAAGGGCTGAGTCTGTAGATGCAAGTCTAAATGCTGATTAAAACCACCCGCACGGCTCCAATTATCGCCTAAATACTGCTCAACGCTATCACCCACCTTGGCATGACTAAGCAATTGTTTCGCCATGGGATTGCACCCCACAATGCGACCATCACTATCGGCAATCACTATGCCCTGCCAACCCGAATTCAGTAAATTTGGCTGCGCCGCTAAATCGATTCGATAACGGCTATCGGGCAAGTGACACAAGAGCGCGGTCTCGACCTGCTGCGCCAAACTCGACACTAACATCAGCGTCTGCTGGGTGTGCCTTTGCTGCTCGCTGGTGATATCTATCACCCCGAGCATCTCACCTTGGGGGGAAAATATTGGGCAAGCAGTGCAACTCATAAAACGATTCTGACGAATAAAATGCTGCTCACCCACCACAGATACCGCTTGTTTGGCGGTAAGTGCCGTCCCTATCGCATTGGTGCCTTTGTGCTGCTCAAGCCAATTCACCCCGATATCCAGAGCCACATCCGCCAATTTTGTGGAGTAACGGCTCACGCCCCAGTGCCTGAGCACATAACCCTCAGCATCACTGAGCAAGAGTCGGCTATTAGAATGCGCCATCAACTGATTGAACAAAGGCAAGGCATGGGATTGCACTAATGCTATGAGCATTTGATATTGCTCATGTTTCTGTTTTAGTTCGCTAGCATCGAGCCTAAGTTCTTGGGGTAACTGAAACTCGGACAAGCCAGCGCCAATGCTTCGCTGCCACGAATCGGCCAACCACGCCTGTGTCGATGGTAAATGCGGTTTAACTGTCATAGCCGTGCTCCCCCGAGCTGTGTTCCGTTTCAGCACACTTGAGTGTGCCGTTCGATGACAAAGTGACCACAGGACACACCTCACTCCCTGAGTGCCCATACTGTTTCAAATCTGCAAAATTAGCTTTTCATCATACTGTTAGCACAACAAGTGTACAACTCTTGCCAGTTTGGCACCCTCCTTGCGATGCACCTTAGGTATGCAAGTCTCAAGTGTTACGTTAGAGAACACTAAGCTAATCAACAAGAAGGAATGATTCTATGATTTATGCCCAACCCGGAACCGCAGGCGCAATCGTTAACTTCAAAGAAAAATATGCCAACTTTATCGGTGGTAAATGGGTCGCCCCGGTCAATGGTAAATACTTCGACAATCGCTCACCCGTAAATGGCCAAAACTTTTGCCAAATCCCGCGGTCCGATGCCCAAGATATTGAATTAGCGTTAGATGCCGCCCACGCAGCTAAAGAAGCATGGGGTAAAACCTCAGTCACCGAACGCTCAAACCTGTTACTGCGCATTGCCGATCGGGTCGAACAAAACCTCGAATATTTAGCCGTCGCCGAAACCTGGGAAAACGGTAAAGCGGTGCGTGAAACCTTAAACGCCGACTTACCCTTATTTGTCGATCACTTCCGCTACTTTGCCGGTTGTATCCGCGCACAGGAAGGCAGCGCCGCCGATATCGACGGCAACACAGTCAGCTATCACTTCCCAGAACCGCTGGGCGTGGTCGGCCAGATCATTCCTTGGAACTTCCCACTCTTGATGGCGGCATGGAAAATCGCCCCAGCGCTAGCGGCGGGGAACTGTGTGGTACTCAAGCCTGCAGAGCAAACGCCAGTCTCGATTCTGGTATTACTCGAGCTGATTGAAGACCTATTACCCGCGGGTATTCTTAACGTAGTCAACGGCTTTGGCGCGGAGGCGGGACAAGCTCTGGCCACCAGCAAACGCATTGCTAAGCTTGCGTTTACGGGCTCCACCGAAATTGGTTATCACATTTTAAAATGCGCCGCCGAATCCTTAATTCCATCGACCGTTGAGCTTGGCGGTAAGTCGCCTAACGTGTTTTTTGCCGATGTGATGAACCATGAAGACGAATATTTAAATAAAGCCGTCGAAGGTATGTTACTCGCCTTCTTTAACCAAGGAGAAGTCTGTACTTGCCCATCACGGGTGCTAGTCCAAGAGTCGATTTTCGATCGCTTTATCGAAAAAGTGCTCGCCCGCGCGCAAACCATTAAGCAAGGCGATCCCTTAGATACCGACACTCAAGTAGGTGCTCAAGCCTCTAAAGAACAGTTCGATAAAATCTTAAGCTACTTAGCCATAGGTAAGGCTGAAGGTGCAGAAGTGCTACTGGGCGGCACACTTTGCCAACTCGATGGCGGCCAAAGCGAAGGTTATTACATCAGCCCGACGATTATGAAAGGCCACAATAAGATGCGTATCTTCCAAGAGGAGATCTTCGGCCCTGTGATTTCGGTCACCACCTTCAAAGATGAAGCCGAAGCCTTAGCGATCGCGAACGATACTGAGTACGGCTTAGGCGCTGGTGTGTGGACGCGAGACATGAACACGGCTCAACGTATGGGACGCGGCATTCAAGCGGGCCGCGTGTGGATTAACTGTTACCATGCCTATCCTGCCCATGCTGCTTTTGGTGGTTACAAAAAATCCGGTATTGGCCGCGAAACCCATAAGATGATGCTCAACCATTATCAAAATACCAAGAATCTCTTGGTAAGTTACGATGTGAATCCACTTGGTTTCTTCTAAGAAGCTTTGTGAAGAATGGTTTTATCTAAGAGGCTTGCTATAAAGGACATCTCTAACCAGCTACAGCAGTTGTTCTTAGCGGTTGCAGCTAAGCGTTGTTGAAGATGGTGCATTCGCAGTGATTGCTGTGTAAAAATCACATAAATAAGAAAGGGCGATTCGCCCTTTCTTTGTTTCTGCCTCATATATTAATAAATCAAATTTCTACACAAAAAATACTTACAAAAACATACCGCCAGAAGCTTCGATACGCTGGGCATTAATCCAAGCGGCCGCAGGCGATAACAAGGCACTAATCGCGCCGCCGATATCGTCCGGCAAGCCCACACGTCCTAACGCAGTTTGCTGCGCTAAAAACTGATTCATCTGTTCATTATCCCGTACAGCACCGCCGCCAAAATCTGTTTCAATCGCCCCAGGGGCAAGCACATTGACCCGAATACCCCGTGGGCCTAACTCCTTCGCCCAATACTTAGTCATAGTTTCGACCGCGCCCTTCATAGTGGCATACGCGCCAAATCCGGGAATCGCAAAACGCGTCAAGCCGGTGGAAATATTGACAATGCTTGCCCCATCCATCAGCTGCGGCAATAAGGTTTGAGTCAAAAAGAACGGTCCTTTGACGTGGATGTTCATCAAGGTATCGAACTGTTCGATACTGGTTTCCGCCATAGGCACATGAATCCCGATACCAGCATTGTTAATCAAATAGTTAAACGACTCCCGCTGCCAAGTATGATCTAATACAGTGCTCACTTGGGTGGCAAACTCGGCAAATGAGCCGCTATCGCTCACATCCAGCGGCAGTGCTACCGCTTTGCGTCCCAGCCATTCAATCTCGGCGACCACTTCAGCAGCCGCTGCAGCATTCGTTTGATAGGTCAGGATAATATCTATCCCCTGCGCCGCTAATTTCAGGGCAGTGTTTTTACCTAAACCGCGGCTAGCGCCAGTGATAACTGCAATTGGAGTCGTGTTCATGGTCAGTCCTTATAATCGTCGCTGGAAGTGAAACCTAAGCCTTGAGGCCTAACACAGCTTATTACTTGCAATTAACGAGATAAACACACTATAAATGCTAAGACTGTTAGCCAATAAAGGACAATCGCCGTGCAAGATCGACTGCAAGCCATGCAAATTTTTATGCGGGTCGCTGAATTACAAAGCTTTACCCAAGCGAGCGTCAGCTTAGGTCTATCGAAAACCCATGTGTCGAATGTGGTGGCGCAGTTCGAAACATTTCTAGGCGCGCGCTTGTTGCAACGCACCACGCGGACGGTACGCTTAACCCAAGATGGCCAGAGTTGTTATGAGCGCTGTAAAAGTTTACTGGCGGAATTTCAAGAATTAGAAAGCCTGTTCCAACTGCAAGCCGAGCAAGTATCTGGGCGGCTCAGAGTCGATATGTCGACAGGCATTGCCCGCAACTTAGTGCTCCCTAAACTGGCTGAGTTTATTGAGCAATATCCGCATATCGAGCTTGAACTGAGCAGCACAGATCGTAAGGTGGATGTCATTGCCGAAGGGTTCGACTGTGTGATTAGGGTCGGCAGTGTGCAGCAAGAAGGATTAATAGCGAAAAAACTGGGGCATTTTAAGATGCTGAACTGTGTCAGCCCAGCTTATATTGCCCAATACGGTAAACCCGAAAGCCTTGAAGATTTGACCCAACACAACCACAAACTCGTCCACTACGTAAGCCAATTAGGTGGCACTGACTCAGGCTTTGAATATCAAGCTCCCCACACTCATCAAGGGAACCTTACTATCCAACTGCCTAAATTGATTACGGTAAATAATGCCGATGCCTATAGCTCAGCCTGCTTGGCGGGGCTGGGGATAATTCAAGTTCCCAACATAGGGGTGGCTAAGTATTTACACACTGGAGAGTTGGTCGAGATCCTGCCAAATTACCCTGCGCCGCCAATGCCAGTAAGCTTGCTCTACCCACACAGGCGGCACTTATCCAAACGCCTGCAAGTCTTTATGGCATGGTTAAATCAGCAGATGACGCCGTTTTTAATCCCACATTAAAGGGACTTTTCGATGGCTGCTAAACGCTGATCCAATTCGGCCATAGCGGCGGCCGTTTGCGGATCGCTTTGGGGATCAACAACTTCAATCAGCTTAAGTTTCGGCCGCGCCGTTAACCAAGAGCTGCCCGCAGTAATGACTAAATCCAGCACAATCTGACCGTAATAGTGCAGTCGCAAGCGGTTATCGGCTATGGGCCAGTGTGAGTGCAGTAAAAATGAATCATACATTTGCGCCAAAGATGTCGTCGCAATGAGCTTAAACGCTTCATCAAGCAGACTAAACTCGGTTGATTCTTCGAAGGGACAATCAAAAGAAGTAATGACCAAATACCCCGAGGTTTTATTGGGTAAAACGCAGCGGTATTGGCCTTCAATCACTCGACCTGCAATAAAGGTATGAGTATGTTGGCCATTGAAATACAAAGGCATTTTCAGTGGATTAAGCTCAAGTCCATTAGTACGTGCTGTTAGCAGTGAAAATGCCGTTATCGGTTGCATCCCTTACCCCACTTATCTCGCCTGTCCGCGAACACACATGTCGCGTGACTCTTGCGGATTCAAATCACTAGGACTGGCGGCTTTTCCAATAACAGCCCAATAAGATCAAGTAACCGACAAAATATGCCACGAGATCGAGTGGATCAAAATGGCTACCTATCACTATCCGCGCCAAGCGATTTCCGCCCAAGCCTAGCTTGTCGACTAAACCCCAATACTGACCAAACTCGATAGCAAAGGCAAACAGCAATACCGCAAACGCCAGCCAAGGAGTTTGAAATAAGCGCTTAATGCCATCGCCGGTGTTTTTTGCTGCGGTATTTTCTACCGGATGGGTGACAGGAACGACAACGCGCGCCATGCAAAACAGCAAGATCACCACCAATACATCGCCCACAAAACCACGGATAAAACCCGCAGGCGCATATAAAGCGATTAAGACTTCAGTCAAAAATAATAAAACGGCATAAATAAAAAAGGATTTACGACTCGGATTGCGGCTGATGAAAGCGCGAATAACGGCGGTAGACATAGATACGTTAGTCCCTAACTTCACTCGGTTGAGGTGGCAGAATCTACCGTAATACCAAGAGGTTAACAAGCGAGTTTTCGTTGGCATTTAAGACTCGTCACCCAGGCAAGCGCGTCACTCAACTCCATCAACTCAATGAATGTTCGCGCCTCAAAATTTAAGCGAGGTTTAAGTTTGGGTTAAGTAGCCTACACCTAAACCAACTTAGGAGCGTCACACCATGTCATCAAACACACTGCAAACCATCAAAGTCTGGGACCTGTTGATCCGCATATTCCATTGGTCTCTCGTCGGTTTTTTTGCCTTAGCCTACCTCACTGAAGGCGAAGACGAGTGGATGACCATCCACAGTTACGCAGGTTACAGCATCTTAATTTTACTGGTGTTTCGTCTACTGTGGGGCGTGATTGGTACCCACAATGCGCGCTTTAGCAACTTTATCACTCGCCCTAAAGAAGTGCTGGTGTACCTCAAAGGGCTCATCACAGGCAAAGCCAAAGACTACATAGGCCATAACCCCGCTGGAGCAATGATGATAGTGGCCTTGATTGCCAGCATCGCCATCACGGGATTCTCAGGCATGGCACTGTACGCCACCGACGGACACGGCCCATTAGCCACAAGCTTTTTCGCCACTTGGCCCGAAGGCGCCATAAAAGAAGTCCATGAATTCTTTGCCAACTTCACCGTGTTCCTTGTGGTCATCCATGTTGGCGGCGTCATCGTCAGCAGCCTGCTACACAAAGAAAACTTAGTCAGAGCCATGGTCACGGGCAAGAAACAACGCCCTGTGGAACAAGAAGATTATAACCATTTTGCTTAGCAACAAGACATCCAGCACAAAAGGAATGCCCTATGAACAGATTAACCAGACACTCGAATACAAGTCGCCTTGCTATCGTCACAATTTCAACCTTGCTGCTGAGTAGCCTTAGCGTTAGCGCCGCCAACAGTAAAGTGCAAAGCCTGCCACTTAGCGCTGAGCGCATCGGCACGCAATTGCAAAGCTATCAAGCTCAAGGCGCTGGACCCTTTACCGCAGCCGCAGGACAAAAGCTTTGGCTACAGGACATGGACGGTCGTAGCTGCGCCAGTTGCCATACCGCTAAAGTCACCGACATGGGGATGCACCAAAACACCCGTAAACCCATTGACCCTATGGCGCCGTCGATTACCGCAGATCGGTTAACCGACTCAGCCAAAATCGAGAAATGGTTTACCCGTAACTGTAACTGGACCTTTAAACGCGACTGCACTCTGCAGGAAAAAGGCGATGCCTTACTCTGGTTAAGCCTGCAATAACCGCCAAATTTAGACCTTATAACTCATTCAATTAGATCAATTAATTTCAATACCTTCCACAGAAGGTAACGGCACAAAAAGGAAGATGTCATGACTAAACAAGCACACCCTATTAGCTGGTTCTTAGGTTCATCACTCACAGCTGCGGCATTAGCCATTGGCGTTATCGGTATCAGCCTAACCTTAACCGGCACAGGCTATGCGGACGATGGCCGCGGGCTTAACCGCGCCATTCCACAAAATGCGGAATATACGGCAGAATGTGGCAGCTGCCACATGGCTTACCCCGCGAACTTACTCCCCGCCGACAAGTGGCGCGCCATTATCGCAAATCTTGAGAATCACTTTGGTGACAACGCCAGCCTAGATCCTCAAGTCACTGCTAGAATTGAGGAATATCTGGTTCAACATGCGGCGCAAAATGGTAAGGTGATGAAAAACAGCACGCCACTGCTTGCAGGCGCTGGGCCGCAGAAGATCACAGAACAGGCATTTTTTATTCGCAAACACGATGAGATCCCAAGACGTATGGTGCAAGATAACCCCAAAGTCGGCTCATTCAGTCAATGCAGCAATTGTCACAACCTCGCAGAAAAGGGCATATTCGATGAAGATACCGTTAATATTCCTGGCTTTGGCCGTTGGGATGATTAGCAGCCCCAGCTGCAATGCCCACGACGATGATCTTTCAAACAAGGTGGTCGAGTGGGTTAAGGAGGGCAAAGTTTTGCCCTTCGACACCATAATGCAACGCTATGAATCACGGCTAAAGGGACGGTTGCTCGATCTCGAAGTCGAGCAAAAACATGGAAGGATCATCTACGAGCTCGAAATCCTTCGTGACGATGGCATAGTGTATGAAATCAAGGTTGACGCCAAAACTGGTGAGTGGCTAAAGGAAAAGGTCGACTGATGCGTTTGCTATTGATTGAAGATGATACCGATCTGGTCGCGCGCCTCATTCCCGCCCTTAACAAGGCGGGTTATACCGTCGAGCACACCGATAACGGTATTGATGGCGCCTTTTTAGGCGAAGAAGAAAACTTCGAAGCCGTGATCCTCGATCTCGGTTTACCCGGCAAACCCGGTCTACAAGTCCTCGGCCAATGGCGACAAAAAGGCTTAGCCATGCCAGTGCTGATCCTCACCGCTCGCGATGCGTGGCACGAGCGGGTCGATGGCCTCAAGGCGGGTGCCGATGATTACCTTGGCAAGCCTTTTCATATTGAAGAACTACTCGCAAGGCTCGAAGTGTTGATCCGCCGCCACTTTGGCCGCGCCGACAATGTGTTGCAACATGCGGGCGTTTCCCTCGATGTCGACAAACAAGCCGTCACCAATGTCGACGGTGAAGTGATAGAGCTGACTAAGATTGAATATCGCCTACTGCATTATTTAATGGTCAATCCCAGTAAAATCGTCTCTAAGTCAAAGCTCAGTGAACGCATTTACGAAGAAGATCAAATCAAAGACAGCAATGTCATCGAAGTGTACGTCAACCGCCTGCGCCAACGCTTAGGCAAGGATTATATCGAAACCCGTCGCGGCCAAGGTTATCGACTCAAGGAGTAAAAGGCGTGTATTCACTCAAGGGTTATCTGACGCGCAATCTGCTGATCACGCTCACCTTTGCCATGGTGCTGCTACTGTATTTTCTGTACCAAGGTATTCAAATATTAACCCAAGATTTTGTTGCCTCGCGATTGCAACACGATGCCGACAGCCTGATCTCCGCCCTGAATAACCATCCCGACGGCACCTGGGCGCTCACCACCGACCGCTTGCCCAATGTGTACCACAGGGTTAATTCTGGGCATTATTTTGCGATTCAAATCGGCGAGCAAACCCTGCGCTCACGCTCCCTATTCGACCATAACGTGAACATGCCAAAACTGATCGCCGGTGAGCACCACCAAGCCACTGAGTTTGTCGGCAAAGAACATTGGCTGATGTTCAGTCAGGCCGTAATCAAAGATGATCAGTTAGTGACACTGTGGGTGACAGAAGACATCAGCGAGCTCGAACAGACCCAAGTACAGTTTTTAGCCTTTGCCAGCGCGGCGGTGTTGCTCACGATTGTTATTCTATTAATGGCACAGTATCAATTACTTAAACGCGGCTTTAAACCCTTAGAGCAGATGCCTGAAGCCATACGGCAGATGCGCACCCAAGGGCAAGAAATCAATCCAGACCAAATGCCGAGTGAAATCATCCCGCTGATTGAGGAGATAGATCGTTTAGTCAATCAATTGGGCCAACGAGTACAACGCTCCCGCAATGCCTTGGGTAACTTAGCCCACGAAATGAAACGTCCGCTACAAGGGCTGCAGTCCTACCTAGAAAGCCTTCCACCAGAACAGAGGAGTGAGGGCAGCAAGGTGCTCGCAAACCTGCACCACATCATTGAGAGAGAGCTTAAGCGCACTAAGATTGTCGGCCTTTCCACTCCGGGGCGTTATACCGTACTCGATGACGACCTCGCGCCGCTGATTCAAGTGATGCAGCGTATCTACCCAGACCGCATTATTCATAGCCATTACGCGAGTGGCTTAGTGATGCCATTTGACCGCGATGACTTACTCGAACTCTTAGGCAATTTACTGGATAACGCCTGCAAACATAGCCGCAAGAACATTGAGATCCGTATAGTGCATCAAACGGCTCCCACCGCAGGTTATGGGATCATCGTCAGCGATGATGGCGAAGGCGTCTCCGATGCCGCATTGTCGATTATCATCGAGCGCGGCATTCGACTAGATGAAAGCATCCAAGGCCATGGCTTAGGATTATCTATCTGCAAAGATATCGTCGACAGTTATCAGGGCGAACTTAGCTTTAGCCACGCGAAACAAGGTGGACTCGAAGCCAGCGTATTTCTGCCGATCCCGAGTTAAGCGGTATACTCAGCCAAACCATGCTCAATCAAACCTGCCACCACATAATGTAGACCAGCGAACGGACTTAAGTATTCGTGCCACTATGTCGCACCATTAAGCCCTTTACATAACACACGTCAGAGATTTATATGAAAGTTATCGACCTAAAATCGGCCCCGCAGCACATTCCACAGCTGGCACAATGGCATCATCAAGAATGGGCACATTTAAGTTCTGCGGACGCCACAGTCACCACACTCATTGAGCAAATGAGCGAGTACCTCTCTGACGCCGCCATTCCTAAGATGTTTATCTGTGAAGAAGCTAACCAAGTCATGGGCTCATCCTCATTAACCGCAGCAGATATGGATACCCGAACCGACCTAAGCCCTTGGCTGGCCAATGTGTATGTTAATCCACACTATCGAAATAAAGGCTTGGGGAAATTATTAGTCAATGCCGTCGTTGATTATGCCAAAGCACTCGGATTACAAAAAATCTATTTGTTTACCGCAGACAAAGCAGACTTTTATCAAACGCTTGGTTGGTCAACGATTTCACGGGAAGATTATATGGGCGAGATGGTCACGATAATGGAATATGAATTTAAGAAGTGAATGTTTAAGGAGGGTGAGCAAGCCCCACGACGGGCGTCGTGAAGCTGTACATGCTGGCTAAATATCTAGATGTGATATCCAATACTTAGCGACAAGCCAAAGGCTTTAGTCAATTTCTATATCCACGCCGAAACGATTGGATAGTTGGCGTTGCTCGTGCAGAATTTCAATTCGGCGGCGAGTGTCTTGGGTCAACTTGTCTTTGAGGCGCAAACCACTAGTAATGGCGGCTTTTTTTGCTTTCTTGCTCTTAGTTGTCGTTGCATCCGTTGGACTCTCGACGGCTTGAGATTCGATAGACATAGCTAACTCCTTTAATTAGAACCTTAAATAGGCTCTTCCAGTAAATCCCTGCTTAAAACGAACAAACAGGTCATCTTTAATAATGAGTCAATTCGCCATTCACTATTTAAGTAATAGATAATTTGGCGACTCATAAACTTACGGCCCATATCATTTACCTAAGCCAACAAAATTAAATCACATGCTAACAGGATAAAAATAATCGAGACGTAAGGTCGAAATGAAAAACTGAGTATTGATTGACTTCATCGGCGTAACAGAACCCTAACGAGCCCAAAATTTCCAGCGACAAAGCGGCATAACATAGGTAGAGAAAGAACAGGTGGTAATGCAGAAAGGTTGGTAAGCTCAAGCGGCAAAGCGCTGCTGCGCAACAATTAGGCTGCGCAACAGTACTACATCTAGCCTAGATTTACGACTTATATGGCATAGCGCCAAGGTAATCTTTCTTGCCAATTTCAACACCGTTGTGGCGCAAAATCGCGTAGGCTGTTGTTACATGGAAGTAAATGTTCGGAATCGCATGCTCAATAGCAAACTCATAACCCGTCAGATATTTTCCTTCCCAACGCGGTTGTGAGACATGGATCGTAGCCGCATTAGCAAAATCATCCGCTTTGAATGTTGCTAAGTAAGCTAATACTGAGCTAATACGCGCTTGCAGATCAGCTAACGTCGTTTCGCTATCATCGTGCTTTGGCACTGTATCTAAGTTATCGGTCAAACGTGCCACGCCAATTTTGGCAGTATCGCAGGCAATCTGAACTTGGCGAATAAGGTTAAATTGATCCGGCGCTAAACGTGAGTTTAATAGCACCGCCATATCGACTTTCTTGAGGTTTGCGAAGCATTCGCCCTTTTCAAGAATAACGCTTAAATTTTTCAGCATCTTGCTAAATTGTACAACCGTTAAATCATAAAGCATGGCATTGACCTCAGTGATGGACGCTACAAAACTGCAGCACTTAAGACTATCTTGGGGCAAATAACTCAATTTCAATCATTCTGGTAATTTAAGTATTTGCTTAATAAAAAAAACACCCAAATAAGCCCTATTAAGCAGCTAAGAATGACAAGAAACAGGTGTAACCTTGTAAGGAAAAGCATTTATTAAGCGAAAGAGGTTAATATTCAATCAGATAAACAGTAGTGGACGGTACAAAATTTGGACAACTGAACGAATAACAGCTTGAGATATCACCAATAATGTTAATTTCTCCACAACGAAAAAAGCCTCTACATTGCTGTAGAGGCTTTCATCTTTATGTTGGCGGGTGAAATATCGCGCAGCGATGAGCTCATGAACGAGAGGCA
>NZ_JAUOET010000029.1:0-53807 GCF_031932075.1 Shewanella sp. SP1S2-4
CCGTCGAGCCCTCAAGGACGAGTTTACGGCGTGTCACTGGAGCAATATTGCCAATCGACACTGCACATGTTGTGAATCTTTTACGAAACTAACTTTGATGAATTGAATCTTCAACCTAATCCGGTTTAAATACGCCGATCACAGCGCCGGTGGCTTTTTCTGTCACCTTTTCATCGGTTTGCTGTTCACGGTAATCACACTCTGTGCATTCAACGGTTTCGATGCCGTTTTCTTTGTAGAGTAAAATGCTGTCTTTGGCGCTGCATTTTGGGCACTTAGCACCGGCTACGAAACGCTTTTTGATTTTAGTGTTTGTCATAATAGATAAAGGACCAGATAGCAGGGCCAAGGGACTCGGCCGAAGAAATTGCCGCTATTTTGCCACACTGATGATTGAATACCAGTGTTACCTGAAAGTATGAGGCCTTAGGTCGATGTGATGCGATTCGCTAAAGATCATCCTGAAAAGTCGAATAATTGTCCTAGTTATCGGGTCAGGCTGTGGTTTGATACGGGGTTGTACGCTATTATCTGTGCCCTGACGAATTTACGTTCTAACCAAGTTGTAGTTAATGATCAGCATCAACCAAGCGCAATTAATCCGTGGCAGCAAAACCCTGCTAGATGAGACCTCTCTCACGATTTATCCCGGCCATAAGGTCGGTTTAGTCGGTGCTAACGGCACAGGCAAATCTTCACTGCTCGCATTAATTTTAGGTCA
The DNA here is from genome assembly GCF_031932075.1 of Shewanella sp. SP1S2-4. NCBI lineage: Bacteria > Pseudomonadati > Pseudomonadota > Gammaproteobacteria > Alteromonadales > Shewanellaceae > Shewanella > Shewanella sp. SP1S2-4. The sequence goes on from NZ_JAUOET010000029.1 coordinate 722, forward strand.
CTTAAGCCTAGATAAAGGTGAATTTAGTCTGCCTTCTGGCTGGCAAATTGCCACTGTGGCCCAAGAAACCCCTGCGCTCGACGTCTCGGCACTGGAATATGTGATCGATGGCGATAGCGAATATCGCCAATTAGAAACCCTATTACACAAGGCCCAAGAAGAGAACGACGGCAATGCCATCGCACTCTTACACGGCAAAATCGACGCTATCGGTGGTTATGCGATTCATTCGCGCGCGGGTTCATTGTTAGCGGGTCTGGGCTTTAGTGAAGCCGATCAAAGCAATCCAGTGAAAAGCTTTTCGGGCGGCTGGCGTATGCGCCTCAACTTAGCCCAAGCGTTACTGTGCCGCTCTGACTTATTGCTCCTCGACGAACCCACCAACCACTTAGACTTAGATACCATGTACTGGCTCGAAGGTTGGATTAAGTCCTATCAAGGCACGCTGATTTTAATCAGCCATGATAGGGACTTTATCGATGAAATCGTTGATGAAATCGTCCACGTTGAAAATCAAAAACTCAATTTCTACAAAGGCAATTACAGTGCCTTTGAGCGCATTCGTGCCGAACGTATGTCGCAGCAACAGGTTGCCTTCGAACGCCAACAAAAAGAACGTGCACACATGCAGTCCTTCGTTGACCGTTTCCGTTACAAGGCAAGTAAAGCCAAACAAGCGCAGAGCCGCTTAAAGGCACTAGAGCGCATGACTGAGTTGTTGCCGTCTCAAGCCGATAGCCCCTTTTATATGGAGTTTCGTGCTCCAGAAGCCCTACCCAATCCACTGATTAAAATGGAGCAAGTCGCGATCGGTTATAGCGATAAGCCAATCCTGAGCAAGGTGCATTTAAACTTAGTACCGGGTGCGCGTATTGGTTTGCTTGGCCGTAACGGCGCAGGTAAATCGACATTAATCAAGCTGTTATCGGGTCAGTTATCGCCAATGACAGGTTTGTATGAACCTAATCCTGGCGTCAATATCGGTTACTTTGCCCAGCATCAAATCGAATTTTTGCGCCTCGACGATACGCCGATGCAGCATTTAGTGCGTCTGGCGCCCAATGCCAGAGAGCAAGAACTACGCAACTTCTTAGGCGGTTTTGGTTTTAACGGCGATATGGCGCTCTCACCTGTACGGCCCTTTTCCGGCGGCGAGAAAGCCCGTTTAGTGTTGGCGCTATTAGTTTGGCAACGCCCTAACCTATTGCTGCTCGATGAACCCACCAACCATTTAGACTTAGAGATGCGCCACGCTCTGACAATGGCACTGCAAACCTTTGAAGGTGCTATGGTTGTCGTCTCGCATGATAGGCATTTACTGCGATTAACCTGTAGCGATTATTATCTGGTGGATCAAGGTGAAGTGCGCGCCTTCGACGGTGACTTAGACGATTATCACCAATGGTTGCTCGATGCGGCCAAAGCCAACTCGAATCAAAACAGCACCAGTGACGAGATCAAACCTGCCGCTGATAAAAAGCAGCAAAAACGCCTCGAGGCCGAAATCCGCCAAAAGGTATCGCCGCTCAAGCGTAAACAAACTAAGTTAGAAACCGAGCAGCAGAAGCTGAGCGAACGCCTCGCCGAGCTAGAACACTTGCTGGCCGATAGCGAATTGTATGATCAAGATAACAAAGCCAAGCTAACCTCGGTACTAACCGAACGAACGAGCTTGACGCAAACCTTAGAAGACAGTGAAATGCAATGGCTCGAGTTGCAAGAAGAGATAGATGCAATGGAACTTGAGGTCATGGAGCAACAATAACTCCAGCGTTCTTTTACATAAAAGTCAGTAGCAGCGGCAATACAAGGAAATAGTATGGCGGTTTTAACCCAGTTCGACAGTCAACTCTGGCAATGGTGTGATATGAGCTATGCGCAAAACAAAGCGCTCTGTCTCGAATTGCAAAATAGCTGTCAGGTGAACGTCAATCTACTGCTACTGGCGCAATATTTAGATATCACTATGGATGTGTCTGGGCCGCAGCAATACAGCACGGACCAATGGCAATCGCTGATGAGCGCTGTGGGTGAATGGGATGAAAGATTTCTCATGCCCTACCGCAAATTACGTAAACTCGCTAAGTCCAGCCTAAATGAGCAAGAGTATCAGCAGATGCTCGCCGTTGAGCTGATGATGGAACGTAAAGCGCAGCGAACCATCTTGAATAAACTCAATGAACTCAACCCAAGCGGCCAAACGACGAATCTGGTGAGCTACTTAAGCTTGTTTAGACTCAGTGAAATAGACGCCAACGAAATCGGCTTAATCGCGCCCTGACCTAGCCCAAACAAATCACGTTAAATCAAGCACAGCTAAGTTAGATCGAGCTCAATCAAATTAATACTATGATCATCTGAGCCGCTAACAGCTGCGGCCTTGTGAATAGCGTTGACAGTCATCCTTGATCACCAACCAGTTCAGCTGACTCTCAGTATAAATATGGTACTTAGGCTGAACTTGGTTAGCATCGTCCAGACTCGCTATGCTCAAGGTCAAATAATCGGGATATTGAGTATGTCGGTAGGTTAACGATGTACCGCATTGGTCACAAAATCCACGGCGAATAAGCTCGGACGATGCGAACTAAGTTACCAAACCTTTCAACCATCTAACTTGGCCTGTCTTAAAATCCATCCAAGCCCCAAATGCAGATCCCGTACTTTTTTGGCACGAACGGCAGTGGCAATAATCCGCATCGAAGGGTTCACCTTCAATCTGATAACTAATCGCGCCGCACAAGCAGCCGCCTTCCCGTAATCTCTTTTTAGGCATATACACTCCCATTTCCGACCAGCCGCAGACTTTATCGAGTAGTGCTCCATCAAGTAGCGCTTCATCTCGATAAAATAAACCGCTGCGATTTACCTTATCGAAATTAAGCCGCTACAAAAGAACGTTAATTAAGCGTCGATTTCTTGCTGTAACTTTTCCAGCTCATCCAAAATATGTAGAAATTTTTGGCCAAACTCAGTCACTTGATACTCGACACGCGGCGGCAGCTCGTTATAAATGACCTTATCTAAGATGCCAAATTCTATGTTCTTTTTTAAGCATTGATTCAATACCTTAGTTGAAAGACCTTCGACTGAGCGCACCATTTCCCCCGGTCTTTGTACCCCACTGGCCAACAGCTGATAAACCGTTAATGACCATTTACAACCATAAATCGTCTCGACCATACGGGCGGAACGCTCAGGGGGCGATTTGCGTGAAATAATTTTTTCATTGTTATTCATAAAGATGTACCAAAAAGTACCTGCCTTACCTATTTGTACTTACTGTTCAAACAGTTATTGAGTTCATAAGATTACCACCTTGATAATACTTAGGAGTAGAAAATGCAATTTAATACCTCAAATCTCGCCATTATTGTCGGTGGTAGCAGCGGCATAGGTTTCGAAACGGCCAAACAACTGGCCGAACAAGGCGTATCAGTGCTTATCGTCGGTAATCAGCAAGATAAACTCACCGCAGCCGTTGCTGCAATAAAACATGCCCATCCAGCAGCCGAGTTACGCGTCGACGGTTTTCAAGCCAACCTTTACCAAGCTGCGGATGTTCATCGGCTGATTGCGCACATTAGCCAGCTTGAGCAAAAGGTTGGCTACCTCGTCAATGCGGCGGGGTATTTCAATCCCAAATCCTTTATCGACCACTCAGAGGCTGATTACGATCTCTATATGGCGTTAAATAAAGCCCTATTCAAAATCACCCAAGCCGTAACCCACAAGATGATTGATGCGGGCGGTGGTAGTATAGTGAACATAGGTTCTATGTGGGCAAAACAAGCGGTTAAAGCCACACCTTCGTCAGCGTATTCCATGGCCAAAGCAGGATTACACGCATTAACCCAGCACTTAGCGATGGAACTGGCAGACAAGCATATTCGCGTCAACGCGGTTTCACCTGCCGTGGTGAATACGCCCATCTATAACGCTTTTATCCCAGAGGCAGAGCTAAACCAAGTGATTGAAAGCTTCAACGCTTTTCACCCGATTGGTCGAGTCGGCACGCCGAGCGATGTGGCGAACAGCATTTGTTTTCTTTTATCCAATGACACCAGCTGGGTGACCGGCGCGATTTGGGATGTTGATGGCGGCGTGATGGCTGGACGCAACTAATATTGCAGACAAAGCGAGTATGCTAGTGCGTAGCTAACGGTGCGCTTACTCAATTAGCACACTGTTAGCGCACTGTTAGCGCACTGTTAGCGCAGCAAGACGCAACGAACACAGTAAACAATCACTATTCTAAGTTAAGGTTAAATAAGGTCTAACACTATGCTCAATATGAACTTTAGCGAACGTGTCGTTATTGATACGCAGCAGCAACCCTGGTTGCCAAGTCCTGCTCAAGGCGTTTGGCGCAAACCACTCGAGCGGGAGGCTAAAGAATCAGGACACACCAGCAGCATAGTGAAATACGACGCGGGTTCGCAGTTTACGACCCACAAGCATCCGCTGGGCGAGGAAATCTTTGTGCTGGAGGGGGTATTTTCCGATGAAAACGGCGATTACCCCGCGGGCAGTTATCTTCGCCATCCGCCAGGGAGCCAACACGCACCGTTTAGCCAAGAAGGCTGCGTTATCTTAGTTAAACTCAATCAATTCAATCCGCGAGATCTTGATGTGGTCAAGATTAACACTCAGCAGACTCCTTGGTTACAAGGCATAGGCGGCTTACAAGTGATGCCGCTACATGAATTCGAGCATGAACATACTGCATTAGTGAAATGGCCTAAGGGTGAAACCTTTCAACCCCATCGACATTTTGGCGGCGAAGAAATATTGGTGTTATCGGGCAAGTTCCAAGATGAGCAAGGGGAATATCCGCGCCACACTTGGATACGCAGTCCGCACATGAGCGGTCATTTTCCTTTTGTCGAAGAGGAAACCATTATCTTAGTGAAAACAGGACATTTACCCATTAGCACGATTCAGCCCTAACCCACAGCGAGCATGGTCTTAGGCTACATACATTTCTGCAGCATAAATTACTTCTGCATAAGTTGCGGCAAAATACGTTTCTGCAGCTGAGCTATCTGCAAGTAATCTTCTGCATCAGAATCATCGGCTAAGGTAACATCACCCTTTGCCGTCGGTGAGTTTTTGTGCAAGTGCGGTGGCATTACGTGCTGTGATGCCATAAATCGACAGCTGCGGGTTAGCGCCAAGGCTGGTCGGGAAGATAGACCCATCCATTACAGACAGATTTTCTAAATAGTGCGACTGGCCATAACTGTTGACCATAGAAAGCTTTTCATCTTCGCCGAAGGGACAACCGCCCATCACATGGGCCGATGCGACGATAGTACGCAGTGGCGCGAGTGACATCTGCGCAATGCTCTCTTTGGCGTCTTTCCACGAGGATAAGTAAGGCATACCATCGCTGATCGGCAACACTTTTAATGCGCCCGCCGAGAATTGTAACTCCGCCATACTGGCAAAAGCGCGTCTCGCGGCCCGCCAAAAGGCATCGGTCAGCGGATAATCTAGGGTAAATCCCTTAGGGGTTAAGTGCACTTCACCGCCCTGACTGTCGGGATGATAACCATCGCGGATCAAGGCAATCGTCACTTGCAACTGATTGAACTGCGCCATTAACTCGGCATGACTCGCGCCATAACCTAAGGTTTTAGAGGCGATTAAAATCGGATGCACCGGTGGCACTTCGAGTTTATAACCGAGCTCACCATCGGCGTCATTCTTCCACACAAATTCATCGGAATAGATAGATTGCGGCGCGCCGCTATGGCCATTGATCGAATCGGCAAACACGCCGCCGGATAACAAAGTCGGATGTAAAAAAGTACGTTTACCCAAAAGTTTGTGGGGATCGGGCACCTGCGAGCGCATCAAAATCGTCGGCGTATGGATAGCGCCCGCACTCAAAATATAATGTTTAGCCTTAAATAACAGCTCAACGTTAGTGGGTCGTAAATTCACATCCAACGCCTGCGCCTTTAACGCAAACACTTGACCGTTATGGTGCTCAATCTTAGTCACTTTAGCACGGCTAATCAGCTGCGCGCCTTTCTCAAGTGCCGAGGGAATCGTGGTCACTAACATAGATTGCTTCGCATTGACCGGACAACCCATGCCGCAATAGCCAGTATTCCAACAACCCGCCACATTGCGTTTAATGACTGTGTATTCCCAGCCAAGATTGATACAACCTTGCTTCAGGGCGGCATTATTACGGTTAGGCTCATAGTTCCATTCATGGATATTGAGCCGCTGCTCCATTTGCTCAAACCAAGGGTCTAAGCTCTCGCGATTAAGCCCTGCAACCGACTTATGTTGCGCCCAAAAAGCTAACGCCTCGGTCGGCGTGCGAATAGAAGTGGTCCAGTTAACTGTGGTTGAGCCACCGACTGCGCGGCCTTGAAAAATCCCAATCGCCTTGTCGGCGGTTTTCATCGCCGCGGCTTGTTGATACAAGTTGGGATAAGCAACCCGCTCTTCCATATTAAAATCGCTGGAGGATTTTAGCGGCCCCGCCTCAATCATGATCACGCTTAGCCCTGCTTGGGTGAGGATTTCGGCCGCCACACCGCCGCCAGCACCCGTGCCGACAATAATCACATCGGCTTCAAACTGTTGGTTTTCTTGCAATTGGCTCGCGTCGGTATGTAACCAACCTGAGTTTAAACCATTCACTATAGGATCTATGACTGCCAACTTGAGTGCTCCACTGTCGCGGGTAAGATGCTTATTATTGGACGTTTTATTCGGTTACAAACGGGCGAGCTATTTGAACAGTTCAGGTTTGGCATAATGCAGGCGGCTCCAGTGTTCAGGGCAAGCGTAGTAACTGGCCATCACTAATTCCCGCAACCCGAGATAAGCGGTTTGTAATAGCGCAAAATAACTGTGGCGCCAGGTTTCTAGCATTTCAGTTAACTCGGCGGGAGAGCGCATCAATAACGGTGTCATGCTTGAGGTCAGTACGAGTAAGCCGAGGCGATTTTCGAGCATATCGAGCAGTTCAAATAACTCGGTTTGCAGCTCCTCGGGTAGCACAGAAATGGACTGTTTGATGGCATCTAAAGTGCGATTTTGCGCCGCGAGCTTGTGAGTTGCCACATCGGGCAAAGCGCCGTCGAGCATCACAGGTAAAAGCACGCTAAACAACAAACGATAATCTTTGCCTTCGCTGTCCTCGGGCAAACTAAACTCAGGAGAATAAAGATTGACCCCTAAGGCTAACGCCGCCGTACCGGCAAACGCGCCCATCAAAAAGGTTCGTCGCTTCATCTCTATCTCCTAAATATCAATCTAAATGTCGGCCTAAATATCAGCATAAAAAACAATTGTGCTACACTGCCCACGCGTTTATATCCAAGCGACCTCAAAATAAGAATTTCAGCATTTTGAAGTCGCTTGGATATAAATTAAACACACGTTTTAATTTTCAGCAATAGCCGATACCAAGATAAACACCCATGCCAAATTCCTTTATGCCACCTTGGTGGGCCAAGAGCCCCCATGTACAAACGATTTTACCCGTATTCACTAAAGTGGCCAAACCAGCATTACAGCGGCAGCGCTTAGAATTACCCGATGGCGATTTCATCGATTTAGATTGGCAGGATGTTCCGCAGTCCGGCAAACCGATAGTGGTGATCATCCACGGCTTAGAAGGCAGCGCTCAGTCCCATTATGCAAGACGGATACTGCAAGCCTGCAAAGAACAGCAACTCGCAGCCGTGGTGCACCATCACAGAAGTTGTTCGGGTGAGGCCAATCGCCTCGCGCGAAGTTATCACAGTGGTGACACGGACGATTTACAGTTTAGTCTATCGACACTGAAAAGCGCGTATCCGCAATCGCCCTTATTAGCCGTAGGTTACAGTTTAGGCGGCAATGTGCTGACTAAGTATCAGGGCGAATATCAGGATGACAGTTTATTAGCCCGCGCTGTGGTTGTCTCGGCGCCGCTGCAATTATCGGCCTGCGCTAAACGCTTAGAAAATGGTTTTTCGAAAGTATATCAAAGCTATTTAATCAAACAGTTACAGCAAAAAATCAGCCATAAATTAAACGATCCCGACTTAGCCCTCTCTATGCCGCTGAACCAGTTGCAGATCGACCGTTTAAATACCTTCTATGATTTTGACGATAAAGTCACAGCGCCATTGCACGGCTTTGACGGCGTAGACGATTACTATACGCGTGCCAGTGGTTTACCCTTTGTCAGCCGCATTACTAAACCGACGCTTATCATCCATGCCAAGGACGATCCCTTTATGACAGATGAAGTGATCCCCCAGCCAAACCAATTATCGGGTTATGTAGAATACGAACTGCATCCCTATGGCGGCCACGTCGGCTTTATCGAAGGCGGTACACCTTGGAAACCACGCTTCTATCTTGAACGACGGATTTTGCACTTTTTACTCGGCGATCAAAGTGTTGACCCACTTAGCGTAGACCCCATCAACGGCGACAATATTCTCCAAGGAAGCACCGATGCTCATTCCCTATGAAACCCTGTTACAACTCCCCAAGGAAACGCTCGCCAATTTGATCCGCGAATATCTCTTCGGTCAAGTGGAGGATGGCAGCTTTGCCAGTCTCGATGAGCAGGAACTGGCGCAGGCGATAGTCCAATGTCAACAAGCACTTAAACAAGGTAAGCTGAAATTAGAATACAGTGAAGACGATGAGTCCTTCGCGATACGCTCGGCGGATCAAATAGCACAGCAGCAAGATTGACCAGCCCTACCTCTGTACCGTATAAATAGTACTCGCGTTTTTATCGCTTCCCCATAAGCGGCTCTTTTGGTTCCTAGCTAGGTAGAAAAAATGTCAGCAAAACATCCCATTATTGCAGTTACAGGCTCATCAGGTGCGGGAACTACCACCACCACGACAGCCTTTAGCCATATTTTTCGCCAACTCGGGATCAACGCCGCCTTTGTCGAAGGCGACAGCTTTCATCATTTTACCCGCGCTGAAATGGAAGTGATGATCCGCAAATCCCAAGCTGAAAACCGCAACCTCAGCTATTTTGGCCCAGAGGCCAATAACTTTGCCCGCTTGGAACAATGCTTTCGAGATTACAGCGCCACAGGCCAAGGCGAAACCCGCAGCTATTTACACACCTTCGATGAGGCCGTGCCTTTTAACCAAATGCCCGGCACTTTTACCCAATGGCGCCCGCTACCTGAGAATACCGACATGCTCTACTACGAAGGCCTGCATGGCGGCGTGATGACTGGTGATGCCAATGTCGCCCAGCATGTGGATTTGCTGATCGGCATGGTGCCGATAGTCAACTTAGAGTGGATCCAAAAAATTATCCGTGACACTTCTGAGCGCGGCCATAGCCGTGAAAAAGTCATGGGGTCAATTGTGCGCAGCATGGATGACTATATTAAGCACATGACGCCGCAGTTCTCCCGCACTCATATTAACTTTCAGCGGGTGCCAACGGTCGATACATCTAACCCCTTTAGCGCCAAAGATATTCCGAGCTTAGACGAGAGCTTTGTAGTGATCCGCTTTCGCGGCATCAATAACGTCGACTTCCCTTATTACCTCAATATGATCCAAGGATCATTTATGTCACGGGTCAACACCTTAGTCGTGCCCGGCGGTAAAATGTCGCTGGCGATGGAGCTTATCCTCACGCCTTTGATTAAAGATTTGATGGAAAAACGCCAGCAACTCAATACTCCCGAAGCAAACTAAAACTTTGCGAATGGGGGGCGAATTTAACGAAAGGCTAAGGAAATAAAGTCTTTTTTTGCAATAGATTAAGTTTGATTTAAGCCATTAGCGCTAATCTTATCGGCATCGGGATTTCAGGCGAAAGAACGATAGTTGGCATACTCTTGGGAGTTAATTCCCCCATCTTGATCTGTTGATTTCCTTGAGTATGTCAGCAACCTCTTATGAACAGTTAATTCCACATCCATGCTTGATCTGTTGATTTCCTTGAGTATGTCAGCAACCTTATCTTAAACTCTAAGTCTTCAGAGTTAATTCCACATCCATACTTGATCTGTTGATTTCCTTGAGTATGTCAGCAACCTTTAAGTCTTCAGCGTTACTTCCACATCCATGCTTGATCTGTTGATTTCCTTGAGTGTGTCAGCAACCTTTAAGTCTTCAGCGTTAATTCCGCATTCATGCTTGATCTGTTGATTTCCTTGAGTATGTCAGCAACCTCTTATGAAGAATTAATTCCACATCCATGCTTGATCTGTTGATTCCCTCGGGTATGTCAGCAACCTTTTTAATATCACTTTATATAAGTTAATTCCGCATTCATGCTTGATCCAGCCTGTATTTTAAACTGATTTTCTACGCACGAGATTCTTGTACATCACCATGCACTCTAAAGCTATGCCTCTAGGCGAGCAGTAGATGGATTCCTCTTCTAAACCTTCACCACCAAAACCACAGTGGCGATAAAAATCCACCGCATTCAAAGTCGATTCCAACCTCAGCTGAGCAATGCCCTGATTAAAAGACATGGTTTCAATAAATTGCAGCAGCACTTTACCGACACCTAGCCCCATAGCATCGGGGGAAACAAACAAGGCTTCTAACTGGGCATAGGGTTCATCCAACATGACAGTGCCGACCACAGTCTTAAGCTGCGACTCGTCAGAGGACAACTCTGCCACATAAAAATGTGCATCGACAATACGACTAAATTGCTCGGTCAGTTCGCCTTCGGTCCAAATAAACAGATCGCCTACATCATAAAATCCGGCGCAGCCTTTATTGATGGCTGCATTGCGGATATCCCAGCAGGCCTGAGCATCCGCTTTCGTTGCTTTTCGTATAGTTATCATCATGTTTTCCAATTAAAAATGCTCAGCCATAACATGCCATGAAGCCGCTAAAACGCCAAGTAAACGAGTGTTCTCATCTTTCAACCAATAAAAAACCGCCCGTAGGCGGTTTTAATCAAAGCTACAGAATCTTAATGGATCTTAGCTAACATATCTGATTTAGTCTTAGCGCTAGGCTTAGCCTTTAATCAATTCACTAATAGTCAATACGCCATGGGTCGTTGCACCCGCGCCCCACATGGCAGAAGCTGAATCTTCAAAAGCGCCCGCTAAATCAACGTGCAACCATTTAGCTTCTGGTGAAACAAAGCGCCATAGGAAACCAGCCGCATTAGAAGCACCACCAGCACCGCCGCCTTTCATTGCGCGGCTGTTGGCTGTGTCAGCATAAGCAGATGGACACATTTCTTTGTGCCAAGGATCCAGCGGCAGCGGCCATACGCGCTCGGCAACACTTGTGGCTTTTTGCTGGGCCAGTTGCAACACATCAATCTGTGGCGAGAAAATCGCGTTGTAGTTAGAACCCACCGCCATCACAGCGGCGCCTGTAAGGGTCGCTGCATCGATAATAAAAGGTGCGCCTGTCGCAGAAGCAGCTTGCAGACCATCGGCCAACACTAGGCGCCCTTCCGCATCTGTGTTCACCACTTCAACTGTTACACCATTTTTGTAGGTCAGAATATCACCTAACTTATAAGCACGGCCGCTGATCAAGTTTTCAGCACAACATAAGAAGAGCTTAACCCGTTTGTTTAGGCCAGATTTGATTGCTAAACCGAGCGCGGCAGTCACAGTCGCCGCGCCGCCCATATCGCATTTCATACCTAACATGCCTTCAGAGGCTTTGATGCTGTAACCGCCAGAATCAAAAGTTATCCCTTTACCCACAAGCGCCACAGACACGGGTGCATCGGCGGCTAATGGGTTGAAGTCTAATTCTAACATTGCTGGTGGACGCTCACTGCCGCGGCCCACTGCATGGATACCAATCCACTGTTCTTCCAGCAGCGCTTCGCCTTCGATAATCCGATAACTTACCTTGTCGCCACCAACGTCAGCCAACCATTTTGCTGCTTGTTGGGCAAGCTTCACTGGCGACAGATTTTCAGGCGTATCGTTGATCAGTTGACGGGCAAAGGTTGCCACATCGAGTCTGCGCTGCAATTCGGCTTGTACAGCTTCATCACCACACCAATGGATTTGATAACCAGGTTTTGCCGTCGCGAAACCTTGGGCAAACACCCATTGGCTATTGAGATCCCAAAACTGCCCAGCTAATTCCACACTGCTAATGCCTTGGCTGCGCAGTTTACGGGCCGCCATTTGAATTTGGCGTAGCTCATCGCCACCTGCTAAATGAATTTGCGCACCGTCGGCAGTATAAGTCACATCAGCCTTGCCCCAGTGGGCGGCTGGTGCTTCTTTGGTTAATTGCACTTTCATTAATTCTGTTACTTTTAGTTCACTCATTAGGGATCCTTATTTTTCGATTCGTTTTAGAACAATCAGAACAAACTTTATGGCGGCAGTTTACTGCTAGCAGACGATGACGCAAAGCGATTGGCTGAAGTTACTCAGGTAAAATCTGTAAACATTTGCGAAATTTGCTAGGCTTTGCGGCCTAGAACAGCCGAGATAGGTCTACCGATGGAATTTACACCGCCACTACAACAGAGCATTTTATTGCGCCGCTATAAGCGTTTTCTGGCCGATGTGCAGCTAAGCGATGGCAGTGAGATCACCCTACATTGCCCCAATACCGGCTCTATGCGTAATTGCCTGTATCCCGGTGAAACCGTGTGGTTTTCTACCTCTGATAACCCTAAACGTAAATATGCCCATACCTGGGAACTGATGACCACGCCCAATGCTGGCTTAATCGGTATCCACTCGGGTCAGGCCAACACCTTAGCCGAAGAAGCCATCAATAAAGGTATCATTACTGAACTAACGGGTTATGACAGCCTAAGCCGTGAAGTCAAATACGGTGATGAAAATAGTCGCATCGATATCCTGCTACAGGGTGCTCAAAAACCCGCCTGTTATATAGAAGTCAAAAGTTGTACTTTGCTCGAGGATGGCCAAGGTTATTTTCCTGATGCTGTAAGCCTACGAGGTCAAAAACATTTACGTGAATTGATGCACATGGTCAGCCAAGGCCACAGAGCCGTATTGCTGTTTGTGGTGCAGCACAGTGACATATTCAGTGTTGCCCCCGCAGCACATATCGACCCTGAATATGCTAAGTTACTGAAAAAAGCAGTGTTAGCTGGAGTTGAAGTCCTTGCCTATCGCTGTGAAATGTCCCCGACTGAGATTCACCTAGCCCAAGCCTGTGTTGTCCGAGTATGATGTTAAGGCTGAGTTAAATTTGATTTCATTTGAATTAGCGAACATAGTCAAAAAATTCAATCAAAGCAGAATGAAAAGTTTGCCTCGATGTGAAGATTCTGCTATAGATAGCGGCCGTTCTTAAGGACGCCCTACAAACGCAAATGATTACAGGAGATGCGTTATGCCTGAAGGCACCAAAAAACTTGGCGTACTCGCTATCGCAGGTGTAAATCCTTACCAGGAAAAACCGGGTGAGGAGTATATGAACGCTAAGCAACTGGGTCACTTCAAGACAATTCTTGAAGCTTGGCGCAATCAGTTGCGTGAAGAGGTCGACCGTACTCTTAGCCACATGCAGGACGAAGCCGCAAACTTTCCCGATCCTGTTGACCGTGCAGCACAAGAAGAAGAGTTCAGCCTCGAACTTCGTGCTCGCGATAGAGAACGTAAGCTGATCAAAAAAATCGAAAAAACACTGCAAAAAATTGAAGAAGACGATTTCGGCTTCTGTGATTCTTGCGGTATCGAAATCGGCATCCGCCGTCTCGAAGCGCGTCCAACAGCCGATCAATGCATCGACTGTAAAACGCTTGCAGAGATCAAAGAGAAACAAATGGCTGGTTAATCAAGCATACTGGGCGGGGATTTCCCCGCCTATTTGTTTCTAACAACGCCTTGACTCTTCGAGTTGAAGCCAAGCTCACTCCAATTTACCCCGATTCGCTTTTATCCTTGTATCCCTCTAAAATACGCCCACTTTGACTGACACTAGCTGCTAACTCAGTACTATGGCGACTTTATCTTCTCCAACTTCAACTCATCGCCCCTATGTCGGCCGTTTTGCGCCTTCGCCTTCGGGTGCCTTGCACTTTGGCTCGCTTATCGCCGCCCTTGGCAGTTATCTGCGTGCGCGCTCGCAACAGGGTAAATGGTTAATTCGTATTGAAGACATCGATCCTCCGCGGGAAGTCAAAGGCGCCGCCGATGATATCTTGCGCACCTTAGAAGCCTATGGATTTGAGTGGGATGATGTGCCTCTGTATCAGAGCCAGCGCACTGCGGCCTATCAAGCACAAATTGATTTGCTGCTCGCCCAAGATAAAGCCTATTTCTGCCAATGTAGTCGCAAGCAAATTCAAGCCATGGGCGGCGTCTACGATGGCCGCTGTCACCGCTTGCCACAAACTCAAGCTACAAATGTGGTTAAGTCGGGGGCGGTGCGGATAGTTAATACCGCGCAAGTGCAGCAATTTGACGATAACCTCATGGGGCATATTTGCGTCGATAGCCATTTTGCCGCCGAAGATTTCATCATCAAACGCAGCGATGGCCTGTACGCCTATCAATTGGCCGTGGTGCTCGACGATGCCTATCAAGGCATCACTGAAGTGGTTCGAGGTTGTGATTTAATCGAAGCCAGTTGTCGCCAACTGAGTTTGTATCAAAATTTTGGCTTAGCGGCACCGCAATGGTTGCACTTGCCACTCGCCTGTTTAAGTAAAGGTTTTAAGCTCTCAAAACAAAATCATGCACAGGCAATTGATACGCTTAATCCGCAGTCGAGCCTCAATGCGGCGCTGGCATTTTTAGGCCAACAACCCGTTGAGACCCAAGGTTCTGTGGCGCAAATGCTCGCTCAAGCCGTGGGGCAATTTCAATTATCCACTATACCGCAACAATCTGAGATACTGATCGAGCCCTGATATACTCATTAGGCCGCATTTGGTATATGATAGCCGCCAGATTTTTAATCAAATAACAGATCATATTTCGAGGTGTCCCATTTTTCGCCGTATCAGCCAATTCTGCAAACAGCTATTTGAAGACGCGCCTAAAACGACCGCTCCGACTCCAGCTCAGATTGAACCAACAACGCCTGAACAAAGTTCTGGAGCGTTAAGCTTAGAGTTAGTGCCAAGAGATGCCCATACCATCTCGCGCAAACAAATCAGCGAAAATGCCCTTAAGGTATTATACAGACTGAATAAATCAGGTTTTAAAGCCTATTTAGTCGGCGGCGGTGTACGCGATTTACTCTTAGGGATTGAACCGAAAGATTTCGACGTAGTGACCAATGCGACACCGGAAGAAATCAAAAAACTGTTCCGCAACTGCCGAGTCGTTGGCCGTCGTTTCCGTCTGGCCCATATTGTTTTCGGCCGCGATGTTATCGAAGTGGCGACCTTTCGTGGTCACCATGGCGAAAGCAATGAGAAAGTCTCTAAAGCCAATGCCGAAGGGCGTTTGCTACGTGATAACGTTTATGGCGAAATCGACGAAGATGCCGAGCGCCGCGATTTTACCGTCAATGCCCTCTATTACGATATCAGCGATTACTCGATCCGCAGCTACGGCGGCGGTATGGCCGATCTCAAAGCGGGTACGTTGAGATTAATTGGCGATCCTGAAACCCGTTACCGTGAAGATCCGGTGCGTATGTTAAGGGCGGTGCGTTTCGCCACTAAACTCAATATGGGTATCGAAACAGTTACAGCAGCGCCGATTAAACAATTAGCGACACTGCTAAAAGATATTCCCGCTGCGCGCATGTACGAAGAAGTGCTGAAACTCTTCTTTGCAGGCAAAGCCTTAGCCAACTTCGAACTGATGCAAGAATACAAGCTATTCGCACCGCTGTTTCCGCAAGTGGCCGCTCTGCTAAAAGATGATCCTAAAGGCACGACCATGAAAATGGTGCAAGCCATCATGAAGAGCACAGATCAAAGAGTTAACGAAGATAAGCCGGTGACGCCTTCATTCTTCTATGCTGCGCTTCTCTGGTATCCACTGCGTCAACGCGCCGAAGATATTGCCGTTGAAAGTGGCCTGACGTTATACGATGCCTTCTTTGCCGCTATGGGCGATGTGATGGAGCAGCAATGCCAAACCATTAGCATTCCACGCCGTTTTAGTACTCCAGCAAAAGACATTTGGCAGTTGCAGTTACGCTTTGATCGTAGCCAAGGTACTCGCGCCTTTAAACTGATGGAACACCCTAAGTTTAGAGCCGCATACGATTTGCTATTGCTCAGGGGCGAAGTCGAGGCGGGTAATGTCGCTAAGAGTGCCGCTTGGTGGCAACAGTTTGTTGAAGCCGATGAAACTGAACGCTTAGCCATTGCGCGTAGCGGCAGTAAATCGCCAAATCGTAACCGTAATGCCACTCAACGTCGTCGCCGTCCTCGCGCGCCGAATGCCGATGGTTCAGCGCCGACGAGCACACCTAAAGCAAGTAGCACACCAAAAGCGAAAGCGGCGGAATAATGACTCGCGTCTACGTCGCATTAGGCGCAAATCTTGAAGATCCCAAGACGCAATTGGACAATGCCGTCACGGCATTGTCCGCATTAGCCTTAGGCAATAGTCTACTGGTTTCCCCCTATTACCATTCGACGCCTATGGGCGATGTCGTGCAACCCGATTATGTTAATGCGGTGGTCAGTTTCGATACCGATCTTGAGCCATTAGCCTTACTCGATGCATTGCAGCATATCGAAAACACCCAAGGTCGAGTACGCCTTGAACGTTGGGGGCCCAGAACCTTAGATCTCGATTTACTCTTGTATGGCAATGAGAACATTGACATACCTAGACTCAAAGTGCCCCACTACGGCATGAAAGAGCGCAGCTTTGTGCTCGTGCCTTTAGCCGCAATCGCACCAAATCTTATTCTGCCGTGCAACACTGCAATCGGCAGTCTTATCGATACAAAAATGTTGGCCGAGTTACAACAACTGGGCATTGATCATTGAAGTCCGTCCCCAGTTAGCTTATAACACCACTTCTATTTGGTTTGAAGATCATCCATATGTCTAAAATTACTAGCTCAACCCTGTTGAAATACAAACAGGAAGGTAGAAAATTCACGGCACTGACAGCCTATGATGCCAGTTTTGCCAGCGCGTTCGATAGCGAAGGTGTAGATGTGCTGCTCGTCGGCGATTCTCTAGGAATGGTTCTCCAAGGCCATGACGATACCCTACCCGTCTCTACGGCAGATATCGCTTACCATACTCGCTGTGTCCGTCGCGGTATCGAACGTGCCCTGCTGATCGCCGATATGCCCTTTATGAGTTACGCCACACCAGAACAAGCTATGGTTAACGCCACTGAGTTGATGCAGGCTGGCGCGAACATGGTCAAAGTCGAAGGTGGCCACTGGTTGCTTGAAACTGTCACTAAGCTCACGGAACGCGGTATTCCCGTGTGTGCTCACTTAGGCTTAACGCCTCAGTCAGTCCATGTATTTGGTGGTTTTAAAGTGCAGGGCCGCGACGCCGAAAATGCCCAGCGCATTCTCGACGAAGCAAAAGCATTAGAAGCGGCTGGTGCTCAACTATTGGTTGTGGAATGTATTCCTGCGCCACTCGCAACGGCGATCACTCAAGCCTTAACGATTCCAGTTATTGGGATTGGCGCAGGCGCATCAACCGATGGACAAATTTTGGTCATGCATGATGTGTTAGGTATTTCAAGTGGTTATATTCCACGTTTCTCGAAAAACTACCTAAAACAAACTGGTGAAATTCGCTCGGCCGTGCGTGCTTATATCGACGAAGTTGCCCAAGGAACATTCCCTGGCGACGAACACACTTTTAATTAATAACCGATTTATGCAAGGTAAGGCTCAATGATCACTAGCGCCCATATTGATGATATTCGCACCCAAGTGCGTGCATGGCGTGCCAAGGGCGAAACCGTCGCCTTTGTGCCCACCATGGGCAATCTCCATCAGGGACACATTACTTTAGTCAAAGAAGCCGCGAGCAAGTGTGACCATGTGGTGGTCTCAATTTTCGTTAATCCAATGCAATTTGGTCAGAACGAAGATTTAGATGCTTACCCACGCACACTGGCTGCCGACAGCGAAGCCCTCAACGCCGCTGGCGCTGAGCTGTTATTCACCCCGACGCCAGCCGTGATGTATCCCAAGGGTCTAGAGCAGCAAACCTATGTCGAAGTCCCAGGGATTTCCGACGTGCTTTGTGGTGCGAGCCGTCCGGGACATTTTCGTGGTGTTGCGACTATCGTTTGTAAATTGTTTAACATAGTACAGCCCGATGTTGCGCTATTCGGTAATAAAGACTATCAACAGCTGTTAGTGATCAAAACTATGGTTGAAGACTTGTCATTACCGATTGAAATTATCGGTATTGATACCATACGTGAAGACTCAGGCTTAGCCATGAGTTCGCGCAATGGTTACCTCACTGCCGCAGAAAAAGCCGCAGCGCCTGCACTAAAACAAGCCATAGATGCCATGGCCACTGGGATCAAGCAAGGTGAAAGTTTTGAACAAGTGACCGAGCTAGCAAAAGCCAAGTTAATCGCGGCCGGTTTTACGCCGGATTATCTCGAAATTCGCCACGCTCACACGCTAGAACAGGCCCAACATCAGGATCAAGCCTTAGTGATTTTAGCCGCCGCCTATATAGGTAAAGCACGGCTTATCGATAACTTAAGGTTCGATCGCTAATAGTTAGCGTCAATCAATAAAGGGAGCTCTCGCTCCCTTTTTTATGCTTTGAATCTGCCGCGCACCATTAAATTTATCGTTTAGAATCAACCTTAGCGCCAAAAAATTGAATCGTCAAAAAACTGGTTTTATCCCTTAACTTACGCCATAGTATGATGCAGATGTTAGCGATAAGTAAAATCTTGGCCACTACAATAAACACAGTAAATTTGCCCCTTTACTGATATATAGCTAATACTTTAATACCTTAGGTTTAATGGCCCAAAAAACCAACGTCCCATGGGACGAGGGATAAATCACTGATTGAATAGACTTAATGGCGCAAGCATTAAGCTGACTATTTATCGATTGTAATCAAAGAACTAAATCATAATCGCTATGCAAGTGTACAAAGGATTTGTGGCCTAATGGTAAGACTGATACTCACCCTAATCTGTGTTATTTTGCCAAGTGCAGTACAGGCAAATACCATTTATAAATGCCGTAAAGATGACAAAATTGTCTTTAGCCAAACCGCTTGCCCGCAGGAGTTTAGTCAACATAAAATCGAATATCAGTTGGGGATCACCACGGAAGTCGACTCAGATAAAAGGGACATTCCAGTCGATCCCCTGCAAGCGCTACTGAATCGCCAAACCATTTCTAAAGAAAAATTGCTGCAATTACTCGATGGCGAAATCTATCGACTTAAACAGGAGAACAGCTATTTTGAAATTCTGCGCGCCAGTGAATTACAAAAACTAGAGCGTAAACGTTATTGGCAAAATAAAGAAAAAAGCGATCCTGAATACATCAACGAAATGGACGATATCAATACTCGCTTCAATGCGCTGACTGTGAACAATAACAGCGCAATGCAGCAACTGAAGGATAGAAAAAACCAGATCAGTGCAGAGGTCTCCCCTGAAGAATCGAAGGAGCCAGAGAAACACTGATCTCATATAAAAGGTTAGTGCTCAGCTTGTCACTCATTCACCAAGGAATTCGACCACTATGGTCGAATTTTTTTACTCATAAAACCGCTCACTAAAATCTTCATTGTGATTTAAAGTCAACCGAAGATAAACACCATATAGTTCGCCTTTAAACATGCTTTAATACCGCTAAATAGCTCTTGAATTGAGTCAATCCCACAACACTATTCTCACCATATTTCCTATAACTTGTTTCCCCGAAAAATATCACGTGATAATCGATGCATTGCTTGATTTGGTTGCAGCATTGTTTAAAAACTGAAGGATAACTTAGCAACGAGTACGACTTAACTACTAGACCAACTAGACTACTCGGCCTAAAAAAACACTCTCTAAAAAACAGATAAAAATAACTGAATCAATTGGATAACGATAAATCCATCATTTATCTACTGTGAATCCTTTGCGTAATAAATACCCTTTTGGCCAATTGCGACATATCAACGGGACTCGTATCTTCAGGGCTGAATTTGGAGTGTCTGTTGTTTTAGGCAGCCCAAGATATTTGATGCAAGGAGTCACCCGTGCCAAATACCTCTATACGCTTTTTGGTACCGCTGCTCCTGCTCTGTAGTTGTATGACCTCAGCACAAGAGCTGAATGTCAATGAGTTACCTATAACCCTGCAGGCATTACTGGAACGTTCCGGTCGCGATAACCTTATCGAACTGGTGCAACAAGGCAATGCTAACCAAGGATTACTGTTCCAATCAGGCAACGATAACAAAGCCGATGTGACACAAGTCGGCAATGATAACGATGCGCTAATCACGCAGATTGGTTCAAACAATAAAGTGCAACTACTGCAAGTGGGCAGTCAAAATACGGCTTCAGTGACACAAATTGGCAATAACAATCTCGTGCAACTGAACCAGCTAGGAAGCGGCAATTTTTCGATTCAACAGATTGCAGACGGTGCTGCAATCTCAATAACTCAATATTAAACAGGGAGCGTCACATGAAATCACAAGCTAAAAAATCACTTATTGCTTTGGCCATTGCAACAGGTTTAAGCGGTCAAGCCTTTGCTGCCAGTACAGTGAGCGAAATTAGCGTAGTACAGTCAGGCCAAGCCCAAGACACCTTAGTCTCACAAACGGGTGGCCTTAATGCTGCAGCAGTTGTGCAAACAGGTAACGATCAAACCGCAACCGTTATCCAAGACGGTGTGTGGCATGAAGCCGCAATTAATTCGACGGGTGCAGAAAACAAAGTCCAGATAACACAACAAGCTGATTGGCATGTGGCAAGTGCAAATGTTGTCGGTGACAACAACAATGTCAATGTGTCGCAAGACGGTTTCTTTAACCAAAGCAGCAATGATGTTACTGGCAACAATAACACTGCAATCGTGAGTCAATTAGGCGAAGTCAACGAAAGCCAAGTTGAAATCACTGGCGTTGAAAACAGCGTATTTGTTGAGCAAGAAGGCGATGCTAACTTTGCAGTATTCCGCGTTGAAGGCAACAACAACGACGGAAAAATTACCCAAGTAGGTGACAACAACCAAGCGGGTCTAATCGCCCTTGATTTAACCGCTAACGTGGGTAACAACAACGACGTTTCTGTTAATCAAGCGGGTAACAATAACTTTGGCGCGGCTAAAGGTATTGCAGGCGACAACAACACAGTAGACATGGTCCAAAAAGGTGATAATCATGTTGGCTTCGTTTACGCTCTTGCTGGCAGCGACAACGATATTTCGATGGATCAAAAAGGTAACGGCAACACAGCTTATCTTGCTATGACTACGGGTGATGACAACACTGTCGATATTACCCAAAATGGCAGCGGCAACACTATCGGCGATACTTTAGTGGCCGATATCCAAGGTGATGATAACGATATTACTATCACTCAAAAAGGCGATGTAAACGGTGCAGAATTCCAAGTATGGGGCGATAGCAACGACGTTGACTTGAAACAAAAAGGCGATGCTAACTTCGCAACCTTTGGTGCATACGGCACAGATAACGACTTCGATTTATCTTCTAAAGGCAATAACAACGAAATCGTTGCCTTTGCTGATGGTCAAGATAACAGTATTGAAGTTAGCCAAGAAGGTGATACTAACTTTGCCTATGTCGATGCAGTAGGTAGCGATAACGAAGTGGATGTTGAGCAAGATGGCGCTCAAAACGAAGCCGTCATTTCCATTGCTGGCAACAATAATGCCGATGTCACTGCACTGCAAAATGGCGATCTTAACCTTATCGATTTGATTATCGAAGGTGATGAAAACACTGCACAAATTGCTCAAACAGGTAACGGTAACTGGATTGGTGGTGACGCAAGTAGTTCATTTGAAGTAAGCGGTGATAATAACAGCCTGTTGATCACTCAAACAGGTAACGATAACTTAGTACTAGGCTCTCAAGCTGGCAATAACAACAGCATCAGCGTTAATCAATCAGGCAATATGAACGTTGCTACTGTAGTGCAATACTAGTCAATCCTGTTAAAACCACCACAGCTACACTCTTTGGTGGTTTATCAAAAGGGTGTTGAACAAAAAGCGGGAATGTTTAAACAAACATTCCCGCTTTTCTATTCTGACTAACCAGCAATTATTAACATTAACCACTCAAAGCGAAAAGCTAACGATCAATATCTTTAACTACCTAGCTGCACAGCTCAAAGTGGGTCTGATAGGTTTGTGCCCAACGCAACAACTCAACACGATTACGGGACTGGGTTTTACGGAAGATAGAGGAAATGTGAGCCTTCACCGTATGTTCGCTGATGCACAATCTGTGGGCGATTTCTTTATTCCTCGCGCCACTCGACACAAATTGAATAATAGTGCGCTCACGGGAAGTCAGCATCTGTAGCATAGCCACTGTATCGGAGAGCATCTCATTATTGCCATCGAGCTTTTGTACTACACGACGGAACACTTTACTCAGTAATGTTCTGTCGTACCAAAGTTCCTCTGCCACCATTTTACGCAAACCCGTCAACATCAAATCCAAACGTTGATCGGCAAACAACAGGCCACGAATACCGAGTAACATAGCCGACTCTTGATCTAAAGAGTCACGCTCAACTTGGTACAGCGCCACGGGGAAATGTGATACTAAGCGCGAAGCCAGTAAAGGGATCCCCTTGTTATCGAGTGCAGCGCCCTTTTGGGTGATCAGATAAAAACTTCGACGACTCTTATCTAAATCTAATTCCGCCGCATGCTTAACGATACGAGTTTTCAAGCCTATGGATTCAGCGAGTAACGCTAAATGACATGGTGCCGCCATTTGATGTAAAAAAACTAATTCATTAATTGTGCTCAATGACTCTCCTCCCTGAAAAGTATTTTCTATTAGCAAAATGGTATGTTTGACCAGCCTCTTTAGTTAGATTTTTAAACATTCCATTAACCTAGTTGATTCTGACTAGTTAAAGACTGAAAAACATCACCCAAATGTACTATTCCCTTTTAAATCCTAGTAAGTTCGACTAACTGACGGAATATAATTGGAATAACAGCATAAAACTCCATTAGGTTTAACCGACTCACGAAATCTAGTACTTTCAAACTATGAAGACACCCATCGAAAGTTGCAACACAAAAATAACATGCAGGCAATAAGAAAGTGTGACAGCTAAATGCCATCACACTCATGTTAGAAGCTTTATGGAAGAATGAACTTATGACTCAAGCTGAAACAATCAGCAACTCACGGCCACTAGCGTCTGAGTTTAAGTGCTGCTATTTGCTTATCTTGAAAACGAGACAATAAAACGAGTGCGACAATTGCGCCAATTAATGCCATTAACATATCTGATTGAGTGTCCCACACATAGCCTTGGGTTCCCAAAAAGGCTTCAGCGCCTTCACCTGTTGCCACTGCAACCCACCATTCAATGAGTTCATAAAACGCCGAAAACGCGAGCACAAAACATGTGACCAAAAACGCACACCAAGCACCGGGTTTGACCGCTTGATTACGCAGCATAATTTCACGCGCTAACATGGCAGGGATAAAACCTTGCGCAAAGTGACCTAACTTGTCGTAATTATTACGTTCTGAACCCATCCAATGGGCAATCGTGTCGAATAATGGCACTTCAGCATAGGTGTAATGCGCGCCGACAAACAGCACACAGCAATGGGCTAACACTAAAACATACACCAGCGGCGTTAATGGGAAGCGTTTGCGGGTAAAAAATAGCAGTGGCACAGCCACTAATGCGGGAGCCGCTTCGAGCCACCAAGTGAAAGGATCTGCGGGATTTATCGCCGACCAAACGAGCACTAAGAGGTAAATAGCACACCACGCGATTTTGTTATTCAATGTTTCTTCCTCTTATGCGATATTGTTCTTAATTTAGAATATTAACTTTAGCCATCTAGCCCTCCACACTGAGTAAAAAAAGTGCTATTTTGGTGGGTGAAGGTTGTCAGCATATCATAAGAAACATTTCTATTAATTAGAGGGTACCCATATCATGGCGAAACATTCGCTGGACAAGGATAAGATCAAGATCCTGCTGTTGGAAGGCGTCCACCAATCTGCAGTCGATGTACTTGAGCGTGCGGGATACACCAACATCGAATACCACAAAGCCTCATTAGGCGATGAAGCATTAATTGAGTCCATCAAAGATGCACATTTCGTGGGACTTCGTTCACGTACCCAATTAACTGCCGAGGTGCTGAAACGTGCCGAGAAGTTGATCGCGATCGGTTGCTTCTGTATCGGAACCAACCAAGTTGATCTTGCCACCGCCGAATCCCTTGGTATCCCAGTATTTAACGCACCATTCTCCAACACGCGAAGTGTTGCCGAACTCGTGATTGGCGAAATCATTATGCTGATGCGCGGTATCCCTGAGCGTAACGCCATCGCCCACCGTGGTGGCTGGATGAAAACCGCCGCTGGCAGCTACGAAGTGCGCGGAAAAACCTTAGGCGTAATCGGTTACGGTCATATCGGTACTCAGCTTGGTATTCTGGCTGAGACGCTGGGCATGCGCGTGGTGTTCTTCGATATCGAAGACAAACTGCCGCTAGGCAATGCACAACAAATTCATTCAATGGAACAATTACTGGCGCAAGCTGACGTAGTGAGCTTACACGTACCTGAAACCCCACAAACCAAAGACATGATAGGCGCAGCTGAATTTGCGGCGATGAAAAAGGGCAGCATCTTTATCAACGCATCACGCGGCACTGTAGTCGATATCGAGGCCTTAACAGTCGCACTCAAAGAGCGCCACCTTGCGGGCGCGGCGATTGATGTGTTCCCAGTTGAGCCGCAATCGAATGACGATGAATTTATCAGCCCACTTCGAGGTCTTGATAACGTATTGCTGACACCGCATGTGGGTGGTAGTACTGCTGAAGCCCAAGAAAACATTGGTATCGAAGTCGCTGGCAAGCTCGCTAAATACTCAGACAACGGCTCGACCGTATCTGCAGTTAACTTCCCTGAAGTTTCGCTGCCTATGCATAAAGGCACCTCACGCTTACTGCATATTCACCAAAACCGTCCAGGCGTGCTGATCAAGATCAACCAAGCCTTCTCGGAAAAAGGCATCAACATTGCCGCGCAATATCTGCAAACCACCGCAGAAATTGGTTATGTGGTCATGGAAGTCGACACCCACCAAGCCGAAGAAGCTTTAGTGGAATTGAAGGCCATTGAAGGCACACTGCGTACCCGCGTGCTGTTTTAACTGCGTACCCGCGTGCTGTTTTAAACTTTAAACTCCACTCGCTTTAAGCCTATCGACTAAAGCACACATAATAAGGCGCACAGATCATTCACAGATATGTGCGCCTTATGCTTTTGAGCCAACTGGAATTCCGTTACAATCTAGCCTCTCACATCGTCTTTATTTTCAGGATCTCGCTATGACTATTTCAGTTTCTACGCCCCATTGGGATCTGGACGCTACCTTGCCTCCACTTATGCTTGCCAACTTATCTCATTTGGGCCTCATCAAAGTCGTTGGAGAACAAGGCCGCAGTTTTATCCATGGCCAAGTGACCACAGATATCAGCTCATTGGCCACAGATCAATGGCGCTGGGGCGCCCATTGCGATCCTAAAGGTAAAATGCTGGCCAGTTTCAGAACCTTTGCCATTCAAGATGCACTCTTTATGTTGATGCCAAAGGATGCCATCGAAGTCGATTTACCCCAGTTACAAAAATATGCCGTGTTTAGTAAAGCCACCTTAAGCAATGCATCCGCTGAGTGGACTCTGCTCGGCGTTGCTGGTGAACAGGCAAGCCAATTCGTGAACAAACATTTTGGTGACATTCAGCAAGAGCTCACACTCATTGAAAAGGGTGCGATTTTAAAAGACGCTGAACGTTTTATTTTAGTATTAACACCAGATGCCGCAGCAGCTTTAGTTGCGCAATCGGAACTGAGTGTATTTGACGCCAGTGCATGGCAAGCGTTAGAGATTGCAGCAGGTTACCCCAACCTTGCCGCCAGCCATGCCAGCCAGTACGTACCGCAGATGTGTAATCTACAAGCGGTTAACGGTATCAGCTTCAATAAGGGCTGTTACATGGGGCAAGAAACCATAGCGCGCATGAAATATCGCGGTGGTAATAAACGCGCCCTGTATATTTTGCGCGGTCACACTAGTCTTCAAATCACCCTAGCATCAGGCCTCGAAATCGCGATGGAAGACAGTTTTCGCCGTGGCGGTCAAATCATTGAGTTTGTACAGCGTGGCAATCAAGTCTTGTTAACCGCCGTACTTCCTAATGACACGCCTAATGATACTCAGCTGCGTTTTGCCGACGATGAACAATCACATTTAACGATCCAAGCCCTGCCCTACTCATTAGATGAAGCGTAATGCTTTGATTTAATATAATTAGTATAAAATATTGAAGCAAAATAAAGGCGCCAATGGCGCCTTTACCTTAGTCAATGCACTTCGAGCATCAATTTTCTAAATAAGTATCTCGAATGGCAATTGCTTCTGGCAGGATTTGCTTGAACTCCTCCACCAACTTAGGATCGAAATGTTTTCCCGCTTGATTTTCAAATAGCTCCATAGTTGCTTCAATCGTCCAAGCCTGCTTGTAAGGCCGTTGCGAAGTCAGCGCATCGAACACATCCGCAATCGCGGTGATACGCCCTTCAAGGGGAATTTCTTCACCTACCAAGCCATTGGGGTAACCTGAACCATCCCACTTCTCATGGTGAGTTAAGGCGATACGACGGGCCATTTGCAATAACGGATCGCTATGTTCTCCAATAATTTCTGCACCTATGGCGGCGTGCTGCTGCATAATTTCCCATTCCTGCGCATCAAGTTTCCCTGGCTTTTTCAGCACAGCATCGGGCGTACCGATTTTACCAATATCGTGCATAGGCGCCGCATTAAAAATCAAGTCACAAAAGGTTGTCGGTAAGCCGAGCTTTATCGCTAATATGCGGGCGTAATGGCTCATACGCACAACATGTAGACCCGTCTCGTTGTCCTTGTATTCAGCAGCACGGCCAAGACGACGGATAATCTCGAAACGGGTTTCTTCTAATTCGTGGGTACGAACTTTAACTTGTTGTTCGAGTAGACGTTTTTGATCATAGAGCGCAAGATGCGTTTTAACCCGCGCTTTAACGACAGGCGCACTGACAGGCTTAGTAATATAATCCACCGCGCCCAATGCAAAACCTTGGGCTTCATCAGCAATTTCAGATAAGGCGGTCACGAATATCACCGGAATATGGCTGGTCAGCGGCTCTTGCTTTAGCAGCTTGCAGACTTCATAGCCATTCATACCTGGCATCATGACATCGAGCAGAATCAAGTCAGGCCGCGATTTTGTCACTAACGCTAATGCCCTTGGCCCATCGATCGCCACTTTGACTTTGTAATCATCACCTAGAATACCGATCAAAATATCAATATTCTCAGGTGTGTCATCGACGACTAATATTGTTGCTTTTTCCATTAACAACTCCACTCAATGTCACACATTATAAATTCGCGCTACCGCTTTCTATCCTAACTGTGTAATCACATCGTCAATTAAGTCGATTGCCTCATCAAACTGATACTGGTTAATCATAGATAAAGCGGGGCTTAATGTTTGCCACATTGCACTACTCACCTTCGGCTTTAACGCATCAATTTTTGCCACAGCGCTGGCATCGGCTTCATCTAGATTCTGACGTAAGACCCGTAATTCGGCTCTCAAGTCCTCATCTGATAGCAAGTCCACCGCTCGGGGCTCGGCTTGATTCACTATCGCAGGCTTAGCCTGTTCAATCGCATCGCAGATAGAGGCTACTAGCGGTTGAATTTGAACTAATTCATCTTCATAGGGCGCTTTCTCTGTTAAATGCAACTCAAGCAAACGCGCTAATTCCACCAATTTTGCCGAACTTAAATTACCCGCTAAGCCTTTAAGGGTGTGGGCGATACGCACCGCATCTTCGACTTGATTCGCCGCGATGGCTTTGCGAACCTGCTCCACGACATTACGTTGACTGCTCACAAAACGATCAAAGATTCGTTGATAAAGACGCGTCGAATGCTGCACCAGTTGCAAACCTCTATCGATATCCAACTCAGGGTGTTCTGGCCACTTGAGCAATACCGTTTGATCTGCGCCATTGCTGACTTCACCCTGTGTGCTGGACGAAGTTAACCGAGTTGAGGCTTCCGCCCTTATCGCAGCAGAAATTCCAGAAGAAGAGCCGAGGTATTTCAATAGGGTTTGATAGAGCACATTCACTTCTATGGGCTTGGCAATATGGTCATTCATCCCAGCCCGAAGACACATATCTCTATCACCAGCCATCGCATTCGCAGTCATAGCGACGACAGGTAAATTTGCCAACTCAGGCCTTTTCCTTATTGCTTTAGTGGCTTGATAACCATCCATCACCGGCATTTGGCAGTCCATCAACACTAGATCGAAATGCTGTTGGGATAGCTTATCTAAGGCAATTTGGCCATTGGTCGCTATGGATAAAATAATCCCCACTTGCTCTAAAAACTCGCTGGCGACTTCAAGGTTCATCTCGTTATCTTCCACTAATAAGATACGTTTCCCTTGAAGTGGCAATAATAACTGCGGAGCCAGCTCTTCAGTGCGGCGTCTCACTGGCAATATGCCTTCACGGCCAATCGCATTCATTATGCCATCGAGCATGCGTGAGGCGCTGATGGGTTTACTGATGTACCCCGCCAGTGCTAATTGCTCAATTTGAGTGATAAATTCATGATTCGCATGGGCGGATACCATCAAGATCTTAGGCTGAGACTTAGCCTGTAGTTGGATCTGACGGGCGGTTTCTAACCCGTCCATATTGGGCATTTTCCAATCGATTAATGCCACTTCATAGGTCTGCAGTAGGCAGCGGTTTATTGCTTCTTCACCTGAACGAACCGTATCGACTCTAAAGCCCATACTTTCGAGCGTTGTACGCATTATGTCTCTGGCGGTCGCGTTATCATCTACCACCAGCACAGACATGCCCTCAAGCTCTTGCTCAAGCACTAATTTTTGGCCCTCGGAAATTTGTAACTTCACAGTGAAATAGAAGGTGCTGCCATGACCAAATTGACTTTCGACACCAATATTGCCCCCCATGAGTTCAACGAGTTGCTTGCAAATAGCCAAACCTAAGCCTGTACCACCGTATTTACGGGTGGTTGAAGTATCCGCTTGGGTAAAGGATTTAAATAATTTTGCTTGCTGCTGCTCAGTTAAGCCTATGCCGCTGTCACGCACACTAAAACGCAGCACGACATCATCATCTTGCTGCTCAACTAAGCTTAGCGACAATAACACCTCACCCCGTTCGGTGAACTTAATGGCGTTATTCATCAGATTAATCAACACTTGCCCTAACCGCAGCGAATCCCCTAACAGATAACGAGGCACATTGGGCGCAACGGCAAACAATAATTCAATCTGTTTGTGGGCGGCTTTCTCAGAAAACATATCGCTGAGATCTTCCAACATAGTGTCGAGCTGAAATGGCACAGATTCTATGTCGAGCTTACCCGCTTCAATCTTAGAAAAATCCAGAATATCATTGATAATTGATAGTAGAGACTGCGATGCCCGCTCAATCTTCTCTACATAATTTTTCTGTTTTTGATCAAGCTCTGTCTGTAAGCACAGCTGGGACATGCCGATAATGGCATTCATTGGGGTGCGTATTTCATGGGACATATTCGCCAAGAAGTCACCTTTGGCTTTACTGGCGGCATCGGCTTGCTCTTTGGCAAGTAACAGTTCATCGGAGAGTAATTTAAGCTCTGTCATATCGACCATGCTTATCACAGCCGATTCAAATTGTCCTTGGGCATCTAACAGTGCCGACACATTGACCGTCATCCATAAAGGTGCACCAGAAGGACGAATAAAGCTTCTCTCGCCACGATAATGGTCAATTTTGCCACCGACCAATTCCTTAAATTGCTCCTTGGCGATAAGCTTATCTTGCGCGCTAAGGACCTCAAAAATTGCGGTATTGCGTAAACTCTCCCGTGACCGCGCCATATCGGCACAGAATTGATCATTACAATCTAAGATAACGCCTTTAACATCCACATTGACAATACCAATGGTCGCACCATCAAACAGTGCCTTAAAGTGCGCTTCACTGAGGGCTAACTCTTGTTCTATGCTCTTGCGTTGGGTGATGTCCATTACATACCCATTCCAAGTAATAGCGCCATCTTCTTCTACATGGCCGCTCGCACCCGCCTCCATCCAACGTATGCTGCCATTGGGATGGCGATAACGAAACTCGCGGATCCATTGAAACCTATCTTCACTCTTACCCGAAAGTGCCAGCACGACATCCGGCCTTTCTTCATCAAAAATTCGCTCAGCGATGATGTCAAAATTACTAATAAGATCATCACGATGTAGCCCCAGCATTTTCATTGCCGCACCAGAGAGAAAGGTAAATCTGCGATCAGTAGGCGAGTGCCACAACAATTGGTACACGGTACAAGGAATAGACTCTGTAATATTGGTCAATTGCAGGCGCGAAGCCTCTAGCTGCCCTATAGCAAACTTACTCTCTGTGATGTCATCAATACTGCCGTCGAACCAAAGTGGAACGCCCTCTTCGGTATAACTTGCCTTACCTTTCTCATGCACCCAGCGCACACTGCCATCGCGATGGCGGATACGATATTCCACTTCAAAGGTAGCTTGAAGTGCGAGTGCTTTATCCATTTCGTGCAGGCAGAAGCCCCGATCTTCCTCGATGATCAAAGAGATATAAGTACGATTCTGATTATTGATAAATTGGCTTGCGGCATATCCCGTAATTTCACCAATATTGTCACTGATATATTCCATTACCCAAATATCGCCAATACGTAAACGATATACGGCGCTAGGGATATTGGAGACCAATCCACGAAAACGCTCCTCACTCTCCCGAATTTTAAGTTCAACCGCAATTTTATCCGTCATATCGCGAATCGAAGCTGCAACTTGCTTTTGTCCATCCGCATCCGCAGGGAGCATACTCAGCGCAATTTCAGCAATAAATTCATTACCATCGGCTTTTAAAGCCCGAACATGACGCGCATTTGCCATGCCTCTATCGCGGCCTTCGCGAAGGAATTGTTGTCGCTCAAGAACATGTCGGGTACCCAATTCTTGTGGTAGTAACTGCTCAACTTGCAAACCCAACATAGCCCCTGTATCAAATCCAAAAAGCTGCTGGCAACGACTGTTAGTAAAAACGATTAACCCCTGTTGGTCGACAATCAACATGGCCTCAGGCGCAGCCTCAAGCACGGCATTTGACCAAGCCGCCGCCGAAAACTGCTCAGTAATATCGGTAAATAACATTTCCACCGACATTAACTCACCAGTATCTGATAATAATGGCTGCATAAAGACATCGAGCCTTCTTAAATACCCTTTTTCATCTAGCATTTCCACTTGATGCGAAGGCACATTCTGGCCCTTTAAGGCTAAATCGGTATATTCCCAGTTCTTCTCATTGAGGGGATTAGCCGAGAAGAGTCTTTGATATTTGCGCTTGAGCAAATCAGGGGAGATCCCCAGCACCTTAGTTACCCCCTCACTAACCTGGGCGAGTTGGCCATTAGGTTCGAGGGAACAATAGAAAGATTTATCACTCATACCATCAATTAGGCGCGCAAAGCGATTACCGCGGGAATCAAGAATGGCTTGTTCACGTTCTGCAAGTAATTCCGCCATTTGATTGAAGGTATTACTCAGCGTCACAATCTCACTTACGGCACCTTTAGGTACAATAAGCTGCTGAGTTTTACCCTGTCCAAAGGACAAGATACCCGACTCGAGTAGCTCTAACGGCCGAGTTAACCGTTTCGCCGCCAGATAACAAGTCAGCAATAATAAGAGGGTTAATAAGCTTAAATTGAGGATGATAGATGCCAGATCATCAAGCAGGGAGTTGAATAAATCTTGTTCTGGCGCTAATACAATCACACGCCACTTTAAATGCGGTACAGTCGCAATACTCGCAAGATAAACAACATCTTGGTTATCGACAAACCTTGCTTGACCATCAAGCCTTTTATCCTGTAGCGTCCAAAAATCGGCATTTTTATCTTTATTCTTATCGAGCCACTGGGCTGAAGTCGTTGCCAGCACTTTTTC
Organism: Shewanella sp. SP1S2-4; assembly: GCF_031932075.1. NCBI lineage: Bacteria > Pseudomonadati > Pseudomonadota > Gammaproteobacteria > Alteromonadales > Shewanellaceae > Shewanella > Shewanella sp. SP1S2-4. The sequence goes on from NZ_JAUOET010000029.1 coordinate 32,916, forward strand.
TTTATCTACATGATAAATAAGCCGCCCTTGATCGTCTAAAACCACCAGACGATTTGGTGCAATCCCCAATTGTTTTGGCAATCCATCTAAGGCTAAATCAACCGTCGCAACCCCAAAATAATTACCTACCGCACCAAAAGGAGCCGAATAGGTCAACATCAGAATATTTCCCGCCCCCTCATCAAAGTATGCCTTTGACCAATAACCGTTCGCTTGATTGATAGCCTTGCTCCACCAATCCCAAGTGCCATCGGTATAGTCGTAGCCTTCAGCGCCAATATCGAGGTAGTGTAAATCGTTACCACCACTTGTATCGCGGTAAACATAGGGGGAAAAGAGCTTTCGATTGGGGAAGGTATTAGGTTTAAACGCGACTGCGGAGCCAAAAAAATCAGGGTTACGTATGACTCGATTCATCAAGACACTTTTAACACTCTCAGTGTCATTCATGTCTTCTTTACTTGACAAAAAACCAATAAAATCAGCAAGACCTTGGGTGTTGGCCTCCGCATGCTCGAGCAGAAACTGCAGACGAGAAGCCGAATGACTCGCCTCTTGTGTCAGGCTATGGTAAAGCCGATTCTCTGAGGAGATATAACTAAACCAAGCGTTTACACCATAGACACTCGCCATAATTAAAATGAGAGGCAAGGCTATGTGGGATAAAATCCTACTGCGAAAAGTACGAAGTTTACTTTTTTCCATGGTGTCGCCCTAAAGCCCCCGATTTTATAAGCACTGCATTTAAAAATAGCACTTATAAAGTAAACGAAGAATTTAGTGGCGACAATGTCAAAGTTAAAATAATGTGAAGTAATTTATTGTTTTAACAATACTAATAAGCCGTCTCTAAGAAGCCGTCTCTAAGAAGCCGTCTCTAAGGTTTGATTAGGTAAGATACGAGCAAAATAACTTTGGGTTTCGGCGATAATGATATGCCTCAAGCCCACAATGGCGATCAAGTTAGGGATCGCCATCAAACCATTAACCGTATCGGCCAACAACCAAATCACATCCAGTTTGATAAAAGCACCACCGGCAATCAGCACCAAAAACACCACTTGATACATGCGTAGCCCGCGCTCACCGACTAAGTAATACCAACAGCGTTCACCATAATAATGCCAGCCCAAAATCGTTGTAAACGCAAAACACACTAGCGCAATCGTCACCAAATACTGACCCACAAGCGCTGAACCTCCCAGAGCAAAAGCAGCACTCGTCATCGCGGCACCCGCCGTCTCACCACTCCATACCCCAGTGATAATCAGCACTAACCCCGTCATAGTGCAAATGATAATGGTATCGAAGAAAGTACCCGTCATGCTGACGAGACCTTGCTCAACGGGTTCATTGGTCTTAGCGGCAGCGGCGGCAATGGGTGCACTACCTAATCCAGATTCGTTCGAGAACACACCGCGGGCAATACCGATTTGAATCGCCTGCGCGACTGTCGCCCCTAAAAATCCCCCCGCAGCTGAGAGTGGCGTAAAGGCAGATTCAAGCACTAAAGCTAAGGCGGGTAAGATCTGCTCGGAGAAACCGACTAAGATCCACACGCAGGCCAGCACATAACCAATCGACATCGCAGGCACAAGTTTTTGCGCCACATTTGAAATGCGCTTTACGCCACCCAAAGTGACTGCAGCAACTAACACAGTCAACACAGTCGCAGTCAACCAAGTCGGCACCTCAAAGGCAATCGTCAGCGCATCGCTGATGGCGTTAACCTGTGCAAAAGTACCGATACCGAAAAAGGCCACACCAACCCCAAAGAGAGCAAACAATTTCGCCATCCAAGGTAGACCAAGGCCGTGCTCGATATAATACATAGGGCCACCCGCAATCTGCCCACGAGCATCGGTGGTACGGTACTTTACCGCCAACATACATTCAGCATATTTAGTCGCCATGCCGAAAAATGCCGCCAGCCACATCCAAAATAACGCCCCAGGGCCACCCATTTTTATTGCCGTCGCCACGCCAACAATATTACCGGTACCGATAGTGGCGGACAGCGCAGTACAAAGCGCGGCAAAGGAAGATAAATCCCCATGACCTTTGGCAGGTTTAAACAACAATCCCATCGCCATCGGCAGACGAAATACTTGGATAAGCTTGAGGCGCACAGTGAGGTAAACCCCTGTACCCACCAGCAAACAAAGGGTAATTGGGCCCCAAACGATGCCATTAATACTGGCAAGTAAAGCTTGAAAACTCATGATATTCCTCGAATATTAAACAACAAAATTAATAAACGGAGGAGGAAAAGAAATGGCTGTGACGCGCCGCAGTCGGACGCTATAGCGAGCTATTTTGACCTAATCTCGGCCGAGAATCGCCTAAGCTGAACGCTAAAAGCGTAGCAAGCGAGAGCTCTACACGAGTGCTTTCAATAAGAGCAAAAGTGCTCCATCTCAAGCTAAAGAGTAAAAATAGCCCACGACGACAAACGACAGGGACTGTGCAGTCATCCTCTCCTCTGTCCTTTTGCCTGAGCGTTTCGCATCGCAGGTTATACAATAACACCACGACACTTTCGCCTTCGGCGCCACCTGATTGCACAATGAGTGCAACTGGTAGTCTCTCCAGAGGCTCGTCCAGTAACAGTCCACGCCTATCGGCACCTGAAAGAGTGCTTTGTTTTTATAAGAAGACTCGCTTCTGTAAAACCAAAGTTGCCTCGTCGGTGTGGGGTCAATTCCCCACTCTCCTGCTACCTTCATCCGAACGGATTGCTAGATTGAGATTTACTCCCAAGCTAACAGGACGCACAGAATGCAACAAATGCGACGTCAGCTCAAGCCGTTTGCTCACAGTTCGCAGAGGATTTAATCCAGTTGACTATTTTTACACCAAATGACAGTTTATGTTTTGTTACTCCGTGGATGATCCTATTACAAGAAAAATCAGTATCTATCTGAATAGAAAATGCTTTATCTTGAACATAGAATGGCAATGCCAAATTGCGGCCACTAAGTAAGTTGCAGCCGCAATTTGAAACACTGCTTACCACACCCGCCGCCAATGGATATAAAGGAGTTGCTCAATGGCCGACGTCGCTAAGCTTAACCAAGTCACCAAAGGCTTTCGCGATGGTGAGCAATATCATCAAGTACTGCAAGCGGTTAATCTACAGATCCACAGAGGTGAAACCGTCGCTCTCACAGGCCCCAGCGGCAGCGGTAAGAGCACCTTGCTCAATCTAATTGCCGGCTTTGAAACGCCAGACTCGGGCGAAATATTACTAGAACAAACATCCACTTCAGATTGGCAAGATAAAGAGTGGAGCCGTTTCAGACGTAATTCCTTAGGTGTCGTGTTTCAGCAATTTAACTTACTCACGCCACTCAACGTGAAAGACAATATCGCCTTCTCCTTAAGTTTAACCGCGCAGCCATGGTCGCCTTGGTGTGACTATCTGGTTGAAAAACTTGGGCTCTTGCCATTACTTCACCGGCAAGTTGAAGCCCTGTCAGGCGGTCAACAACAGCGTGTCGCCATCGCCCGCGCCTTAGCCCATAAACCGACCTTGCTACTAGCCGACGAACCTACGGGTAACTTAGATGATGTATCGGGTAAGCAAGTCATGGCATTACTGTGTGAACTGGCACGGGAAAGCCAAACCAGCATATTAATGGTCACCCACAGCGAAGAGTGCGCCGCCTTCATGCAAAAACGTTGGCACTTATCCCAAGGTGCAGTCGCTATTTATGAACAATAAACAGCTCACTAAGGCGACTCCCACAGCGCTTAAGCAAACTTGGCTAAAGTCAACTTGGCTTAGGCTGACGTGGCTCAGCCTAAAAGTGTTTATCGCCCATTATCGCCATGCGCCTATACAAGCAGGTGCCATTCTGCTCGGTATCGCCTTAGCTGTCACTCTGCTGATTGGGGTTAAAGCAACCAACGACAATGCCGTGCGCAGCTATAGCGAGGCGACTGAGTTACTGAGTCAACGCGCCGATGTGCTACTCACTCCGCCCCTAGGACAAAACACTTTAGATGAATCCGTCTATTTCGCCTTGAGACGAGCCGGATTAAGTCAGAGTCTCGCCGTCGTAAGTGGCAAAATCTCCGGTAAAAACGGTCAGTTCTGGCAACTGGAAGGCAGCGATTTAGTCGCCGCATTGACACTACAAAAATCGAAACGTAACACCTCGACTGAAACGCAGTCAACAACCTCGCCGCAGATGAATGACTTACCGCTTGCCGATCTGCTCAACGGCGCCCCCACAGTAATAATGAGCCGCAGCCTAGCCGCCAAAGTAGCGCCAGAGGGTAAACTTGTTTTAGAAAATAACACCTTAGATGTCATTGCAATTGATGACAGTTTTGGTCTAGGAAGCGCCATCTTGGCCGATATGTCCCTCGCCCAGCGATTACTAAACATGCAAGGCAGATTGAGCTATATCGCCATGTTCAGTGAACGAGAAAACCTACCTAAATTAAAATCCCAACTCGACGCTTTAGGGATTACGCCGCAAAAGGCCAGCTTTAGCCAACAGGATCAAGGCCAAGCGCTGATAGCGCTGACCCGCAGTTTTCACCTTAATCTTAATGCTATGAGCATGTTAGCCTTCGTTGTCGGCCTCTTTATCGCCTATAACGGTGTGCGTTACAGCCTAATGAAACGGCAAAAACTGTTAGTGCAATTATTGCAACAGGGAATCGAGCGCCGCGCCTTGATGACGGCACTGATGTTCGAATTAATTTTGTTAGTAGTCATAGGTTCAAGTCTGGGCTTTATCAGTGGTTTGCAACTCAGCCACTGGCTGCAACCTATGGTCGCCATGACCTTAGAGCAAATGTATGGCGCCCACTTGCTCCCCGGTATTTGGCAATGGACCTGGCTTTTTGAGGCAATTGCCCTCACCTTAATTGCCGCGCTCGCCGCTTGCTTGCCCTTGTATTTAGATCTTACGCGCCAAGCACTTGCACAAGGGGCGAATCGTTATCAGCAAATGCAGGCACACCGCAAAACCCATAGCATTCAATTTGCCTTAGCCTGTGGCTTATTGACCTTAGCGGCGTTGCTGTTTCCCTTCAGCCAAAGCTATAACATCAGCTTAGTGTTACTCGGTATCGTCGCTATCGCTATTCCCTTATTGTTGCCGCAATTATTGCATTGGGGCGTCAGTGCGTTAATGCCCTTGGCACGTCCTGGATTATGGCAATATCTGCTCGCCGAAACCCGTGAGCTTATCGCACCGCTGTCCCTTGCTATGATGGCGATCTTACTGGCGCTCAGTGCCAATGTGTCAATGAACACCCTCGTGGGAAGCTTCGAGCAAACCCTGCGAACTTGGCTAGAAACCCGCTTGCATGCCGATCTCTACATCCGTCCACCGAGCCAGCGCATCGACACGATTCAAACCCAACTGATGCACGATCCAAGAGTCAGCGGTCTTTATCAGCAATGGCAAATTGAAGCCCAGCTTTCACTCCCTGTATCGACGGATAATTCGAGCGCACAAACAATTCCAATAAGCCTACTTAGCCGTGATGAATATTCGATTCGCCACACCAGCGCCCTGAAAGAAAGCCTACCGACTCTGTGGCAATCCTACTTTAATGCCCCCGTGATCTTAGTGAGCGAGCCCTTAGCCATCAAATACCAATTGCAGCTTGGCGATAGCGTGTCATTGGATGCGCTTAAGAAAACCGGTAACAGCCAAGCCATTATCGGCGGCATTTATTATGACCACGGTAATACCCGCAACGAGGTGATTATCAGCCAGCCATTATGGCAAAAGGCACAATTACCTGTACTGCCAATCAGTTTGGCGGCGAATTTTTACGGTAAAGAGCGAGGCAGCAAGATCAGTGAAACGGAACTCGATGAACTGCAAATCCAACTGGCTGCCGAGTTAGGCTTATCGCAAGCGCAAATCTACAGTCAAACTAAGATTAAAACCCAAGCTATCGCCATGTTTAAGCGGACTTTTTCGATTACCTTAGTGCTGAATAGTTTGACGCTGATTGTCGCCGCGATTGGCCTTTTTAGTGCCTGTTTAATGTTAACTCAGGCACGGCAAGCGCCACTGGCACGACTGTATTCCCTAGGCGTGAGTCGTAATGCGCTGCGCGGTATGGTGTTTATGCAGATGCTGATTGTGGTGCTGATCACTTGCCTGCTCGCTATGCCAACGGGTGCACTGCTAGGTTACCTGCTTATCAACAAGATCACCTTGCAAGCCTTTGGCTGGACGATAAAAATGATTTGGGATTGGCAAGCCTATGGCAAAGCAATACTGATTGCCTTAGCCACCTGCACCTTAGCCGTGCTCTTGCCGCTGTATTGGCAAACCCGCAAACCACTGGTCGCCAGTCTGCAGCAGGAGACCCTATGATGAAAACACTCAGTATTGTATGGGCAGTGGTTGGGTTAATGCTGATCGGCGGCTGCGATAAAATGCCATCTCCCCAAAATACTCAGTCAAAATCGATGGCCAATGTGGTAGGACAAACCTCGACTAATCAAGATGATTTGGCCTTTATCCCTGTCGTTCCCGGCTATAGATTTGAATTTCCGCGAGATCACTTGGCGCACAATAACTTTCGCCAGGAATGGTGGTATCTGACAGCCAATTTAACTACAGAAACAGGTGAGCAACTCGGTGCCCAGTGGACGCAGTTTAGAGTCGCCCTTAAACCCCCTGCTCCACAAAAAACAACTCTGCAAACAACAGTTCCGCAAGTAACAGATGCAATGCCCAAAAGTGAATCCACTTGGGCGACTCAGCAGCTTTATTTAGCCCATAGCGCATTAACCTCGAGTAATGCTCACCTCGCCCACGAAAAGTGGTCACGCCGTCATAGCGAGTTTGCCGAAGTAAAATTAGATCCCTATCAAATCCGCCTCGACAACTGGCATTGGCAGAGCGAAACCAATGCACTATTTCCCGCCACCTTAACGGTAGAGAATCCTGATTTTAGCTACCGACTTAAGCTTAACAGCCAAGCGCCACTGCAATACCAAGGCGCTAACGGCTATAGCCTTAAAAGTCGCGATGGCCAAGTGGCCTCCTACTATTACAGCCAACCTTTTATTGAGATCTCAGGTGAAATAAACCGCAATGGCAAAGTGGAGCAAGTCACAGGCCAAGGCTGGCTTGACAGGGAATGGAGCTCGCAATTTCTCACTAAAACGCAACAGGGTTGGGATTGGTTCGCACTCAGGTTAAACGATAGCTCGACGCTGATGTTGTTTCAGTTACGGGATCAGTCGCCAGCAGAGTCCGCAAAAAATGCGCCTATCTCGGCATTTTATAGCGCCAGAAGAATGTTCGCTGATGGCACGGGGCGTAATATCAATGCCACCGACAATCCTAATGACATACAGATGACGCCACTGAAATGGCAACACACTGTCAATGGCGACTATCCCGTCAGCTGGCAAGTTAAAATCCCCAGCGAGAATATCAATCTCACTATCACCCCGCTCAATCCTAATAGCGCCATGCCATTATCGACGCCCTACTGGGAAGGACCAGTGCAACTCTCTGGCAGCCATACTGGTACAGGTTATATGGAACTGACGGGCTATTGAGCCCAAACATAGTTCTTATAACCAGAAATGCTAAGTCAGCGCGAAGTAACATAACAAGATAGTTATTCAGAGAATGATCTTAAGCTGCTGTTGTATAAAGACATCGCGACACGCAATACGTGACCAAGCCCACAATAACACCCTATTTGCGATCGAGTTCAAGACTAATAATCAACCAATTGTTGCATTTTAATGTCAACCCAAATACATTATCATAAATTGAAATGACAACGTTGTCATAACGTACAGATAACAGTTTAACTCTCACGTTAATGAGTAACTGCAATACGCATCAACCAGCACAAATGGAGTTGTGAATGAGTTCTATCATCCGCATAGAGAAAGGTTTTACCTTAATTGAACTCATGATCGTCGTAGCCATCATCGGCATTCTCGCCGCTATCGCTATCCCTTCTTTTTCCGAATACCTAAAGCAAGGTCGTCGTTTCGATGCCCAGCAATATTTGATGACGAGCGTGCAAGCATTAGAACGCAATTATTCCCGTCAAGGTAAGTATCCTACTGCGCAAACCTTAACCAACAGTCCTTACTACACTTTTAGCTACACACCGGCGGACGACAAGTTAAGTTTCTCCCTCTCGGCAGTCCCAACCAGCCGCCAATCGGATAGCTGTGGCACCTTAAGCATTAATCAGAAAGGCGTGCGAACTCCCGCTGCCAATTGTTGGACGAATTAAATGTCAAACCCATGGAATCATGGATTTACCTTAGTTGAGCTTATGGTTACCGTCGCGATTATCGGTATTTTAGGCAGCTTAGCACTCCCTTCGTACCGCGATGTTATGGCACGTGAACAGCTAACAGCCGCTGCGAATGAATTGGTCTCTAGCTATAAATTTGCCCGCAGCGAAGCGATAAAACGCAGCACTTCAATTACCCTCACGGCAACAGAAGCGGGACTTTGGGTCATTAAAGATAGCGACGATAACGAATTGAAGGTTTTTACGCCCCCGACGCATGGAATTGATGTAACAGGACTGACTAGCATCAGCATCAGTGCCACAGGCAACACAGCCAAAACCAGTATTTCATTGGCGAACAGTCAAGGTGAAAACATGAATTTATGCATTTTACCGAGCGGCCAAAGTCAACTTCAAAGTGAGGATTGTGCATGAAAGCCTTCAATCACATAGGTAAAAAGCACCTTGGCTTTACCATGACAGAAGTTTTAGTTTCACTCGTGGTATCAGTCACTTCATTGCTTGCACTGGCAAAAGCGCAGCTATCATCGCTACAACATGCCAGCAATAGCTTTCAATACACAGTTGCCACAGTGCAAGCGCAAAATGTCATTGAGCAGATTTGGCCAAGATTATGCGAAGTGCAAAAGCAACCCGCCCGCTTCGAAGATATCAATTTTAGAGCCAGTTTAAGCCAAGATTTCCCCGCAGGCTTTAACTTAGTATTACCCGCCACTTATCAAGACAACATGGCAATTACTGTGACTTGGCAAGATGGTCGAGTCGATACCGATAATAGCGTCAGTCTTAACGCCAGTTTCCCCCATCTGTGTAAGGCCTAACTGTGATTTCAGCTCATCACACTCAATGGAGACACATTAAACCCGCCTTAAGACAAACGGGGTTTAGCTTATCCGAACTGATGATTGCTATGGTATTAGGGCTAATCATCATGATCGCAGTGATCAATTTCTTTGCGCCACTTAAGACTACTGTTGAGGAAAGTAAACGTCTAGAAAATGCCGCTGACGCCTTAAGGTACGCCACGCTAACGCTCAGTAAAAGCATCAAACAGGCGGATAATGTCGCCCTTGTATCGGCTAACGAACTCGTCCTAAGCACGCGTGCCTCCGCAAACCAACCGAGTATTAGCTGTTTAGGCCAAAGTAAAACCGCTGATTACACCGAAACCTTTAGCTTTTTAGCACCTAACTTATCCTGCGACGATGGTGATGGCGCACAAACGCTTCTCACTGGGCTAGAAGCGGCTCACTTCTCTCAAACTGGTGAACTCGTCAGTATTAATTTGAAACCCTTAGCTTTACCGACCCAATATGATCAGGGTATTAGCTTACAGATCGCACTGCGTAAACCTCTTTGGCAACAAGCCATTAATTCACAACAAGTGCCATAGGCACGAGGAAGCACAGACATGCACACGGAACGTTCATTTGCTCACGCTTCGCCACTTCGCGGCAGTATTAATAAGCAAAAGGGTGCTGTGTTACTTATCGTCTTAGTCTTCAGTATATTAGCCAGTTTATTGGTCGTGACATCACTGCGAGATAACTTAGTACAAGAGCGGCTGAGCGGGAACTTCCAGAAGCAAGTCAATGCGCAACTCACCGCCGAACAAGGCATGTATGAAAGCTATAACACCCTCAAAGCAACTTTAATTAAAGCACCTCAAAGCACGGCGGTCTCCTTACATGACAGTCTGCCAAAGAGTGCCTCAGGCAGTATCGACAGCAGCGCCTATACATTGACAAAAACCGTGACCCCGAGCGCCGAACTCAGCGTCAACAGCACTGGGCAACACTTAGAAGGTCAGGCCAAACTCAATGCACTCTTCGCCCTAAAAGGCGCAAAGGGCAATAACATTTTTAACGATGCCATCGTTTCCTGCGAGAGCCTCAATCTGACTGGTAGTAGCACAATCGATGGTTATGACTCACGAAAAGGTGCCTACGGCGATAGCTTCAATAATGATCAAGGCAACAGCCAACTCAATAAGCACGGCAAAGGCAATGTGACGACGGTTGAACCGAATGCCGATGTAACCTTGTCGGGCAATTCGCCGATTTACGGCGATGTCAGTGCAACGGGAAATGTCACATTAACCGGCTCATCTTCCCTAATGGGCAATATTCAAAGCAATAAAGATGTCATCGTAGACACAGGTACGGTCGGTGGGAATATCGCTGCGGGTCATAATTTCGAGCTAAAAAACAGTGGCTCTGTTGAAGGCTCAGTGCAAGCCAATAACAACGCATCAACGGCCCCTGGTGCCAAAGTGAATGGGACACTTCAATATGGTGGTGATGGCAACTTCCATCAAAATAGCAGCATTGGCCAAGCAGTGAAACAAGCGCCTAATGTCCCTCCCGTTCCCACTAAGTCCTGCGATCCCTTAGATATTGGCGCCGTGATGGGAGGGTTTAAAATGCCCAACAATGGCGCGAGAACAATAGCATCAACCCAAAATGTCACCATTTCGCCAACGGGCTCGACAGCGAGTTCAGGTAACAGTAATGCGTTTCCTGCCCTGTCCTCAAGCTCAGAAAACATCTTCGGTTCTGAAACCCCAGTATTTAACCTCGACAGTTTAGTCATGAGTAGCGATGGTGTATTAAACATCAGTGGTGGAGATGTAACGCTGATCATCAATGGTGATTTTAAAATGAGTGGCGCAAACCAACTTAATATCGCCCCAGGTTCAAGTTTAACGTTATTTGTGAATGGTGAAATTTCCTTTACGGCAGGCACCAATAACGGCAATAGCATTAAAAGCCAAACCTTAACCAGCAGCAATAAACCGCCGTTAGCGATTTATTCGGGTTCAAATAAAGATGTAACTGTCAGTGGAAGCGTGCCGATATATGCCGCGCTTTACGCGCCTAAATCCAAAGTCAATCTGCCCGGTGGGCCCGAAATCTTCGGCTCGGTAAGAGGCAAATCCATTACCGCTACGGGCGATGGCAAAATCCATTATGACAATGCTTTAGGCGAAGCCGATTTAGGCAGTGACAATGCCATTCCCCCCGCGATAGTACTTAAAGGTTGGCAATATTTATAATCTTGAATTATTGGCCGTATCCCATATACGGCCAAGTACAACACACCTCATCCACAATAAACACACCGCTTAAATTTCAAACTGAGAGTTAGATCACTCGCAAAACTTTGATCCGGATCGACTATCGCTTTCAATACCTCTTGTGAGGTATACCCACATTTTTTATCAGGTCTAGACTCGCCTGTATCAGCACTCGTTTGCTCTGCTTTTCCAAATCAAGTAACCGAGTTTACGCCACTACAGGTCACCCCAATGAGTCAGGAATACCACGTCACTAGCCTTGTGGTGCATGCCGATCCTAAAGCCTTACAACAGGTTGAAGCCAATATTTGCGCATTAATGGGCGCTGATATTCATGCGGTTACGCCAGAAGGGAAATTGGTTGTCACCCTCGAAGGGAGTAGCCAAAGAGCAATTCTCGACAATGTTGAAGCCATCAATGCCCTGTCCGGCGTGTTATCCGCCAGTTTGATTTACCACCAAGTCGCACCTTTAGAACAAGAAAATGAGGAAAGATTATGAGCATAAGCCGCCGCGAGTTTCTCAAGGCCAACGCAGCGGTTGCCGCCGCAACAGCCGTTGGTGTCACGCTTCCGATTAAGATGGTGGAAGCCGCCGAACAGCCAGACAATATCAAATGGGATAAAGCCCCATGCCGCTTCTGCGGTGTGGGTTGTAGCGTATTAGTGGGCACCCAAGCGGGCAAAGTAGTCGCCACTAAGGGCGATCCTGAGAGTCCAGTCAACCGTGGCCTTAACTGTATTAAAGGTTATTTCCTATCAAAAATCATGTATGGCAAAGACAGATTAACCACGCCATTGCTGCGGATGAAAGACGGCAAGTACCACAAAGAAGGTGAGTTTACACCAGTCAGTTGGGATGTGGCCTTCGATACTATGGCCGCGAAATGGAAACACAGTCTAGCCACCAAAGGTCCGACGTCAGTGGGTATGTTTGGCTCCGGCCAATGGACTATTTGGGAAGGTTATGCCGCCTCTAAACTTCATAAAGCTGGTTTCCTTACCAACAACATAGATCCTAATGCACGCCACTGCATGGCCTCTGCCGTGGGCGGCTTTATGCGCACCTTCGGTATTGATGAGCCCATGGGTTGTTATGACGATTTAGAAGCCGCCGATCAGTTTGTGCTTTGGGGCGCGAACATGGCCGAGATGCACCCAATTCTATGGGCACGTTTATCCGATAGACGTTTAAGCAGTCCAACTTGTCGCGTGCATGTGCTGTCGACCTTTGAAAATCGCAGCTTCGATTTAGCCGATAATCCTATGGTGTTCCGCCCGCAATCGGACTTAGTGATCCTCAACTTTATTGCCAATTACATTATTGAAAATAAAGCGGTTAATACCGACTTTGTCACTAAACATACTAAGTTTGCCTTAGGCGTTGACGATATCGGCTATGGCCTGCGTCCAGATCATCCATTAGAGAAAAAAGCTAAAAATCCAGGCAATGGTAAATCGACACCGATTAGCTTTGATGAGTACGCCAAGTTTGTCAGCACCTATACGCTGGAATACGCAGCTAAGATGAGTGGTGTTGAGCCCGAAAAGTTAGAAACCTTAGCCAAAGCCTATGCCGATCCTAAGGTTAAAGTCATGAGTCTGTGGACCATGGGCATTAACCAACACGTTCGCGGCGTGTGGGCGAACAACATGCTCTACAACATCCATTTGCTCACGGGCAAAATTGCCACACCGGGTAACAGTCCATTCTCGTTAACGGGTCAACCATCGGCTTGCGGGACTGCACGTGAAGTCGGCACTTTCGCCCATCGTTTACCCGCCGATATGGAAGTGACGAACGACAAACACCGCGCCATTACCGAAAAACTATGGCAAGTACCTGCTGGGACGATTCCCGCCAAACCTGGCTACCATGCCGTACTGCAAAGCCGGATGCTCAAAGATGGCAAACTCAACTGCTACTGGACCATGTGCACCAACAACATGCAGGCGGGCCCTAACATCAACGATGAAATCTATCCTGGTTTCCGTAATCCAGAAAACTTTATCGTGGTTTCAGATCCCTATCCAACTATCACAGCCATGGCGGCGGACTTAATTTTGCCAACGGCAATGTGGGTCGAGAAAGAAGGCGCTTACGGCAATGCCGAGCGCCGTACTCACCTATGGCATCAGCAAGTAAAAGCGCCAGAAGGGGCTAAGTCTGATCTCTGGCAACTCGTCGAGTTTTCAAAACGCTTTAAAGTGTCTGAAGTCTGGCCAGTTGAGTTAATCGCTAAGCAACCAGAATATGCGGATAAAACCTTGTATGAAGTGCTATTCGCTAACGGTGTGATCGACAAATTCCCAACTTCCGATTGCAAAGCAGCGCTCAACGATGAGAGCGAACACTTTGGTTTCTATCTACAAAAAGGCATTTTTGAAGAATACGCCACTTTCGGTCGTGGTCACGGCCATGATCTAGCCGACTTTGACCGTTACCACGAAACCCGTGGCCTGCGCTGGCCAGTCGTTGATGGCAAAGAAACCCTGCGCCGTTTCGTTGAGGGAAGCGATCCTTATGTCAAAGCCGGTGAAGGCTTTAAATTCTATGGCAAACCCGATGGTAAAGCGGTGATTTTCGCCCTACCTTACGAGCCCGCCGCCGAAGAGCCGAATGCAGAATACGATCTGTGGATGTCGACTGGTCGCGTATTAGAGCACTGGCACACAGGCTCGATGACAGCACGCGTACCCGAGCTTTACCGCGCTTTTCCCGATGCGCAGATTTTTATGCATCCAGAGGATGCCAAAGCCCGCGGTGTACAACGCGGCGATGAGGTCATAGTAGCCTCACCGCGCGGTGAAGTGAAAACCCGAGTTGAAACTAAAGGCCGTAACAAACCGCCACGCGGCGTGGTATTTATGCCCTTCTTCGATGCGCGCCAGTTAGTCAATAAACTGATTTTGGATGCGACCGATCCCCTATCAAAAGAAACTGACTTTAAAAAGTGCCCAGTCAAAGTCACCAAGGCGGAGAATAACCAATGAAAAAAATACTCACCTTAACTGCATTACTTATCGGCATCGCGGGCTGTTCCGGTCAGCAAGCCGACACTAATGCAGCGCCGGTTAACATTCAATCCCTCGCGGGAAACATGGCGATCACCGACATTCGCCCAGCCGATGCCATGGCAACTTATCCCAGCCGCGGCACCGCCATTGAGCGCAGTTTTAGCGAGCAACCCCCGCTCATCCCACATAAGGACGATTACAAGATCACCTTAGATAAAAATGGCTGTCTAAGCTGCCATAGTTGGGACAAAGCAAAACGCATGAAAGCCACGCCTGTTGCTAAGTCCCATGTGATTGATGATAAAGGCACAGTGAACGGGCATAACTATTTCTGTACTCAATGCCACGTCGCTCAAGCCGAAAACAAACAACCACTCGTGGAGAATCAGTTCTCAGACAAGTAAATCACCTTCCCCTGCAAAGCAAAGCCACCCGAATTTATAAGGGTGGCTTTTTGCTATTTAAGCATCCCATCGTAATGAGTTGGCTTACTGTCGGTGATGAGTATTCAAGTAAATATAAGACTAAACGTCTATCGCTGGCTCAGCGTCCGTTGCTGAACAGTACTTTCACCGAGGAAGGATTGAGCAGAAGTTAAAAAGGCAAAGTGAGAATACAGGGAAATAAAGATAAGAGCAGAACCTAAAACGCAGAAAAGTAAAAACCCAGCCTAGGCTGGGTTTACTTGTTGTTTTGCTTTATGCAAATCACCCGCTGGAGCCGTTTTAGTGACTTGCGCCGCTTTAGCGTTTTGCACCTCTTTTGCCACAGGCATAGCCGCCTGCCACAAAGCCCCTACCCACAGACTTGAACTTGATTTCATCGGTATTCCCCTGTTTTGTTAACAAGGTCAAAGTAATATTTAAGCCATCATTAGTAAAATGAATAAATTCCATAATATGGATTCCATTTAGGCATGAACATCCCAATCAAGACCTTACAATGTTTTCTGACCCTAGTGGAAACCGAAAACTTTACCCGCGCCGCACAGAAATGTTTTATCACTCAGCCGACACTGAGCAAAATCATCCAAAGACTCGAAGAAAGCCTAGGGGAAACCTTGCTGATCCGAAATAACCAAAAGGTTGAGCTAACTCAGGCAGGGCAGCTATTTGAGCACAGTGCGCGGGAAATCCTCGGTCAATGGCATAGATTGCAGGAGGACATGAGTAACCTCAGCGGTCTCAAGTCGGGGCGATTACGGCTAGGGGTGTGTCCCATGATGAGCAGCCTAATTATAGGTTTGCTCACTAGCTATCGTAAGCGCTACCCAGGAGTTGAGCTACACATGTATGAGTACGGCGGATTTGGCTGCGAGCAAGCCCTACTCAATAACAGTCTCGATATCGCCTTTACTGCGCTCCCCACGACCCATGAGACCGAACTCGTCAATCAACCCCTGACTAAGTACCCTTTACTCGCATGCCTGCCAGAGGGGCATCCCTTAGCCGAGAAAGACCACTTAAACTGGCAGGACTTCCAACCCTATCCTTTTATCCTCTATAACGAAGACTTCTCCCTCGCTAAGTTGATCAATCGGCTCAGCCGCAAAGCAGGTGTTCAGCTCAATATTGCCTTTCGCAGCGGTCAGTGGGATTTCCTAGCCGCCATGGTCGAAGCCGATATGGGCGTCGCCATTTTACCTGAGCCGATTTGCAATAGATTAAGCACCAGCAAACTAGTCTTTAAACCTATGCAACCCGCAATGACATGGGATCTGGCGCTCATTTGGCGTCAAAGTTTACCTTTAACACCGGCGGCCAAGGCCTTGCTTGAATTGAGTAAACAAAAAACTGAGCGCTGAAATACTGAGAAGATAAAGCGAGAAATGACATTCTGTAAAACAAAAGGATACGGACTTTAAACAAAGAGATACGAAGCTTCGTCAACCGAAGCGAGTGATGACAGTTGGATCTCACCCATAAAAAAACCGCTGTGAGCCTAGGGGCCGACAGCGGTTTTTATTAGCTAACTAAATATTAGCCAAGATAAGTTAAGAATTACTTCTTAGCTTCAGCAGCTTTACGTTCTTTAACTTGAGCAACAACTTTCTCAGCTACGCTAGCTGGACATTGGCTGTAGTGTGAGAACTCCATAGAGAACTGACCACGACCAGAAGTCATTGTACGTAAAGTACCGATATAACCGAACATTTCTGATAACGGTACGTCAGCTTTAACGCGAACACCTGTTACACCAGCAACTTGGTCTTTGATCATGCCGCGACGACGGTTTAAGTCACCGATCACGTCACCCACGTTGTCATCTGGGCTGAACACGTCAACTTTCATGATTGGCTCAAGAAGTTGTGGTTTAGCTTTAGCGATAGACTGACGGAAAGCGCCTTTAGCAGCGATTTCGAACGCGATTGCTGATGAGTCAACTGCGTGGAAAGCACCGTCAGTTAATTCGAACTCAACGTCTAACACTGGGAAGCCAGCGATAGTACCTGTGTTCATCATGCTCGCGAAACCTTTCTCAACTGCTGGCCAGAATTCCTTCGGAACGCTACCACCAACTACTGAAGATTTGAACACGAAACCAGTGTTTGCTTCACCTGGGCGGATGATATATTCGATCTTACCGAATTGACCAGAACCACCAGATTGTTTCTTGTGAGTGTATTGATCTTCAACCATTTGAGTAATGGTTTCACGGTAAGCAACTTGTGGCTCACCTACGATCAATTCAACGCCATAAGTACGCTTCAGAATGTCTACTTTGATATCTAAGTGAAGTTCGCCCATACCTTTAAGGATGGTTTCACCTGAATCTTCGTCAGTTTCTACGCGGAATGATGGATCTTCAGCGATCATCTTACCGATAGCGATACCCATTTTCTCAGATCCGCCTTTATCTTTTGGCGCAACTGCGATAGAGATTACTGGCTCTGGGAACACCATGGCTTCAAGAGTACATGGGTGTTTCACGTCACATAAAGTGTGACCAGTTTGAACGTTTTTCATACCCACGATAGCGATAATATCGCCAGCTTGAGCAGATTCAATTTCAATACGGTCATCAGCGTACATTTCACACATACGGCCGATACGCTCAGTTTTACCTGTAGCGCTGTTCAGGATGGTGTCACCCTTCTTCAGTTGACCAGAGTAGATACGTACGAAAGTCAGGGCGCCGAAACGGTCATCCATGATTTTGAACGCTAATGCTTTTAACGGTAAATCAGCAGAAACGATAGCGAATTCGCCAGTTTCGTTGCCTTCTTCGTCAGTTAATGGTTGTGGATCAACTTCATCTGGTGATGGTAAGTAGTCAACAACAGCATCAAGAACCAGTTGCATACCTTTGTTCTTGAATGCAGAACCACAGTATGTTGGGAAGAATGCCATAGTACGAGTACCCGCACGGATACAACGCTTGATGTCTTCCATAGATGGCTCTTCACCTTCCATGTAAGCTTCCATCACAGCATCGTCTTGCTCAACGGCTGTTTCGATCAGCATTTCACGGTATTCTTCAACAAGATCAACCATGTCAGCAGGAACGTCTTGAACTTCGAAGTTCTCTGGTAAACCTGAATCATCCCATACATAAGCTTTACGAGTTAACAGGTCAACAACACCTGTGAATTCGTCTTCAACACCGATTGGTAAAACCATAACCAGTGGATTAGCAGCTAATACGTCTTTAGTTTGCTTAACAACACGTAAGAAGTCAGCACCCATACGGTCTAACTTGTTTACGAAGATAATACGCGCAACTTCAGATTCGTTCGCATAGCGCCAGTTAGTTTCTGATTGAGGCTCAACACCGCCTGAACCACAGAATACACCGATACCGCCATCAAGCACTTTCAGAGAACGATAAACTTCAACTGTGAAGTCAACGTGTCCTGGGGTGTCGATAACGTTGAAACGGTGATCTTTCCAGAAGCAACTAACTGCAGCAGACTGAATAGTAATACCGCGCTCAGCTTCCTGTACCATGAAGTCAGTGGTAGATTCACCATCGTGAACTTCACCGATTTTATGGATTTTACCGGTTAGCTTAAGGATACGCTCGGTGGTCGTGGTTTTACCCGCGTCAACGTGAGCGAAGATACCAATGTTTCTGTATTTGGATAATTCGGTCATGATTCAACTTTAATGAGTAGTTTAAGAAGTAGACGGAGTATGCGACAAACACCGACACACCGCACATCAGATTATTTTAGGCGCATATTGTAAATTGGAACCCTTCTCGGCGCAAATGGCTAGACTACTTTTTCACGATAAAGTCGCGTAATAATTTAATAAAATGGCCATAAACACGAACTAAAACAACTTAGTAAAACTCTTTAGCTTATTTTTCAGTCAATCAATAAAAAACGTTAAAAAAACTACATTCTAATGGGATAAGGTCATTTCTAATGAATTTCTATCATATTGTTAGGTACAAACCACTAACATTAACCCATGAGCATTACGGCTGGTGCAATAATGCTAATCCTTCCTCTAAAATAAAGATGGCTTAGTAAACTCATCTCAGTAGCAACCATTTACTTAAATAACAGTAAATCATACTTGCGCAAATGTTTACCTGTCGGTGCACATTTGATTACGCCCTTGTGCTTTAGCACGATAAAGCGCGCGGTCGGCACGTTCAAAGCACAACATCATAGGTTCGTTATCGGCAAGCTTAGCGACGCCAAAACTGCAAGTTAACTGCACATTGTCAGTAAATTGATAATGTTTGATCCTCTCAGCTATCCGCACACACAAGCTTTCAACTAAGGGTAAGGATGACTGCTGGCAGAGGATCACAAACTCTTCGCCGCCCCAACGGGCAACCACATCAGATTCACGCACGCAGTGCTGTAGTACCTGCGACACTTGCTCAAGGATCCGATCCCCGACGTTATGCCCTAGCGTGTCATTAATCTCTTTAAAGTAATCGATATCAATCATCACAAGGCACATGCCTGCCTTAGCAGATTTATCATGCTGCTCATTATTAATAAAAAGGCGATTAAAGTAATGTCGGTTATACAACTTGGTCAGGGGATCATGGGTAGATAAAAACTCGAGTTCGGCATTTGAAGCCTCAAGCTGCTGTCGTAAGGTTTCGAGCTGCTGATTCTTATCGGTGAGTCTACGGTTATACTGGCTGATAAAGTAAGTTCTTGCCCCCAACATTAGCAATAACAAACACGTCGCGCAGATAACTTGATAAACAAGCGAATAGTTAGTCTCATCTATGACAGTCACATTATTCCACTTCTGATAAATCAAGATCCGCTCCTGCTCACTCACAGCATTTAAGGCCTTATTTATCACAGGTAACAAGGACTCTTGACCATAGGCAACCCCCATCCGCAACTCATCTTCTGGTCCGCCCCAACCGGCTATTTTCAAATGATTAAATCCCGTTTGTTGGATGTAGGAGTTAACCGAAAACATCGATCCCACAAACAGATCGGCACGTTTATCCAGCACCGACTGCAATCCTGCGGGCTCACTGGCCACGGTAAGCGTCTCAATTTGAGGATAATAATGCTGAATATATTCGGCTAAACGGTAACCTTTAGGCACGGCTAAAGTACGTGCGCCAATATTCTCAAATCCTTGTAGAAAAGGCTGCTCTTTAAGTGACACCAATACATTAGGAGAGCGAAAATAAACATCACTGAAGTGCAGATAAGTCTCTCGTATCAGGGTTTTATTCAGCATAGGAGTTAAATCACACTGTCCGCTTTGCAAAAAAGATAAGGTCTCGGTCCAAGAGGAAGTCGGCACCAGCTGAAACTTAAGGGAGGAATGCGATTCGATATAATCAATATAGTCTGACGAAATACCCAGATGTTTACCCTCTCGGATTCCTTCATAGGGTAACCAGTCAGGATCAACGCAATAACGGACTGTCTGAATCGTGCTAACGCTAGTGTCTTGGCCAGCAAGCTTGGCATTCGCCATCGCTAAACGGTCGGCATAAGCCAGTAATGGCATACACATCAATAGCGGCAATAACCTCAATAAGCCACGCAATTCCATTGATAATTTCAACCTAAAAGCAGATGCTCGATGGGGAATGTAAAAAAGTGTATACGTGAAAACCGCATAATACCAATTCCCATCACGATGAGTGCGAAGCAGTTACTTATCTATAGTCGGCTCAAAACACCAGAATATGTGCCTACGCGACACAATAATGGATGTGTAGACTGGTATAAAAGCCTCTTGAGTGAGGATGGCTAACATTGAAGTAAATAATGAATGAGGCAAAGTATCACTTATTTCTGATACTCAGATTAGAGCTTTCAGATTTAGCGAGCCTAACAGGCCACGATTAATTGCTAATGATATCGACGACTTATCTGTCTATAAAGATAAAGCAGACCCGTAATTATTTTGGCAAAAGTAAAATTTTCTAACATGCCAATACGAAAAAAGCCTCTACATTGCTGTAGAGGCTTTCGTCTTGATGTTGGCGGAGCGGACGGGACTCGAACCCGCGACCCCCGGCGTGACAGGCCGGTATTCTAACCAACTGAACTACCGCTCCTTTAACTTAACGTTTGCACATTAA
>NZ_JAUOET010000030.1:0-52983 GCF_031932075.1 Shewanella sp. SP1S2-4
CCAGTGCCAGTTCCACCGCCTGTGCCAGTTCCACCACCTGTACCTGTTCCACCGCCTGTGCCAGTTCCGCCGCCAGAACCGGTAGTGCCACCATTATTGCTGCCTGTATTAGCCGTATAAGTATCGACGACTGACTTCCAGCTTTGTTTCTCGGCAATGACTGAGGTCGTGAATAAACCCGCGGTATGCAAGTCTGTGATTAACTGCAGATTGACGCCTTGCGCAACCGAGCGCCCATCTTGCGACAGCGTAACAGCCTGATAGGTTTCATCGGCATAGGAGGCTTCTAAGGTATCGCTTTGATTGTGATAGCCAAAGCCACGTAGGGTGAAAGTGTCATCAAACTGATGTGCTAACCCCAGTTGGAAAGTATGCGCGTCATAGTCATCGGTACGTTCGAATTTCAACTTGCCGCTGCCAGTACCGTCACGGGCAGGTTTTCCCCATTCGCCGCTGCGCAGCGCCATATTGGCAATCAATTGGGTCTTGTCGGATAACCAGTAACTGCCTTGGGCATAAACGTTAGTGACTTCTTTATCCGAGTTAACGCGCAGCTCACCATCTTGGTATTGTGTCGGCTCAAAGTCATTGGGCATAGGGAAACCATCGGTTTGCTGCCGACTGACACTGACTAAACCTTGCCAATCGTCACCCGAACCTGCGGCGCTGATATCGCCATTAAATGTATTGTCTTTGCCGGCTTCGAGGCGCCCCGCCAGTGCTGGTGCCGTACTGCCCTGTTTAGTAATAATGTTGATCACGCCGCCCGCACCACTTGGACCGTAAAGCACAGATGTCGGGCCGACAGACACTTCTACCGAGGCAATTTGGCTTGTGGGAATGATACTCGGGTCGAACTGACCATCGTCAGCGCTGCTCATAGGCACACCATTGACCAACAAGGTCACATGGCGAGTTTTAAAACCACGAATATCGACCCTTGGTGTTCCGTCACCACCAACACGAATGTATACACCCGGCACATTCTTTAAGACTTGATCTAGGCTTTGCGCTCCGGTTGCGCGGATCTCTTCTTCACTAATGCTCCAATGGGTCGTCGCCATTTCACTGGCTTCTCCGCCGTCACCATGCACGACGATCACTTCATTGATATTGAGTCGCGGATCACGGGCGATTTCATCGGCTTGAACAGTAAAACTAAGACCAATAGCTAAGGCTAAAGATGACACTCTAAAGAGGGTATTCGTGGTAATCATATTATTGTTGTCACGTCGAAAATTTAAGATGTGCCCGCTATTGTGAACCGCGATGATTCTGTCTCAACCGGAAAACGTTTAAAAACCAACCCAGATCGACAAATTGAAACAAAGGGAAAGCGCATAGCGTAACCAAGAGACAAAATGTCCACCAAGGGTGACTTATCCGACAAAAAGACCCACTCAAGTCACATTTTTTAGCAGCGTAAAATGAGACTATGGCGAAAGTCACACGCTGGGGGCTTACATCTTGACACTCTAGACCTTGGCCTTTAATTTGAGCGAAAGATTCTTATTTACAGACTGAATCAACTAAAGGTAAATGACTTGAAAAAGAGTACATTAACCTGAGTCGAATTTATTAACGCTGACAGAGTGACCTTCAGCTTTCGCCTTTATCCCTTATCTTTACTTTGGAGTTCTATTTGCCCGTTCATGCCCTGTCTGAAGACCTTAAGTCTCTCATCGACAAACTCATTCAATTAAAGCAAGTTCCGCCGACGGAGCCGATAGTGCAGTTGTCGCTTAATACTGTCGCTATGCCTTTAATTTCATGGCTGGCATCGCAAACGCAATTTCCGCGTATTTACTGGCATGGGCGCGACAGAATCGAAGAAGTAGCGGCGATTGGGGCATGTAAAGACTTCAGATTTGAAACCGGCATTAACGATCAACAACTGGCCATGGCCTACCAAGAGCAGCGAGCCTTATCGACGAATCAAAATATTCGCTACTACGGCGGCGTTGCCTTCGATCGCACCATAGAATCTTGGCCAGAGTTCGGTAATAGTCGCTTTATCCTGCCGCGCATTGAATTTAGACGCAGCGGAAGCAAGTTTAGCCTGTTAGTGAATCTTAATTTTGCCGAGAATGATCACCATAGCGAAATCAACAAGGCCATCGCCGCTATCGAAGCTGTGATGCCCGCGAAACCACTCTCGCCGCCGAAGAAAATCGTTCCACTTGGCCGTAGTGACAAGCCTGATTTTGAACGCTGGAAGACATTAGTCGAGCAAGTGGTCGAGCCAAAGTTCAATCAAGACACCCCAAAAGTGGTGTTATCCCGCTTAACTCAGCTTGAAGTGAACGAACCTATCGATCCTTGGATGGTACTGGCGTGCTGGCAGGGACGTAATCCCAACAGCTTCCAATTTGGCTTTCAATTCAGCCCAGAACGCACTTTTATCTCTTGCTCACCGGAGCGTTTGTTCCGCCGCCGTCAGCAGGAATTATTCACCGAGGCGTTAGCAGGCACAACGGTACGCGGCTTAAGCCAAGAAGAAGATATTGCGCTGGCGAATGCCCTGTTAGAAGACAATAAGAATAGCGTAGAGAACCAACTCGTTCGTAGCCACATAGTGAATATGCTCACGCCGCTGAGCAATTATGTCGGCGCCGATGAATTAGCGACCATCTTTAAACTGAATCATATTCAACATTTGCACCGCGCGATTCGAGCCGAATTAAAGCCGGGCGTAAATGATTTCCAACTGTTGCAAGCACTGCATCCAACCCCTGCTGTGGGTGGCTTGCCGCGGCATTCGGCATTGAACTTTATTCGTCAGCGTGAAGGTTATACTCGTGGTTGGTACGCAGGTGCCTGCGGTTACTTCAATAAATATGAGAGTGAGTTTTCGGTGGCTATCCGCAGTGCGTTGATCGAACCGGGTCGGATTAACCTATTTGCGGGGGCGGGAATTATTGCGGGTTCTGAGCCCGAAGCTGAGTGGCAAGAGCTTGAAAATAAACTCGCGACTATCATGTCGATTCTGTTCGAAATGTAATAAGCCTAAGACCTATTTTTCACCATCAACCCTGCGTTTTTCAAGCGTTTCAAGGTAAAGCCTGTCCTGTTCACCCGAATCAATTAAACGTTTATGTGCAAGGTCAAAATGGTGTTTCAGCATCTGACCTTTTTCAGTATTCGCGAAGGCGAAATAGGTTTCGGCCTTGAGTACGCCTTGAATAATCACAAAATTTTGTGGCGCCTTCAGCTTAGGCACATACATAAGCAAATTAGATTTATAATCCAGCACTGCATCTATGCGCCCTGCATTTAAGCTATTGAGCATAGTCAGCATATCGCTACTTTCTTCGTAGTACATGGGCACGGGAGTCAACATATTGTATCGATAGGCCAACATGGCCTGAACCCTCTTATGGGATAGACTCTCAAGTCCTGTCCAAGTCGCCGCTAACTCGGCGGTCACCGCTACATCGATAGAATCCACTTCAACCGTATTCTCAGTTAACAGCGCCTTTTTAGTATCTCCCTTATAAACGCTGAGGGTGATATCGGTACGATTATGCTCAACCAGATAAAGGCTGCGGGCAAAGGGCATAAACTGCACTTTGAGTTGCCATTCTGGCTCGGGGAAAACCCGCTGAAGTAACTCGAAGTAATAGCCCGTTTCATCACGATTGGCAAAATCATCCCACGATGCCGTCGCTACATTGACAACAATCGGCTGGGCGGCGCAAATGGATACAGGTAACACGGCTAAAAGTAAGCAAAAAATAGCAAAGAATCGTCTCATGGCTATCCTCCTTCGACGTACACAAAGTGTAGAAGAGTTTTCATTCTATGCGTACATTTAAACAGCAGGCTTGCATCTTAAAACTCGAACACTATAATGGCGACCCGATTTCGCCTCGCTGCGATCGGTAATGTTCGGTGATATTGTCGTAAACATAATAAATTGAAAATTAGCGGGTTCCCTCACCCCGCCCTACACAACTAAAAAGGCCACATATGTTAATGTTAACCACAGCGCAGCTTCGCCGCGCCTTATTCCTATTAGTAGGATTCCACATACTGATTATTTGCGTCAGCAACTACTTAGTACAATTGCCATTTCAGCTATTTGGTTACCACACAACCTGGGGCGCATTTAGCTTTCCATTCGTGTACTTAGCCACAGATCTCACTGTCCGTATTTTTGGCCAACAAGCCGCACGTAGCATCATACTCAAAGCTATGGTTCCTGCTTTGATGATTTCCTACGTGATGGGAGTCGTGTTCCATCAGGGTAGCTTCCAAGGCGCTGACTCACTTGCAGAGTGGAATACCTTTGTGTTCCGAATCGCCTTCGCCAGCTTTGCTGCTTATTTGATTGGCCAGTTAATGGATATTAAGGTTTTTGCCCGTCTTCGAATGAGCCGCTCTTGGTGGGTCGCGCCTGCAGCATCGACCTTAGTGGGTAATTTGGTCGATACCTTAGTGTTTTTCAGCATCGCCTTTTACGCCTCTTCCGATAGCTTTATGGCGGCCAATTGGCCCGAAATCGCTACTGTCGATTACGGTTTTAAGCTGATCGTGAGCTTAGGTCTTTTCCTGCCTGCCTACGGAGTTCTGCTAAAAGTCTTACAAGACAAGATTTTGCGCACCAATCCGCAAGAATCAATTTCCTGATCAACTCAACTGGCCAGACCTGTTATAATTTGACCAGTTAATAGTTCAGCCCTGCTCCTGTTAACGTGCGAGTGGGGCTGATTTTTTATGAGAGCAAGCAATGTATTCTATCGAAATTAAAGCAGAGTTAGGTTTGACTCCCGAGTTAGCCACTCAGCTTATCGAACTTAGCAAACAAATCCCTGAACTCGATCGCCCCCTCACCAGCGAAGTGTTAAATCAGCGCTTACAGGGCAAGCAGTGTTTGATCTTAGTCGCGTATGTGGAAGGTGAATTGGCAGGGTTTAAACTGGGTTATGAGCAAGAAGAGGCCATCTTTTATAGCTGGTTAGGTGGTGTTGCCTCCGACTTTAGACGTTTAGGCTTAGCGCAGAGTCTACTTGAATATCAAGAAACTTGGGCACGCCGTCAAGGTTATAACCATATTCAGGTGAAAACGATGAACCGTTTCCCTGCGATGCTTAATTTGTTGATCAGTAATCAATATTTAATTACCGAGCTCAACGCCGATCCAAAAAGCTTAACCGACCATAAACTGCATCTACGTAAGTCGATCTAAACCGTTAATGGATGAGAGCGAAACGATATTTGTAAAGATGTGCACTTTTTGCAATAAATAGCTTGCAAACACGATTGAGAATGATTATCGTTAACGTGCGTTCCAAAACTCATCTTTAACAACGATGACTGGTAATCGACGTTGTTACGGAGCTCCTGAGTTTGCAAGCACGACATTGCTCACACACACTCTTTGTGGCCGGATTCATCATCCGGCTTTTTTTTGCCTAAAATTCGGTGATGCAAAGCCACATAAAGCAGAACTAACAACTGCAGCCATATTTTAATGACACGTAATCAATCGAATACAACAAACAGCCATATCTCACTCAGTAAAACTCATCGGTAAGCTAATCGGCAGACATGTCGCTGTAGTTGCCCGCAATATGTAAGCCCTCGTAGGGATTGTTTTGCTGATCTTCCTTCGCCTCATGGTACAAGCCTATGGTAAATAACGTGCCTTTACCTAAGGTTGAATTCACTTCTATCGTGCCACCAATCCGCTTAATAATGCCGTAACTGAGCGAAAGCCCTAAACCAGTGCCATCCTTACGCGTGGTGTAAAAGGGGTCGAAAATCCGCCCTAGCTGCTCTGGTGCAATTCCAGAACCTTCATCTTCCACTTCGATTTTGACGCCAATCGGCATATCTTGCTGCACCCAGTCATAGGTTCGCACCCAAATCCGTCCTTTACCGTCCATCGCATGCGCCGCGTTTACCACCAGATTAATCAAGACTTGTAGCAACTGCGGTCGATTAACCTGCACTGGACAACTGGCGTTTAACTCAGTGATCAATACCACTTCTTGTTTCTGAATCGAATGCCGCACTAACACCAACATTTCTTCAATAATGGGGGTAATCGGATGCATTTCTAACGGGGCGTTAAATTCACCCGGACGACTGTACTGCAACAGGCTGCGGATAATGGTGCTGATCCGTCCCACCTGTTGAATAACGAGATCAATTTCTTCTTTTACTACTTCCGCATTATCGCCAAGTTCGTAGCGCAGTAACTCCATGTTGCCGAGGATAACGGCGGTCGGATTATTGATTTCGTGGGCAATACCTGCGGTCAATTCACCGAGTGCGGTGAGCTTCTCGTTAGTGACGAGCTGTTGACGCGTTTCATTCAGTAACGCCACGTTACGTTGCAGTTCTAAGGTTTTGTCCTGCAAGCTGCGGGTACGCTCTTCGACCTTCATTTCAAGCTGCTCTGCCGCCGCTTGGATCTGGGCATTTCGGCGCTGCAGCAGATCGAGCATACTGTCGAACTGCTCGGCCAAGTTCGATAACTCGTTATCCCTATCTAACCCTAACGCGCCAATACGAATATTGCGCCCCGACTGCACCGCTTGAACCACGTGGTGGATACGCTCAATCGGCTGCAACAAGCTATAGGCGCCGCGATAAACCAGCAAGCCCGACACCAGCAGCACCAACATTAGAATCGTGCCCAGCTCTATGATATTTAATAAATAATTATGGATAAAAGGTGACTCAGAAAACCCCGTATAGATCATGCCAACACGCTGGCCGCGGATATCTTCCAAGGGAGCGTAAGCGGATATAAACCAATCGTTAAACACAAAAGCGCGGTCGACCCATTGCTCGCCTTGGGTTAACACTTTTTCTTTCACTTCCTCCGACACTAAACTGCCCAGCGCGCGACCTTGCGTCTCGTTGCCCGTGGGATAAAAGTGCAGCGGCACGTTAGTGGAGATACGGATGTTATCTAAGAAGATGGTTACAGTGCCGATGGAGCGCTCGGGCAAAGTGCCCTTGTCGTACACCAGATCACGAATGTGGTCGACAATCCGAATGTCACGATTAAACAGGATGCCGCCATCCAGATACCAAGCCACTTTACCTTGCATATCAGGCACAGGCAGTAGACTACGGCTCAATAAACCGCGTTCTTCAACGGTTTTCGTCGGGCTCTGCGCCCGCAAAGTCGCGACTATCGGGATGCTCGCTGTGACCGCTAATTCTGGGTCGATGCGTGATAAGCGTTCGGGCGGCAACACCATCAAGCCGGAATAAGGTAATAACCCGTTTATCTTTGGGAGGATCTGCCGTAAATCAGGGTCAGCGGCCGCTTCGGCGACAGTGACGAGACGCAGATAATCGAGGTTAAGTTGTTTTTTCTGTTCCAGGAGAAATGCGTCGAGACTGGCTCTGTGGATGACTTCACCAGTTAATTCTTTACCACTGAAAAGTGGCCTAAAATCATTTTGAAAGGTCCAAGACGTTACCACACGTTCGAGTTGCTTTTCTTGGCGTACTTGCACTTGCTGCAAGGTATTTTCGGCAACAGATAAGTCAGCTTTAACCTTCATAAACAGCTGCTTACCTGTGTAGCTGATATTCCAGTAAATAGTAATAAACACTAAACTCACCAGTGTCAGCAGAATAGGCAGTAATGTCAGGATTAATATGCGATAGCGCACCTTGGCCTGCATTTGCTGCCAACTGACACCAAAAAAGTGAGTAAAGAATGACACCCTATGACTCCTGATCGCCGCTGAAATCAAACCACTCTTTATACTTACGATCTAGGGTTTTACGCGAAACGCCTAAATCCCTCGCCGCGGCAGACTTATTGCCAGAATGTAAGTCCACAACGCTAGTCACATGATGTTTTTCGACTTCTTTTAATGGCCAATCCAATGGATAACCCGATGTCGATAAAGACTCACTCTTTAGCTGTTGTTTCCAATATTCCGCCGGCGGTTTGCCCAGCAAAATACAGCGCTCAATCATATTGCGCAGCTCACGAATATTGCCCGGCCACTCGTGTTGTTGCAACTTCACCATGTCCTCATGGCTCCACACGACTTCTCTAACCCCTAATTCGGCGGCGAGTTGACGGGTGAAGTGATGGGTTAACTCGACCACATCTTCGGGTCTGTCACGTAATGGCGGGATTAAAATATCGAGCACATTCAGTCGATAATATAAGTCACGGCGGAAATTCCCCGCATCTACTTCTTCAATCAAAGTGCGGTTGGTGGCCGCGATCACTCGCACATCGATGTTCACTTCTTTCTCGCTGCCCACTGGGCGAATCGCTTTTTGCTCTAATACTCTGAGCAATGCCGTTTGCATTTTCAGTGGCATTTCGCCAATTTCATCGAGGAAAATCGTCCCGCCCGAGGCAAAACTGAATAAACCTTCACGATTACCTTTCGCGCCCGTAAATGCACCTGCGGTATGACCAAACAGTTCACTTTCGAGCAATTCAGGAGCGATAGAGCCACAGTTGACTGGGACAAAAGGTCCCTGACGTCCACTGAGCAAATGCAATTGGCGTGCAACTAATTCCTTACCCGTGCCAGACTCACCTTGGATCAACACCACGGCATTGGTCGGCGCCACACGTTCGATAATGTGTTTCACCGACTTCATGGCCTCACTGCTGCCAATAATGGTCGATGAGTAACCGATTGAAACCTCACGGCGCAGCATCAAGTTTTCGCGTTTGAGCAGGCGGCGTTCAATACAACGATCGACCGCTGTCATCATCTGCTCAAGGTGGAAAGGTTTCATGATGAAGTCAGACGCACCCGCGCGTAGCGCGGTAATCGCCACTTCCATGTCGGCATAGCCGGTCATAAAAATAATGTCCGAACGACGGCCCTGCTCATCCAACGCTTCATGCCATTCGATACCTGAGCGGCCCGGCAGGCGAATATCGACGATCAGTAAATCGAAATGGCAACGACTACGGAGCTGCTCCGCATCTTCGATACTGCCCGCCGTTTCGACTAAGGCGAATTTCTTCGAGAGTGCTTTATTTAAAAAACTGCGCATTCCGGGTTCATCATCAACAATCAGTACCGATACTGCCGATGGAAGAGGCTTGAGGTTATTATCTATCAGGCTCATATTGTCTGCTTCTGGACATTTTGACTCATTTGCGACCAATTCTAGCACTGAAAATAGATGAATAGGTCACTATGAACCACAGGAAGTAGGTGCTGAGACAATTTGTCTGTAGAGTATTTGTTAAGCTTGGGATCAAGCTCACAAATTAGGTTAAGCTGTGAAGAAAATGACCGCATTCTCAGCTTGGCATCTAATTTGCTTTCAACCGAACGTATTACAATTTACGAGACCTTCCACTCAGTAGGCATTTGAGTTGGAATCCTATTTTTCGCCAAGGAGTACCCATGCTAAACATGAAATCTCATATTAAGTCACTACTGGGCCTGGTTGTTGCAGCCAGTATGTTCACCGTTTTACCCGCTCACTCGACTGAAGTTATCAAGTTAGCCACGACCACCAGCACTGAAAACTCAGGCCTATTAAAAGAACTGTTACCTAAGTTTGAAAGTGAATCTGGCTACAAGGTTCAAGTTATCGCCACTGGTACAGGCAAAGCCCTGAAACTGGGTGAGCAAGGTGACGTGGATTTAGTTATGACTCATGCGCCAAGTGCCGAAGCTAAATTCGTCGCCGACGGTTTTGGTGTTGAACCCCGTGGCATCATGGAAAATGATTTCGTGGTACTGGGCCCTAAAAATGACCCAGCAAAAATCCGTGACAGCAAAAATGCCGAAGAAGCTTTCGCGAAAATTGCCAAATCAGGCGTACCTTTTATCTCCCGTGGTGACAATTCAGGCACTCACATCAAAGAGTTAGAAGTATGGAAAGCGGCAAGTGTGACACCCGACTTCAAAGGTTACACTTCAGTAGGTCAAGGCATGGGCAAAACCCTGCTAATGGCAAATGAAATGCAAGGTTACACTCTGTCTGACCGTGGTACTTTTGTAGCTTACAAAACTAAGCTAGATCTTGGTGTTGATTTCGATGGCGGCAAAACCTTAGCCAACCCATACCAAGTTATCCTGATCAACTCTGCTAAGTACCCAGATCTAAACCACAAAGGCGCTAAAGCGTTCAGTGACTGGTTGATCAGCAAAGAAGGTCAAAGCATGATCAATAACTTCAAAGTTGATGGCGAGCAATTGTTCAAGGCAACTTATAGCGAATGAGCGACGGCTGGCTAGCACTATTACAGCAGGCGTTAAGCCTGCTGTTTTCTTTAGACCCCGACGTTTGGTCCATCATTTCGATCTCGTTTTCGGTTTCTTTCGCGGCGCTGCTCATCACGCTGGTGCCTTCTATGGTACTCGGCTTTGTGCTGGCGTTTGCGCCATTTCGCGGCAAATGGATAGTCACTAACTTAGTTCAAACTCTGCAATCTATCCCCACTGTGGTTATCGGTCTGCTGGTCTATTTACTGCTCACCCGCAATGGTCCACTGGGCGATCTAAAATGGTTATTCACCCAAGAAGGTATGATCCTCGGGCAAATGTTGATCTGCGCGCCGGTACTGATTGCGATGAGCCAAGCCGCCTTTACTAGCGTTGACCGCAGAGCATGGGAAACCTCACGCACTTTAGGTGCCTCTTGGTGCCGCGCAGTGTGGACAGTCTGCCGCGAGCTACGTATGCCCTTACTGCTGGCGATTGTCGCGGCGTTTAGTCGTATTTTGACCGAAGTGGGTTGCTCTATGATGGTCGGCGGCAATATTTTAAACGTAACCCGTAACATACCCACAGCTATCGCACTCGAAACCAGCAAAGGCGACTTCGCCCAAGCTATCGCCCTCGGGCTAGTGCTGCTAATCTTGGCCTTGATCCTCAACTTTGCCCTCGGTGGTTTACGCGGCAAAGCCATGCCAAGGAGCCATTAAGCAATGACTAAGGTCAAACTGATCGCCCGTGACTTAGAAATGTCCTTCGGCGCGCGCCTGTTATTCAAAGCGGACGCATTAGCGCTCTGCCAAGGGGATGTGATTTATCTGCAAGGCGACAACGGCACAGGTAAATCGACCTTGATGAAAATTCTTGCGGGCTTGATGGCGCCAACGAAAGGCAAAATTGAGACTGTGGGTTTTGCCCAAAATGCTTGGTGGCGACGCAATCCATTATTAGGTAAAGCCGTTTATTTGCACCAACATCCTTATTTGTTCGACGGCACAGTGGAATATAATCTCACCTATGGGCTGAATTTCAGTTCAGAAACAAAAGCCAAGGCGAAACAACGTATTACCCAAGCGATTGAGATGGCGCAGCTAGGGTCGCTGCTACACGCCAGAGCCAGTAATCTCTCTGGCGGCGAAAGACAACGGCTCGCCATTGCGCGCGCTTGGATCCTACAACCTAAACTGTTAATGCTTGACGAACCGACCTCCAATATGGACAAGGATTCCCAAGAGCTAGTATTAAAAATGATCCAACAACTCAAACACGAAGGCACAGGTATGTTGTTGAGTAGTCATCAGAATTGCGCGTTAACCTCCATCTGCGAACAGCAGTGGCATATAGAAGGCGAACGAGTGACGACCTCTTATCAACACCCAGAATCTTTGCCAGCACAGGAGTCTTTATATGTCATCGCAAATTGATGCCGTTATTCTCGCCGGTGGCATGGCGCGTCGCATGGGCGGCGACGATAAAGGTCTCGTCGAATTAAACGGCGAAGCCATGATTAAGCACACAATAGACAGAATAAAACCTCAGGTTAAGGAGATCCTGATCAACGCAAATCGCAACCAAACACGTTATGCTGAGTTCGGTTTTAAAGTGATAAGCGATGAACATACTGGTTTCCTCGGCCCTTTGGCGGGAATGATCACCGCAATGGGGCAAACGGATGCAGACTACTTATTGGTGGTGCCCTGCGACTGCCCACTGCTGCCAACCGACCTTGTGCCGCGTATGCTGGCAGCTATTAAGGCTGAAGATGCAGAGATCGCCGTCGCCAGTGACGGTGAATATGAGCAACCCGTCGTCTTACTGTTAAAGCCCAGCTTACGTGACTCGATGAAAGCGTTTCTTGAGGCGGGTGAGCGTAAAGTGGACTTTTGGTATGCCAAGCACCACTTTGTTGTGGAGTCTTTCGCCGACCAGCCCAATGCCTTTGTAAATGTGAATACGCCAGAACAAAAACAACGACTGGCCATGGAAATTACCAAATAGCTAAGGCTCCAATAACCCAAATTAGAGGTGCAAATGAGTAACCCCTTCGTCAATCCGCTCGCTATTCCCGTTCTCGGATTTTGTGCCTACAGTGGCACGGGGAAAACCACCTTACTCAAGCAATTGATCCCCGAACTAAATCAACGTGGTCTGCGCTTAGCCGTGATCAAACATGCGCACCATAATTTCGACGTGGATATTCCCGGCAAAGACAGTTACGAAATGCGTAAAGCCGGTGCGCGGCAAATGCTGGTCGCCTCCCACGTGCGCTGGGCGCTGATGACAGAAGATGCACGCGATGGCGATCCTGAGTTAGTCCATTTGCTCAAGCAAATCGAAGCCGACAAAATCGATATCGTCCTTGTCGAAGGCTTTAAAAAACTCGCCTTACCTAAAATTGAATTGCACCGCGCCGCCCACGGCAAACCTTTTATCTACACCCAAGATGAAAATATCCTCGCCATCGCCTGTTGCGGTGACACTCAGTTGCCAAGCGATGCACTTCCAAGTGAGCTGCGCCGACTCGATCTCAACAATGTCAGCCAAATTGCCGACTTTGTCATTGAGTATGCCCAAAACTGGGAAGCGCCACTCCAATACCCGATTTCAGCCGTGGATGCCTGCGCCATAGGCGACAACAAAAACCTCAGCGTCAGCCAAGGTTTAGCGCAGATTTTATCCCATGTTTCACCCGTGGCAGAAGTCGAAGAGATTGACTTAGACGCCTTAGATAACCGCGTACTGGCCAGCGACAGTATTTCTCCCGTCAACGTGCCGCAACAAACCAATTCGGCGATGGATGGCTACGCCTTTGTCTATCAAGACCCCATGCCTGCCACCTTAAAACGGGTGGGAGAGGTCCTTGCTGGTCATCAATATTCGGGCACGCTTAACGTCGGCGAAACCGTGCGAATCATGACCGGCGCGACTGTACCCGTGGGTGCCGATACAGTGCAGCCCCGTGAACTAGCCAAAGAAATCGACGGCAATGTTAGCTTCGACGGTCGTATTCTGGCGGGGCAACACGTTCGCCTCGCGGGGGAAGATATCGCCCAAGGCCAAGTTGCCCTCGCAAAAGCCACTCGCCTTAGCGCCGCCGAACAAGGTTTACTGGCCTCACTCGGGCTCAATCACGTGAGTGTATATCGCCGCCCAACTGTTGCAGTATTCTCTACCGGCGATGAAGTGAGCCAGCCCGGCGAAGTGCTCAAAGCTAACTGCATTTATGACTCAAACCGCTTTACCATCAAAGCGATGGCAAAACGTCTTGGTTGTGATGTTATCGATTTAGGCATTATCGAAGATTCTGAAACCGCACTCGAAGCGACGCTCGCTAAAGCCGCTACCCTTGCCGATGTCGTCATTAGCTCTGGCGGCGTGTCAGTCGGTGATGCGGATTACATTAAAACCGTACTGGCCCGCTTAGGCAAAATCGATTTTTGGCGGATTAGCATGCGTCCGGGTCGGCCCCTCGCCTTCGGCAAAATCGGTGATAGCTTATTCTTCGGATTACCGGGCAACCCTGTAGCGGTAATGGTCACTTTCCTGCAATTTGTGCAGCCCGCTTTACGTAAATTAGCGGGTGAAGTGAACTGGCAAGCGCAGCTATTCCCCGCAATAAGTGATGAAACACTGCGAAGCCGCCAAGGCCGTACCGAATTTATTCGCGGGATTTATCAACTTGGCAAAGATGGACGCCTGCACGTGAGCAGCACGGGTAACCAAGGTTCCGGAATGTTAAGTTCAATGGTCAAAGGGAATTGTCTCATCATCATAGGCGATGATGCAGAAGCCGTGAATGCAGGTGAAACTGTGTTTATTCAACCCTTTGCGGATCTGCTTTAAGATCCAGTGAGTTTTTATGAGTCTAATGGTGGATTCCTTTGGCCGTAAGGTCGAATATTTACGGCTCTCGGTCACCGACCGCTGCGACTTTCGCTGTGTCTATTGCATGACGGAAGATCCCTGTTTTCTGCCAAAGGACCACGTACTCCACCTCGAAGAGTTAGCTTGGATTGCCCAAGCTTTTACCGAGCTTGGTGTGACTAAAATTCGCCTGACTGGCGGCGAGCCCTTAGTTCGCACCGATTGCGATCAGCTAGTGAGTCTACTTGGCAAACTGCCAGGGCTAACAGATTTGTCCATGACCACCAATGGTTCAAGGCTGACAAAATTCGCTAAGCCCATGTTTGCAGCAGGATTAAAGCGCCTCAATATCAGCCTAGATACTTTAAACCCCACATTGTTTACCCAGGTAACACGTAACGGCAAATTAGACAGAGTCATCGACGGTATCGATACCGCCATTGCGGCGGGCTTTGAACGTATCAAGATTAATGCAGTGATTTTAAAGCAGCAGAATGATAATGAAGTCATTGATTTAGTTGATTTCTGCCGTGGTCGCCGTTTAGACATCGCCTTTATCGAAGAAATGCCACTTGGCGAAATAGATGAGCGTAAACGTGCCCGTCATTGCAGCAGCGATGAAGTCAAAGCCATCATAGAAAGTCGCTATCCGCTGCAGCTATCTAACAAACGTACTGGCGGCCCAGCGCGGTATTACACTATGGCCGACAGCCCAATCCATATCGGCTTTATCTCACCCCACAGCCACAACTTCTGCCACGAATGCAATCGAGTACGCGTCACAGTCGAAGGCCAATTATTGCTGTGTTTGGGCAATGAGCATGCTGTTGATCTCAAAAGCATAGTCAGGGAATTTCCCGCAGATATTGAGAGACTTAAAGCCGCTATTCTCGCGGGCATTAACCTCAAGCCTAAGCAACACGACTTTGGCAATAATCAGGTACAAATTCTACGTTTTATGAACGCCACTGGCGGTTAAGCATCACCCCTCAATCGCTTAAGGGCTAGCATCTCAATTTTGCCGTGATAAACTCGAAGCATCACCCCATACTTAGCGTCACACATTTCTATGGCCTTAACTCGTAAGCAATGGAATAACGTCATTATTGTCGCCTGTGTCTTTATGGTCGCCGTGCTGACTTTTATGGATAACAAGACCAATAATGTTCCGAGTGATGCTCAGCTGCTATTTGACGATAATGCGCCGCTTTCACAGCTGCAACTCAATGGGATGTGGCTGCACAAGCAAGCATCACAATGGGAGTGCGACACTAAAGTTCTCAACTGTGATGAATGGGCTAAAGCGTGGCAAACCATACGGGTGTCTCCCTTAACGGCTGCACCAGAAACCACAGATAATCCACAAGAATTAGTCATCCAGATTGCAGATATCCGCGATGCTCAGCTGTGGATCTATTTCCCTAATGAAGGCGCCTTAAAGTCTCCCGCAGGCAATTGGTATTTAGTGCCTCCGAGTTTACGAGCTAAACTGCAACCGATCCTCGATGCGAAACCCGCAGCTTAATGCCGCCCCATTTTACTTAAGATAAGAAAGAATCCATGCCGGAATTACCAGAAGTTGAAGTCACCCGTCAGGGTATTGCACCCTTCCTTGTCGAGCAAACCGTGGTTGATCTTGTGATCCGCAATGGTTCGCTGCGCTGGCCAGTACCTGACATCGCCAAACAAATTATCGGCCAAGTCATACGCCAAGTGCGTCGCCGTGCTAAGTACCTGTTAATCGACACTGATGCGGGCACTAGCATAGTGCATTTAGGCATGTCGGGGAGTTTACGGATTTTGCCCCACGATACCCCAGTGGAAAAACATGACCATATAGACTTAGTGCTCGCCAACGGCCGCATTTTACGTTTTAACGATCCAAGACGATTCGGTGCTTGGCTATGGTGTGAACTCCCAGAAGAAGCTCATCCATTACTCGCCAAACTGGGGCCAGAGCCACTGACCCATGCTTTTAATGTCGCACAATTAGCGGCAGCACTAGCAGGCAAGAGAAAGGCCATCAAACTCTGCCTGATGGATAATCATATCGTGGTGGGAGTGGGTAATATTTACGCCAATGAAGCCCTGTTTGCGGCGGGCATTCACCCAGAAGCCGAAGCAGGTAAAATCGATATCGAGCGCTTGACCGTTTTAGTTGCCGAAGTGAAGCAAATCTTAGCCCACGCCATTAAGCAAGGCGGCACTACGTTGAAAGACTTCACCAATGCCGATGGCAAGCCGGGCTACTTCGCCCAAAAGCTGCATGTCTATGGTCGCGGCGGTGAAACCTGCACCAGCTGCGGTAACTTATTGAGTGAAATCCGTTTAGGCCAGCGCACCACAGTATTCTGTGGCATTTGCCAGACACGCTAAGCATTGCGTTATATTAGAAGCAAAAATGCCAAGCATTGGCTTGGCATTTTTGTCGTTATCAGATGTGAGCTACGATTAGAAGCGATACTCAAAACTGCTAAAGAGCGTGGCATTAGTATCATTTTCTTGAACATCAAATTCCGATCTCGATACCGTTCCACCTAAGCTCCACATGCCTTTCCATACAGGCATACGGTAAGAAAGCTCAAGCATCAACAAATCTTCCTTCGGTGGTTGTGGCGCCCAAGTGCTCGCCACATTAGTGCCATCTTTATTCAACTTCGCATAACGCAATAAAGAGGTAAAACCTCGGCTGTTACTAAACTGGCCGACTAATCCCACCACAAACGTTTGAGCATCGCTATCATAGGTTGAGCCTAAAGCACGGCCATAATAACGAGAACCACTTAGATAGACAGGATCTTCATAGAAGCAATTGGCACTATCACCATCGCATTTTACATAGGTGTCTGAATATTCCATAAACAGCTTAAACTGCTTACCCGATGTGCCAAAATGGGTGTCAATTCCCCAAAGTGAGCCGCAGTCGCTGCCATTCTCACAACTATGTTCGAGATACAATCCCACAGGAATATCCTGCAAAGAACTGCTATAACGCATATCGATACTTTGGGTTCTATGACCTGCATCGCGGCGATCTTCTTGCGCGCAATCACTTGTACCATCGAGGCAAACTGAGTTGCTGGCAACCGAATCCCACCAAGAGTTGAAGTTACAATCTTGGCCCTCTCCGCAAAACAATGTAGACCACGACAGACCCACTTCTAGCTGCTTAATCGGTCTTGCACTTAAGCGCATATCCCACTCAGCCGTTTTAGGCACTGCACGATCAACTTCCGTTAAGCTAAATCCGGTTTTAAATGTCCAAGGACCAATCCAAGATAACCAAGGCGTTTCAAAGGCTGCGGCATTATTGCGGCTCAGCGTTAGCGACTGCATAGGGCGAGCGTTATTAGAACGGTGCAATGTAGAGTCAAATCCAGGCCCCCACCACTGTTCAACCGAACCTAAGGTCGCAATCCAATTACCGAAAATGATGGCAAAATATGACTCATCGAGGCGAAAGTTTTTATTATCTTGCGGATCATAGGTTTCTGCCACCGTCGCCTTATAGGCAACACGCGATCCTAAATACTCGTAGGAGCCCAGCACTTCACCTTTCTCGCGATAATTGGAGCCATAGTGTTGAAAACGAGCAGGATCGGTCGCGCCCGAGACTTTAACCCTCGCATTGCCGCGATTATCGACAGCATTTTGATAGTAAAAGTTAACCCGAGCAAAGGCTTGCACTAAACTAGGAGAAAGCAATTCAGGCTCTACTTTTGCTAAATCGCCGCCAATTCCTGACCACATCAAGGGATAAGTATTCACAGGAACAGTGATCACACCCGCATCGGCCAACGCTTGAATATCCGCTCTAAGATAAATATCAGAGGCATCGACCCAAGGTGCAGCGGCAAGTATTGAAGAAAAAAATAGGCCAGAGGCAATGCTAGTAGCAAGGATCGTGGGGGTTAAAAAAGCCTTCATAACATCCTTTTAAGTATCATCGCGAGGCCACAATGCCTCAAAGTTAACACAAAACGCCTACGTAAAAACCATCAGGTACGCGGGTAAAATCTAAGGTTTAGCCAGCTTAAGCTTTGCTGCTAATGCTGTCGCCACTTCTGAGTGAACAAATTGGCTCACATCGCCACCATGCAAGGCGACTTCCTTTACTAAGGTTGAGGAGATAAAGGAATTTTCCTCGGCAGGCGTTAAAAACACGCTTTCCAGATCTGGGCTCAATCGACGATTCATATTTGCTAGCTGGAATTCATATTCAAAGTCAGATACCGCACGTAAGCCACGCACTAGCACACTGGCCTTTTGCTCCTTGGCAAAATCCACCAGTAAACCCGAAAATCCAACCACTTCAACATTATCCAAATGAGCGGTGACACGATTTACCAGTTCAACCCGCTCTTCTAAGGTGAATCTTGGCTGCTTGGAAGGATTGGCTGCAATACCAATAATCACATGCTTAAACAGCTTAGCCGCTCGCTCAATCAAATCGGCATGACCATTGGTGATAGGATCGAAGGTCCCTGGGTAAATTGCTCTTGTGTGCATAGTAAAAGTACATCCCACCGCTATCATATATTCATTAAAGGCACCCAAGAAGATACCCTAAAACACGCTGCTAACTTAATTTACGCTTAAATGCCATCCACTTCCGCCGAAAACGATTTAACGATCGCATCCACTTCTGCGGATGAAATGAAACTAACTTACCGCCACGCTGAACACAAGTTATAGACAATAGTATCTCATTGAGAATGGCGATCACCTTAAGCTTTATCAGCTCTGGATTTTTACAACTCGCGTTATACCAGCCTTTACCTTGTTTGGTAGGAAACATATAAGTCGACAAATGGTTTTGTATTTCAGCACAGCTACGGGCAAACTCAATCTTGCCATGATTGACTAGAATCGACGCTTTAAAATCATCATCGCAACCAATCTTATCGAACGGTAGTAATAGCCCGATATCCTTCATATGTACTGCCAATAAATAAGACGCAATCCAAGCATCACCCGTCACCTGGTTTAACTGAATGGTCTGTTTAAAATGCTTTATATCGCCCACTACCTCACCAAAGCTAGCGCAATTAATAGCCTGACTAATAAATTTCACATTAAGGGATGAAAACGGCCAATGGTGGCAAAAAGTATCATTAGCAAAAATCAGTACATCATCATCTGCTATATTAATCTGCTGTCGAACATGGGCAAGCCCTTCGTCCCAAGCAGAAAACTCCCAACCTTTATTACTGCCTTCAAGCTCAAAATCAATAAAGTGATCATATTGAGTGGTTTGCGTACGCGCCTCAACCGTATTGTATACAACGCAGATTTTAACTTTGTCGGAAATTTTTGACAGAATATCGGCACTGTACTTAAGTGCGTTTTCCTTGTAATGCGAATAATAACTCACAAGAATTACTATCGCTTGGCGTTTTCGATCATACATTTACAGTAAACCTCGACGAACTAAAATGTAAAAGCATCGGCAAATGCCGTCCCCATCTTATCTTTAGCAGACAATATGGGAGGGACAGTTATCGGCCAAGCTATTGCTAACTCGGGATCATCCCAAGCAATACTCTGTTCAGAGGCTGGATGGTAGTAATCGGTACATTTATACACAAATTCAGCTTCATCACTCGTGACATAAAAACCATGGGCAAAGCCTGCAGGAATCCACAACTGTCTTTTATTTTCTGCGGATAAGTAAACACCAACCCAGTGGCCAAAAGTCGGGGAATTATTACGCAAATCAACTGCCACATCGAAGACTTCACCCGAGGTAACTCGTACAAGTTTGCCTTGAGTTTGATCAGTCTGATAATGCAAACCGCGCAGTATCCCTTTACAAGACTTCGAATGATTATCCTGCACAAATAGGCAGTCGGCGACCTTTTGTTGGAAATCTCTCTGACTCCAAGTCTCCATAAAAAAGCCACGTTCATCACCGAAAACTTGAGGCTCGATAATTTTCACATCTACAATGTTAGTTTCTATAATATTCATGGTCTTACTACTATAAATAGGCCTTAATGTCTTTAAACGCCAATCGCCAATCACTCGCATAAACACCTAGGTTTGTTGCAATTTTTGTACAATTCAACCGTGAATTTAAGGGTCTTTTAGCGGCAGTGGGGTACTCAGATGTAGTAATAGGCTTAACCTTAATGTGCGTATTTAGACACCGTTGGGCATAGGCCTCGTCAAAAATATACTGTGCAAATTCATGCCAAGAAACGTAGGGTGAGCCACTAAAATGATAGATACCCCAAGGACATTCATGCTCCATTGAGCGTTTTGCCATAGCGATCAGCGTGTCGGCAATATCACCCGCATAAGTGGGACTCCCAAATTGATCACAGACAACACGAATATCCGACCGTTCACGACCAATACGCAACATCGTTTTGACAAAATTAGCCCCAGTCTCGCCAAAAACCCATGAAGTTCTCAAAACAAAATGCTGAGGATTAGTATTTATAACAGCTTGTTCACCCGCCAGCTTGGTTTCACCGTAAACACTTTGAGGATCGACTGTATCTGACTCAATATAAGGAACTTTTGCATCACCAGAAAACACATAATCGGTAGAAACGTGGATCATAGTGGCTTTAATCTTATTGGCCGCAACAGCTAAATAAAGGGGCCCCAAGTGATTTACACGCTTTGCATTAAGTTCATCTTGCTCCGCCCGATCCACCGCAGTATAAGCGGCGGCATTGATCACAACATCAGGGCGAAAACGTTCAATGCAAGCATTTACGGCCAACTCATCGGTGATATCCAGCAAGTGTCGATCCACTGCCAATAATTCCACGTGGGTATTAATGCCGCCGCTCAGTTTCTCAACCAATTGACTACCGACTTGTCCCTTTGCACCTGTGACGAGTATCTTCATCGGCTTATCTACCCACAATGAATCGAACTGAATGAAAAGTCATAGGACTATCGCTTATCCATAAGTGAGACTAAATAGCGACCATAATCATTTTTTAGCATAGGTTGAGCGAGAGCAATCAATTCAGCATCACTCAACCAGCCATTTCGCCATGCAATTTCTTCTAAGCATGCCACTTTTAGACCTTGTACATTTTCAATTGTCTGCACAAAGGAAGAGGCCTGATGCAGACTCTCATGCGTACCAGTGTCTAACCAGGCAAAACCACGCCCAAGAATTTCAACATTTAAGCTGCCGGCATTAAGGTAAATTTGGTTCACCTCAGTGATTTCAAGCTCGCCACGGGCGGAGGGCTTGATGCTTTTAGCAATATCGATGACCGAATTATCATAAAAGTACAAACCAGTCACAGCCCAATTTGATTTAGGTGTAGTTGGTTTTTCTTCAATACTAATGGCGCGGTAATCTTGATCAAACTCCACGACTCCGAAACGCTCGGGATCTCGGACGTAATATCCAAATACCG
Organism: Shewanella sp. SP1S2-4; assembly: GCF_031932075.1. Classification (NCBI taxonomy): domain Bacteria; kingdom Pseudomonadati; phylum Pseudomonadota; class Gammaproteobacteria; order Alteromonadales; family Shewanellaceae; genus Shewanella; species Shewanella sp. SP1S2-4. Next base: position 21,431 of record NZ_JAUOET010000030.1, read on the forward strand.
TCGCCCCCGTAGGTCGGCTAGCGACCTGTTTTAAGGTTTTACTAAAAGATTGGCCATAAAAAATATTGTCGCCGAGTACTAAACAAACACTGTCACTACCAATAAAATCTTCTGCAATAATAAATGCTTGCGCTAAGCCATCGGGACTCTCTTGAATTGCATAGGAAATATGGATACCAAAGTCGCGGCCATCACCCAATAATCGCTGGAAACTCGCATTATCTTCCGGCGTAGTGATCACTAATACATCACGGATTCCTGCTAGCATAAGTGTCGACAATGGATAATAGATCATGGGCTTATCATAAACAGGCAATAGCTGTTTAGAGACACCTCGAGTGATAGGATATAAACGACTACCAGAACCACCCGCAAGAATAATACCTTTCATTAAATATCCTAGATGTTAGAGCTTAGCTTTCAAGCCACGGCAAAATGACTGAAACCTAAAATCATATTAACTTTATTGAGTGAAATGGTTACACACCTAAACGTTCACGCTGATATGAACCATCAAGCACATGTTGGCACCAAGATTGATTGGCGAGGTACCATTCAACCGTTTTACGAATACCTGAATGGAAAGTCTCTTCAGGATGCCAGTCTAATTCTGACGCAATCTTAGACGCATCAATAGCATAACGCAGATCATGCCCAGGCCTATCATCAACATAGGTAATGAGATCACTATAACGATTTACGCCGTTAGGTTTTGTCGGCGCCAACTCTTCCAATAACTCACAAATAGCCATCACAACATCGATATTTTTCTGCTCGTTATGCCCACCGATATTATAAGTCTCACCAATAACGCCCTGAGTCACGACTCGATAAAGTGCGCGGGCATGATCTTCCACATATAACCAGTCACGGATCTGTTGGCCGTTACCATAGACAGGTAAAGCCTTGCCTTCCAAAGCATTCAAGATCATCAAGGGAATAAGCTTCTCGGGGAAATGGAAGGGCCCATAGTTATTCGAACAATTTGTGACAATAACTGGCAAGCCGTAAGTGCGATGCCAGGCACGCACTAAATGATCGCTCGACGCCTTAGAGGCAGAATACGGACTACTGGGCGCATAAGATGTCGTCTCAGTGAAAAGATCCGTCATATTAGGCAAATCACCAAACACTTCGTCGGTAGAAATATGGTGAAATCTAAACCGTGACTGTCGCTCAGCATCGAGTCCACGCCAATAATGACGAGCCGTTTCCAGCAACTGATATGTGCCTATAATATTGGTTTCAATAAAAGCGGCAGGACCATCGATCGAACGATCGACATGACTTTCAGCAGCAAGATGCATAACAACATCAGGTTGATGAGCAGAAAATACACGGTCTAACTCTGCTCTGTCACAAATATCAACTTTTTCAAATTGATAGCTTGGATTCGATTCAACGCCAGCCAGAGATTCTAAGTTACCCGCATAGGTCAATTTATCGAGATTCACGATCGAGTCTTCGGTGTTACTTAAGATATACCGGATCAATGCTGAACCAATAAACCCTGCACCACCCGTTACTAAGATCTTCATTCCAACCTCAAAAAATTATCACAAAAATTATGAGGTTTATGATATCAAACCACTCAGTAAAGGTACACGATCAACCAAAGTAACAGAAAGACGGTAGGCACAAAGCCATAGCCTACCCACCCAAAATATTGTTATGACTTTTCCTAAACAATCGGATGAATGCATTGAGATGCCAACAAGCCTACACAACTAGTTACAATACTTTCTAAGCAATGTTAAAATACTTAGCCTTACCATCAAGATCAACAACTTAAGACAAAAATTCACTTAAGCAACATAATAGGTTAGATAATGCAAACGAGATACATCATTTTTGCACCTTCATATAATCGAACCTCTGGAGGTGTGATTGTTTTACACAAACTATGCCATCTCATTAATGAGCTCGGTGGTAATGCTGTGATATTTCCTTTTTTTCAGCAATATAAATTCAGCAAAAAAGATCTCTCTGGACTAAAAAAGTTTATTAATAAGTCTATTGATGGATTATTTAGGCAATATAGAACTAACCCTGAATTCAACACGCCAGTATATAAAGGAAAAATCACTGACAATGATATTGTTATATACCCTGAGCTCGTTTTTGGAAATCCTTTAAAAGCAAAAAATATCATTAGATGGTTGTTAAACAAACCAGGTTTCTTTACCGGAGAGGTTTTCTATGGTGCTAATGAACTTTATTTCAAATTTGACCATGGTCTCGTCAACGACTTTCATTTCCATGGTTCGACATTATCGAATAACATTCTCAACATCTTGCATATCCCCTATGAAATATACAATGAAAAAAATACACAGGAGTCTAGAGCTGGTGTCGCATATTCTATCCGAAAAGATAAAATAAAGCCGAAAACATACCACCCAAAAGATGCAATTCTTATTGATGGTTTATCACATGAAGAAACAGCAAAAATCTTCAAGCGGGTAAAACAATTTATTTCATATGACACTTATTCTGCCTATTCATCGTTTGCCTCTCTATGTGGTTGTGAGTCAATTGTAGTACCGGATGAAGGTGTCACAAAAGAACAATGGTATCCCAACATTGAGAATCGGTATGGCATAGCCTATGGATTGGAAGACTTAGAGTTCGCCAATTCGACCAGGCGTCTAAAAAGACAACATTTTGAAAAACTCGATAAGGCTTATGCACAATCTGTGACTGATTTTATGCTGGAATCAAAAACATTTTTTAATTTATCCTGACGGCTATAGCCACAAGGGATATGCTTGGCATTTATTCAGCATAAATACTAGGCATATCTTTATGTAAAGTGAATCTACTTAAGATTTGCAATATCTGCAATATTAAGTAACTTCCGCTGCCGTTCTTTAATTCTCTTTGCTGGCACGCCAGCGTATATGCCAAATTCATGGCATATGTTATTAACCAAAGATAATGCCCCGACAGCAACACCATCATGAATAATAGACTCAGGTAAAATCACACTGCCACTGCCTATGACAACATGCCTTCCAATTAATACATCACCATGATTTACATTTGTAAATTCTGCTGGCACTGTGGGGTTTGTCATATACTCACCAGAGTAATCATCACTACTAGAATATACGCTGACACGAGATGATAATGTACTGAAATCAGATAACACAATTTCCCCAGCGCCAATCAATAAGGAAAAAACGGCTATATGGACATAATCGCCAATGACGATTCCGCCAGTACCAGCAGATAACACACAAAAATCATCAATGCGAATATTATTACCAAGAGTAATTCTCTCAGTACCGTAGATAGATGCTTTATCTGAAATAAAAACTGTCTCTCCAACTGAAGCGAATCCCATCTTTTCTAATTCATCACGGCTCAAATAGGCCATTAGATACTCCTTATCAAGTCAATAATTAAATTAACATCATCAATTTCCATCTCATTAAAAATAGGAATGCACAATACTTTATTTGAAGTCTCATTCGCATAGGGAAGATGAGCTACTGAAGCAGACTCCAACCCTTTATACATAGACATATTACTGATTAACGGGTAAAAATAACGACGAGATAAAATATTGTTTTTCTTTAGTTTTTCATAAAGTTCATCTCGAGTCAGACTATATGATGACTCAACCAAAATAGGGAAATAAGAATAGTTGCTGTTACTATCTTTAGATAATTCAGGCACCCTAATTCCTTCTACTTCAGCAAGCTTCTCTCTATAGTGATGATCGATAACTTTTCGTTGCTCTATTGCTTGGGCAATATATTTCAACTGCACCAAACCAAAGGCAGCATTGATTTCACTCATTTTTCCATTTATGCCTACCGCGGTAACCGTTAACTCATCCTCAATACCAAAGTTTTTCAACCTATCGATTTGTAATTTGGTCTCTGCATCTGGACTAATCACAGCTCCACCTTCAAAAGTATTAAACACTTTCGTGGCATGAAAGCTTAAAATAGATAAATCACCATAGTTAAGTAAACTCTGACCTTTGTAATTAACACCGAATGCATGAGCAGCATCATAAATGACCTTAAGCCCATGTTTATCTGCAATAGCCTCGATCGCCTCAACATCACAAGGATTGGAGTAACAATGGACTGGCATAATAGCCGATGTCTTAGGTGTGATTGCAGCCTCAATTTTTTTAGGGTCTATATTGAACGTATTGGGATCTATATCGACAAAAACTGGCACGAGCCCATTCCATAAAATAGAATGACTCGTCGCAACAAAAGAATATGGCGTTGTAATCACTTCTCCAGATATCTTTAATGCCTGCAAAGACGTGATTAGCGCGATCGTAGCATTATTAAATAATGAGACATGCCGTACACCAAGATACTTACCCAGTTCTTTTTCGAGTCTCTGATGGAATGGGCCATTATTTGTTAACCAACGATTACCCCATATTTCTTCAAGATATGGGGTAAATTCATTCAGTTCGGGCAAGAATGGTTGAGTCACTGGGATCAGTTTAGACATATGTATTCTCTCAATAAATAATGCAGAAATATTGCATACTAGCCAGGTAAGATTAATAGGCTAAAAATGACTCATCATAAAAAATCAGCCAAGATCTAACAAAAATGCCAACTCCTTCATCGCCACATCAAGCCAGTTAAGCTGCTCGCCTCTTGCTAATGAGGTTATTAGCTGATTAGCTAATGTAGGATCTAAGAGCAAGGCAATCTTATGTCCTATGGCTTCTGATTTAGTTTCACAACTTATTACATACTTTTCTGATACACATTTTTCAATCCTTGGCGGCTGATCCTTAGATACAGGAACAGCCAAGGTCGGTTTGTGCAGCGCTATCGCTTGTAATAAAGTATCTCCACCGCTCAATACGGCAGCCTTAGCCGCGGCCAAAATATTAATAAATTGCTGATTATTCAATTGAGGAATAACAACTACCCCCTCAAGCTCAGGCAGAGGATTTGGATAATTAGGGCCAAAAACCATGACACTTGTTATGCCAGATGCTTTATAGCTTTCATGAGCGGCCTGAGCAAAAATATCTGCGGCTAATTCGCCATTTACCTTGTGCCCACCAGAACCCGCATTAAATAATACAAACTCATTTTGCGTTAGCTGATATTGCGCTAATAATGCCGCTTGAGTGCTTGCATCGGGCTGAGTAAAGACAGGACCTATATTCAAAGGCGCGGGTTTATTAATGAGTTTCAGCTTCAGGCGATCTAACCAACTGATAGGACCGATCACAAATTCTGGTTGCACGACCCAATGACAATCCGTCACTAAAGCGCGGCCAATTTTCATTCCACGGCTACGCTTACGCTTGTGCTGGCTGAGAAATATGACCTTAGCGCCGAGTTTATGGGCATGGACTAACTGTGATTTACGCCCAGAAGCATCGAACAATACTATATCGGGCAGGTAATCAGACATGATTTGATTCACCGCTTTGACTTGTTTAGTCGGCGTATCTTCAAGTAGCACTGCCGGATAAGGGCATTGAGCCGCATAGGGTGCTTTTTCACTTAAAATAAACTTTATCTCGGCATTCGGCCAAGTTCTTTTCACCTCATCGGCAATGATCATTGAGCGCATATACTCACCTATGCCCTCAGCCGATGAGACTGGGATAAACAAGAACTTAGGGGCTTTTTGAGGAGCCATAATTAACCTTTAATCCAAATAAATTTATTCTGCAGTTTTAGTGTCATACGCCACCAGATCAAACTTCTCAATCACAGCTTCAACACTAATCAATGACATTAGATGCTCGCCTTTAGCGCGAGTTCCCCACTTAATTTGTCCACTATGCTGCAACCTGATGGCCTCATCATAGGCGCTCGCCACATATTGCTGCGATAAATACGGACCCGTGCGCCCGGGATTGGAATGGGCATATAAACCAATGACTGGCGTGCCTTGGGTCACCGCCATATGCGCAGGACCGGTATCTGGCGCTAACACTAAACTGGCGCGTTTTAGCAGCGCTAAGAGTTGAGTCAGACTGGTTTTGCCCACTAAATTATCGATTTTAGAAGGGCAAGCCTGCAAGATTTGCTCGGCTAAATCCTTCTCAAGCTGAGTTGGGCCACCGCACAGCATGACTCTAAACCCTTTAGCAATCGCATGACTCGCGACGGCAGCATAACGCTCGGGCAACCAGTTACGTTCAGCCTTACTCGCGGCAGCGCAAATGATAAAGACTTTTTCATTATCTTTAATCTGCGTCTGGGCAAATTCAGTATCCGCAATGGGTACAGGAATATGCCATTGGGGAGTGAGATCCTTGACGCCAATCGCCTTAGCGAAGCCCATAAATCCTTCGAGCACATGGGGCTTGGCCAAGGGCTCAACCCTACGATTCGTCACTAGCCACTGGCCTTCTTTAGCGCGGGCACGATCAAAACCTATGCGCACCTTTGCCGAAATGGCTAATGAAGCCAAGGTTGCACGTAGCGCAACCTGCATATGCAGCAGCACGTCAAAACGTCGGCCTTTTAAGGCCTTACGCAAATTAAAATAGCTGCGCCATCCTTGAGATTTATCGAAAATAACAAACTCAATACCAGGTAAATGCTTCAACAATTGATATTCGAGTTTACCGATCACCCATGTGATTTTGAGCTCGGGGTATTGCCGCTGAATCGCCTGCACCATAGCCACGGCATGACAGACGTCACCGATAGCGGATAAGCGCAGCAAACAAAGGGAATTCATGGTATTGGGATTTAAACTCATTGGGATTGAAGCTAAAAGCTCTTAAGGTTATTTGGCGCAAGCTAAGGATCTTAATGTAGAATGGTCCTAGGTGCCACGCTTAAGTCAACAAATCTCCCATGAATGCTCAGATACAGCTCATAAAAACCGCCCAAGGTCACATGGCGCTTTGCCAAGATACACCAACAGATATCGATCCCGCGTGGTTCTCGGTGGATTTTTGGCGAGCTAAAAATGCTGTCGTCGGTTCATCAAAAGGCCGCTACACCACTTGGTTTGTGGCATTTGAGCACAGTCATTGGGTATTGCGGCATTATTGGCGTGGCGGCTTAATGGAGAAATTCAGCAAAGACGCTTACGTTTATACTGGCCTCGAAAATACCCGCGCCATGGGTGAGTTACGCTTATTAAACATTTTGTATCACGAAAATTTTGCCGTACCTAAGCCGATTGCCGCCAACATAGTACGCGATGGATTATTTTACCGCGCCGATATCATTATCGAACGGGTCGAAGGCGCCGAAGATTTAGTCGCTAAACTCGGCAAAGGAATAATGAGCACTGAGCAATGGCGGGCGTTGGGAGTAACTATCGCCCAATTCCACCAGCGCGGTGTGTACCACGCCGATCTCAATGCCAAAAACATTCTGTTCCAGCCTGCGCAAACAGCACCCATAACGGCAGAGCGGTTTTATCTTATCGATTTCGACCGCGGTGAATTAAAAACACCGAACCCGCAATGGCAAAAAGCCAATCTAGACAGACTATTACGCTCCTTCAATAAAGAACAAGGCAAACTGCCAAGCCTTGCCTTCAGCGCCGATAACTGGGCATCACTGATGAAGGGCTATCAAGGGGCAATGCAAAGCGCCTAATTCACCAGCCGTATTAAGCCTTTATTAGGGATTGCGCTAGCGCAAATTGCCGCTGCAAGGCACCACGATTCGCCTCCACCACGGCAAGACCAGCGCTCGCCGCCTGTTGGCGTTGTGAAGGGGTTTCAAAGTATTGGATAAGATTTAGCCCTAGTTCTTGCGCTGAGCCAACAATCCGCAAACCACCCGCATCCGCCAGCATTTGGGTAATTTGGGCAAAGTCCCAGTGGTTTGGTCCCACCATCACAGGCACGCCCATAGCGACAGGCTCCAAGGGGTTATGGCCACCGTTTTCGATCAATGTCCCCCCGACAAAGGCTTGGTCCGCGGCACCATAAAAGGTGAGCAATTCGCCCATGGTATCGCCCACCAGCACTTGCGTCTTAGGCGTCACGGGCTGATTTTCGCTGCGACGAACGGATTCAAAACCTTGCGCCGCAACCACTTGGGCAACGGCGTTAAACTGTTCCGGATGACGTGGCGCGATAATCAATAGGGCATCGGGCCATTGTGCTAATACTTGCCTATGGGCTGTGAGCATCGCGTCAAATTCACCAGGATGTACGCTGCCCGCAACCCAAATCGGCGAGGTTTCACGCCCCCAAGCCTGACGCAACTGCTTAGCACTGGCTAAACGCTCAGGCGTAATACTGAGATCAAATTTCAAGCTACCGCATAATGTCACTCTGTCCGGCGACACTCCTAACTCGATAAAACGTTGCGCTTCTACTTGAGTCTGCACCGCAATAACATCGAGTCGTTGCAACATAGGTCGACTGAGTTTAGGGCGCTTAGTATATTGCGCCGCCGACTTGGCCGACAGACGTGCATTAGCCAACATCAAGCGCACACCTCGCTTGGCCGCTAAGGCAACCAAGTTAGGCCACAGTTCGGTTTCCATAATGATGCAAGATTTAGGTGAGACTTGGCGCAAGAAACGCCGCACACACCAAGGTAAGTCAAAGGGCAAATAACAATGCTGCACTGAGTCACCAAAGGCTTTGCGCACCTGCGCAGATCCTGTTGGACTGGTTGTGGTAACCGTAATACTTAGCTCAGGGTGTGATTGCATAATCAAACGGATCAAAGGGATTGCCGCGAGCGTTTCCCCCATAGACACAGAATGGATCAGTAAATCCGTCGATTTTAGTCGGGTTAATCCAAAACGCTCCCCCCAACGGCCAAGGTAATCGGGGCTTTTGATAGCACGAAATGCTAAATAGACGATTAGCAAAGGGGATAATAAATATAAGATCGTGGAATAGAGAAAACGATTCATTAAAAACGTGCTTATGAGTTTTGCCTGATGAATGGCGGCAATGTTAGCATATGCACCAAATTAGGGATAATTTACCAGCAGTATGGCGGTCGTTGGTTAACTCTATCTATGATGTGGCGTTCACTAGCAATTTGGATAACTTATGAAAACCCGCGACAAAATAATCTATGCCAGTCTTGAACTGTTCAACGAGCATGGCGAAAGAAACATCACCACCAATCACATTGCCGCTCACTTAAATATGAGTCCCGGGAATCTTTATTATCATTTTCGCAATAAAGAAGACATTATCCGCTGCATTTTCAGCTTATATGAGAATCATCTCGAATCGGGTTTCCAACCCTATGAAGATAAGCAAGTGGATGTGGAACTGTTAATCGGCTACTTCGATGCCATGTTCTATACCCTGTGGCAATTCCGCTTCATGTACGCCAACCTTGCGGATATTCTCGCCCGCGATGAAGAGCTAAAAAAACGCTATTTGCATGCACAACAACAAGTCTTAACGCGCTCGAGCCATGTGCTGCATAAACTTAAGCAAGATGGATTTCTGTGTGTCGATGCTGACAAAATCACGCCACTGGCGGATACCATTAAGATGATCGTCAGCTTTTGGATTGGTTACCAACTCACGCAATCCAGCAAGTCGACCATCACTAAAGCGACACTTTATGAAGGTGTGTTGAGGGTACTGATGATTTTCAAAGCCTATGCAACCCCGACATCCGTCGCAACTTTTACTCGCCTAGAGCAGCATTATCACGCGTTAGCGAATCAAGAATCCCTCTAGCATCATCCCAAACACCTTTGTTGGGAACTCGCATTCGGTACTAGACTCAAAGCAATTATAGTACTGAGTGCGAACCCGTTTTCGCTCTACAACGCTTAAAAGAATACTCAGTCAAACAGTGGCAAACTTATGTTGCACATTAGTTTTTATAATGTAAAAACCACTTTAGCCCTAAACTCGTTTATCTTGCGAACCTGCATGAAAAAAAGGCTGTAGGCCGATTAGGTTTAGAGTTAGAATGCCGCCACTCCCAAAATCAGAATAAAGTTAACTAAGGAGATATCAGGTGGCCTCTACCTCATTCTACGCACAGATTAATCAACAGCTTGCAGACATCAAAGCCGAAGGCTTATATAAAAGCGAGCGTGTTATTGCCTCACCGCAACAGACTGCCATTCAAGTTAATCAGCAAGAAGTTGTTAACTTTTGCGCGAATAATTACTTAGGCTTAGCGAATCACCCTGAGCTAATCAAAGCCGCCCAACAGGGCTTAGACAGCCACGGCTTTGGTATGGCGTCGGTGCGCTTTATTTGCGGCACCCAAGATATCCATAGAAAGCTAGAAGCTAGCCTAAGCGAATTCCTCGGCACTGAAGACACCATTCTTTATTCTTCATGTTTTGATGCAAACGCCGGTCTGTTCGAAACCTTGTTAGATGCAGAAGACGCGATTATTTCCGATGCGTTAAACCATGCTTCTATCATCGACGGTGTACGTTTATGTAAAGCCAAGCGTTTCCGCTATGCCAACAACGACATGGCCGATTTAGAAACTCAGTTGATCGCCGCGAAAGAAGCAGGCGCCCGTAATATCTTGATCGCCACCGACGGCGTATTTTCGATGGACGGCGTGATTGCTAATCTGCAAGGCGTATGTGATTTAGCCGATAAATACGGCGCACTGGTGATGGTCGATGACTCTCACGCGGTAGGCTTTATTGGCGCAAACGGCCGTGGCACCCACGAATATTGCAATGTGATGGACAGAGTCGACATCATCACAGGCACCTTAGGCAAAGCCTTAGGCGGCGCATCGGGCGGTTTCACTTCGGGTAAAAAAGAAGTCATCGACTGGTTACGCCAGCGTTCACGTCCTTACTTGTTCTCTAACTCATTAGCACCGTCAATCGTAACTGCATCTATCCATGTGTTAGAAATGCTGAAATCAGGCCAAGCCCTGCGCGAAGCCGTATGGGAAAACAGCCGTTATTTCCGTGAGCAAATGTCAGCAGCTGGCTTTACTTTAGGCGGCGCAGACCACGCGATTATCCCAGTAATGATTGGCGATGCGAAACTGGCGGGCGACTTTGCTAACCGCTTATTAGCAGAACATATTTATGTTATTGGCTTCTCGTTCCCTGTGGTTCCTAAGGGACAAGCCCGTATCCGTACGCAAATGTCAGCGGCACATACCCGTGAGCAACTCGACAAAGCGATCTCCGCCTTTACCCGTATTGCCAAAGAAATGGGCATTATTTAACCCCCTATTTAGGACTTGAGACAATGAAAGCACTAAGCAAGTTAAAAGCCGAAAAAGGTATTTGGTTAGTCGATGCGCCTAAACCAGTAATGGGCCACAACGATCTGCTGATCAAAATTAAAAAAACGGCGATTTGTGGCACCGACATGCACATCTACAACTGGGACGAGTGGTCACAAAAAACCATTCCAGTCCCTATGGTTGTTGGCCATGAATATGTAGGCGAAGTGGTTGATATCGGCCAAGAAGTTCGCGGTTTTAAGATTGGCGACCGCGTTTCTGGTGAAGGCCATATCACCTGCGGCCACTGCCGTAACTGCCGCGCTGGCCGCACCCATTTATGCCGCAACACCTCTGGTGTCGGTGTAAACCGTGAAGGTTCATTCGCGGAATACTTAGTCATCCCCGCCTTTAACGCCTTCAAAATCCCTGATGACATCAGCGATGATTTAGCATCAATCTTCGACCCGTTTGGTAACGCTGTGCACACAGCATTATCCTTCGATTTAGTCGGTGAAGACGTGTTGATCACAGGCGCAGGCCCAATTGGCATTATGGCTGCGGCCGTATGTCGTCACGTAGGTGCGCGCCATGTGGTGATCACCGACGTCAACGAATACCGCTTAGAGCTGGCCCGTAAAATGGGTGCCACTCGCGCAGTCAACGTGTCTAAAGAAAGCCTGAAAGACGTGATGAAGGAACTGGGCATGACCGAAGGTTTTGACGTCGGTTTAGAAATGTCTGGCGTACCATCAGCCTTCCACGCCATGTTAGATACCATGAACCACGGCGGCAAAGTCGCTATGCTGGGTATTCCTGGTGGCGAAATGGCGATTGATTGGAGCAAAGTGATCTTCAAAGGTTTGGTCATTAAAGGCATCTACGGCCGCGAAATGTTCGAAACTTGGTACAAGATGGCGAGCCTTATCCAATCGGGCTTAGATATTTCGCCTATCATCACTCACCACTTCAAGATTGATGATTTCCAACAAGGTTTCGACGCTATGGGCTCGGGCCAATCGGGTAAAGTGATCCTCAGCTGGGATTAATCCTGCCGAGCATTACTTATACCCAAACGACCTGAAGATGCAGGATTCGTATCTTCAGATAGCTTGGGTATAGATGGGGCTGTACACTCGCAGCCCCTTGTTGCACACTTATCCCATCTTGATTTCCATCTCTTAGCTCTGTCAGGTTTTATTATGTCTTCCTTTAAACACTTAAGCGTTAATCAATTGCTGCAAATGACCGAAGCACAGCCAGTGCAAATCGTCGATATCCGCGATGGCAATAGCTTCACCAACGGCCATATTGCAGGTGCAACTAACCTGAATAACGAAAACCTAGCGCAATTTATTAGCCAAGCCGATATGGACAGCCCGCTAGTGGTGGTTTGTTACCACGGTATGAGCAGCCAAAATGCGGCACAGTATTTATGCGAGCAAGGGTTTGATGACGTTTACAGTCTAGACGGCGGCTATAGCGCCTGGCATGAGGCAAATGCATGATAGAAATTGGCCGACTCCCCAACAGTAGAGCCGCGCAGGCATTTGTCGATTACCTCAAAGGTGAACACATTGACTGCCAAATTGAGCCGCTGGAGCAAGGTGTCGCCATTCTCGTCATCCATGACAAAGATCTGGAGCAAGCGCGCACAGAGTTTGCCCATTTCATGGCTCATCCCTACGACAGTAAATATCTGCAAGCCTCGTGGGAACACGGCGATACCCAAACTAAGATAGATTACGGTGCCCCTTCGCTACAGTTGTTTACCCAATTCATTACCGGCGCAGGCCCAGTCACGTTGATCGTTTTTGCGGTTTGCGTACTCATTTTTGCGGCGATGAACTTAGGGTTCGTCAACCAAACCTACGCAGCACTGTCCTATTTTGGCGCGGTACCAAATTCAGAGTTCAGTCAATTCTGGCGCGTTTTCACTCCGAGCCTGCTGCATTTTTCAGCCATGCACGTCATCTTTAACTTGCTCTGGTGGTGGTATTTAGGCGGTAAAATCGAAACCCGAATCGGCACAGCACCATTGCTAATCTTGCTGTTTGTGGCGGGCACACTGCCAAACGTCATCCAATATTATGTCGGTGGACCTAACTTTGGCGGGCTATCCGGCGTTGTGTATGCCGTGGTGGGCTACACTTGGATCATGGGGATACGTAAACCTGTGACAGGTATAGGCTTACCGCCATCATATATGGCCTTTATGATGATTTGGTTGGCATTGGGATTCACGGATATTCTAGGGGTTGCCGTTGCGAACGGTGCCCACATTGGTGGCTTACTCATAGGGTTAGCCCAAGGTTTATTCGATAGCCGCAAGTCCTCGAGCTCAATCTAATTCCGTGAGCCAAGATAAATCCTGAAGAACGCATGGGGATTTATCTTGGTTCAATGACGCGCTCTTACACTTCTACAAACCGCTCAAACTAACGTGCGTCAGTCATCTCCAGTACCTTAGCAACCAGCATCTCGATGCCTGAATGCGCTTCAGCAATGCTTCCAGCCAACATATAAGCGGGAGTGCTGACAATCCGATTGGCTTCATCCACGACGATCTCATGCACAGTGGCGACTTGATGCTCTCCACCCATCAAATTAAACGCCGCGGCAGTATCGATATCATTACCGATAGTGCCTTTTACACCATGGGGATATAAACGCGGGATCATCATAGGTGCGATACAGATAAAGCCAACGGGCTTTTTCGCCAGAATGAACTCATTGATAAAATCTGTGACCAGCGGATCTACTTCACACTCGCTGCCGTTCGTCGCAAAATTACACAGATTTTTCGCCGCCCCAAAACCACCGGGAATGATCAAGGCATCAAATTCGGCGATAGCTAATTCTGTGGTCGCTTTAACTTCGCCACGGGCAATGCGCGCCGACTCCACCAGCACATTACGACTTGCTGTCGCATCGACCTCGCCAGTGAGATGATCTACCACATGCATCTGTTTGATATCAGGTGCAAAACATTGGTAATGAACCCCAGCTTTAGATAAACATAAAAGCGTTAAAACCGATTCATGGATCTCTGTTCCATCGAAAACACCGCACCCACTCAGTAACACTGCGACTTTTTTCATTAAAAATATCCTTCTTATGTCATTAAGTTTCAACAAACCATAAACAAACTGGTTGATCTGATTAAAAATCGTGCTAACTTAATTCGTCGAATCTGACGAGTGCCGAAAATTAAGCCAATCCTTAGATGTATTTTACGGAGTCAATAAAAAATCCACAAATTGGGAAGATTTTTTAAGAAACAGTATTAAACTCACACAAATCTTTTATAAATATAAAAAACAACAACTTAAAAATATCGCACTAAGCCGTAATCATCGCCATTATTCTCAGTTGACTTTTTCACTCACAGACTTATCCACAGGCTGGGAGTCATTTTGCCGTGGCTGAAATAGCGCTTATGTGGCATGCTTAGCGCCATCTAAGTCATCGATAAACGAAAAATACTTATGCCAACCGTCGCTAAAAACCCACTTGTGCTTGTGGATGGATCTTCTTATTTATATCGCGCTTATTATGCGCCTCCTCACCTGACAAACTCAAAGGGCGAAGCAACCGGTGCCGTTTATGGCGTAGTGAATATGTTACGCAGCTTGCTGACTCGCTATCAGCCGAGCCATATCGCAGTCGTGTTCGATGCCAAGGGCAAAACCTTCCGCAATGACATGTACAGCGAATACAAAGCACAGCGCCCACCCATGCCTGATGACCTACGTTCGCAAATCGAACCTCTACACCGCATTATTCGTGCACTAGGTTTACCACTGATTTCGATTTCCGGCGTCGAAGCCGATGACGTGATCGGCACTATTGCTCGCCAAGCCAGTTTAGAAAACCGTGCAGTGCTTATCAGCACTGGCGATAAAGACATGGCGCAGTTAGTCGATGAGAACGTCACGCTCATCAACACCATGACAGACACCATAATGGGCCCAGAAGAAGTCGCGATTAAATTTGGTGTTGGTCCAGACCGTATCATAGATTTGCTCGCGCTGATGGGCGACAAGGCCGATAACATTCCCGGCTTACCCGGTGTTGGTGAGAAAACAGCGCTCGCTATGCTCACAGGAGCCGGCAGCGTGAGTAACTTATTAGCGGAACCCGAAAAAGTTGCCGAGCTCGGCTTTAGAGGTTCTAAAACCATGGCGGCGAAGATCATTGAAAATGCCGACATGCTCAAGCTTTCTTACGAACTCGCCACCATCAAAACCGATGTCGAACTTGAGCAAGACTGGCACGAACTCACCATCAAACCTGCGGACAAAGATGAACTGATCAAATGCTACGGCGAGATGGAGTTTAAGCGTTGGTTAGCCGAAGTCTTAGATAATAAAATCACTGCAAATACCCCAATTGATGCGGCATCCGGGACACAGGAAGACTCGACTCCAGTCGAAGCGATTGCAACACAGTACGACTGCATTCTCACGGAAGCCGAATTAGACGCTTGGATTGCGAAGCTTAAAGAAGCCGACTTGATGGCGGTAGACACTGAAACCACCAGCTTAGATTACATGGTTGCGGAATTAGTCGGGATCTCCTTCGCCGTTGAGGCAGGAAAAGCCGCTTATCTGCCTTTGACCCATGATTACGTTGGCGCACCGACTCAAATCGATAAAACCGTCGCGCTGGAAAAACTGCGTCCACTGCTTGAGGATCCAAAACTTAAGAAAGTCGGTCAAAATCTTAAGTACGACATCAGTATCTTAGCCAATGCAGGCATCAAACTGCAGGGCGTCGCTTTCGACACTATGCTCGAATCCTATGTATTCAACTCAGTGGCTTCGCGCCATGATATGGATGGCTTAGCGCTCAAGTACTTAGGCCATAAGAATATCAGCTTCGAAGAAATCGCTGGCAAAGGTGCAAAACAGCTGACCTTCAACCAAATTCCACTGGAAACGGCTGCGCCTTATGCGGCCGAAGATGCCGACATCACCCTGCGTTTACACCAACATTTGTGGCCAAGACTTGAAAAAGAAGCGGAACTGGCCGCTATGTTTACCGAAGTCGAATTGCCGCTGATCCAAGTATTGTCGGATATTGAACGCCAAGGGGTATTAATCGACAGCATGTTACTCGGCCAACAAAGCGATGAGCTGGCGCGTAAAATCGATACCTTAGAAGAGAAAGCCTACGACATTGCAGGTGAGAAATTTAACCTTGGTTCGCCTAAGCAACTGCAAGTATTGTTTTTTGAAAAGCTCGGTTATCCGATCACCAAAAAGACTCCCAAGGGTGCCCCTTCGACCGCAGAAGAAGTGTTGGTCGAATTGGCATTAGATTTCCCTTTGCCAAAGGTGATCCTCGAACATCGCAGCCTATCTAAATTAAAGAGCACTTACACAGATAAACTGCCACTCATGGTCAATGCTAAAACGGGTCGTGTGCACACTAGCTATCATCAGGCCAATGCGGCAACAGGACGCTTATCATCGAGCGAGCCTAACCTGCAGAATATTCCTATCCGCACCGAAGAAGGTCGCCGTATTCGCCAAGCCTTTATCGCACCTGATGGTCGTAAAATTTTGGCAGCCGACTACTCGCAAATCGAACTGCGGATCATGGCACATTTATCCCAAGATGCTGGCTTACTCAAAGCCTTCGCCGAGGGCAAAGACATTCACAGAGCTACAGCTGCCGAAGTGTTTGGCACTGACTTTGATGAAGTAACCACAGAACAGCGTCGCCGCGCCAAAGCGGTTAACTTCGGCTTAATTTACGGCATGTCAGCCTTTGGCTTAGCGCGTCAGCTCGATATCCCGCGCCATGAAGCACAAACCTATATCGACACCTACTTTGCCCGTTATCCAGGCGTATTACGTTATATGGAAGAAACGCGTGCGGGGGCAGCCGACCTAGGTTACGTATCGACTCTGTTTGGTCGTCGTCTCTACTTACCCGAAATCCGTGATCGTAATGCGATGCGCCGCCAAGGTGCTGAACGTGCTGCGATTAATGCCCCAATGCAAGGCACGGCTGCCGACATCATCAAAAAGGCCATGATCAATATCGCCCAGTGGATCAAGACTGAAACCCAAGGCGAAATCACTATGATCATGCAGGTTCACGATGAATTGGTGTTTGAAGTCGATGCGGATAAAGCAGAAGCGCTTAAAAAGACAATCTGTACTTTAATGGCACAAGCCGCCGATTTCGATGTTGAACTGCTTGCCGAAGCGGGAATTGGTAATAACTGGGATGAAGCCCACTAACCTTAGTGACATCAAAACCAACACTATCAATATAATTTAAAGTAAATAAAGCTAACCTGAATTCAATATTTTGAACTCAGGTTAGCTCTCTCCCGTCTTAATCATCTCTAAGCACATCAATACTGAGTCCCTTTCATCACTGTGCGAAAATTATCTTTTCACAATACAAATCAGACCATTAAGTTAAGAAAAACTGCATCGGCAGCACAATACCTAACTCGCAACCAAACAATCTCTACTCCGCACGCTTTAGAGCGTTAAGTTCGGCGCAACTTAACTGGCGACATAATGTATGACTCACAGCCAAACAATCTGTATTCCGAACACGCTAGTTCGTTAAGCGCTGCGCAACTTAACAGACGACCCAAACCATGACTCGCAACCAAACATTCCTTACCCCACAAACACTAGAGCATTAAGTACGATGCAACTTCATCGGCAGCAGCATGCATAACTCACTACCACACAATCTTTACCTGATTCATTTAGCAGTAGAGCTCATCGATA
The DNA here is from genome assembly GCF_031932075.1 of Shewanella sp. SP1S2-4. Classification (NCBI taxonomy): domain Bacteria; kingdom Pseudomonadati; phylum Pseudomonadota; class Gammaproteobacteria; order Alteromonadales; family Shewanellaceae; genus Shewanella; species Shewanella sp. SP1S2-4. The sequence continues at coordinate 39,312 of NZ_JAUOET010000030.1, forward strand.
CACTGCCGCAGCAAATGGAGACTCAAGGGTGTGATTACGCTAATCGAAACGGCGTTAAAGCCAGCTATATATGCTCAAAAGTGTCATAACGGTTGTTCTCTCACGCGTACACTAAAACATTAAGCCAGATTTAGAGTAAAAACATTAAATCTCAAATATTGATCTCTTTTGTATATAAATTTCGGATTACCCCGCTAAATCAGCCGATTAAGCATTTTTAATGAAATTTTAAGATCAATTTAAGATGCTTTTTCACTCATAACCTGAGATCAAGCGCACATAATTACCTCTTTTTTGAAAAAACTGTTTTCCATTTAAAGATAAATGGAGTAATATTCTCTGCGTAGGGTACAGAGGTTAAGATGTTCTATCTTTCAGACCTTTATTTCACTTATAGTGATGAGCCAAATTCTGGCGCCTCAGCAACTTGTTTGCTGAGGCTTTTTTTTGCTCTTTTTTCAGACTTTAGGTAAATTTTAGAGTATTTACTTTAATAAAAAGTAAATTGGCTGTATGCTAGTTTCATTGAGAACCATTGAAGCTAATTTGGTGGTGCTTGAGTCTTGTTGAATTTAGCTTCTCCCCAAAAGAGCTAATATTTTTGGCCGGTGACGCTGTCATCGGCTATTTTTTTGCCTGAAATTGACGAAAAATTAATAGGGATAAAAGCTTAACAAGAGGGAAAGATAAGGAAAAACTACAGGAAAAACAGAGGGGCGGCATACACAGTCAAACTCGACCATGTATGCCAAAACAGGCAATATTATTCGGCGTTGTTCGCCGCATCTAACTCATCAGTCAACCATTGCGGATGACACCATTCATTTAGAATAGCCAACACTTTAGGCTTACCGGTTCCTTTAAGCGATGAGAAAGGCTCAACTTGTACCCAGTCACCAAACTCACTCAACGCCAGACGCACTTCATTTACCGTTTTCATCTTAGCGCTTTGAGCTAATTTGTCTGACTTGGTCAGCAAAGCTAACACAGGGATTTCACTGGCAACCGCCCACTCGATCATCTGCATATCGAGATCTTTTAGTGGATGACGTATATCCATCAAGACAACCACGCCACTTAAACAAGCGCGTTTTTGCAAATATTCACCTAATGCCTGCTGCCATTTATTTTTCAACGCAAGCGGGACTTGTGCAAAACCATAGCCAGGTAAGTCAACTAAACGACGCTGAGCATCTAACTCAAATACGTTAATTAATTGAGTTCGGCCAGGGGTTTTACTGGTTCTTGCTAAACTTTTTTGCTCAGTTAATGCATTGAGTGCACTAGACTTTCCAGCATTAGAGCGGCCAGCAAATGCAATCTCAACTCCAACATCGCCGGGCAGATATTGATCCAAATGTGCAATGTCAGGTGCACTGATTAAAAACTTTGCCCTACGAAAATCTATACGAGATTCAGTCACTATTTACTCCGAAATTTTTCTACGCAATACCATAATTTATGAAGAATTACTTACTTTTCCACGTTTTCGTGTAAAATATTACTCCGATCACATTAATCATATTTTACCACGCTTGCGGGTCACCCTAGTAAGCTCAGGATAATAATCTTAACCAGAAGTTGGAACGCCATGAAAAAGCTAGCTCTTGCGCTGTCTGTTGTAATTGCCGCCATATCTTCACCTGCGATTGCTGAAGGTAATGCTGAAGCGGGAAAAACGAAAATCATTGTCTGTTCAGCCTGCCATGGTATGGACGGTAACAGTATGATCGATATGTACCCTAAACTTGCGGGCCAACACGCCACTTACCTCCAAAAGCAACTACATGATTTCCGTAGTGCAGCGCAAACTGGCGGTAAAGACGGTCGTATGGATCCTATCATGAGTGGCATGGCAATGCCTCTAAGCGATCAGGATATTCTCGACATTACTGCATATTTTTCTAGCCAAGCAATCCAAGTGGCTGAAGCGAAAGATGTCCCTGAGTTAGGCGCGAAACTTTACAAAGGTGGCGATGTTTCACGTGGTATTACCGCTTGTATGGCATGTCATGGCCCAGATGGTAAAGGCGCTGAACTTGCAGGCTTCCCAACATTGGCTGGCCAACACGCCAACTACATCAAGATCCAACTGACAAAATTCCGTGAAGCGGGTCGTCATAATGACCTGAACGGCATGATGCAAGATGTGGCTAAAAAGCTAAGCGATAGCGATATCGACGCACTATCTAAGTATCTTTCTAGCCTGAAGTAATCTTAGTGAGTTAAGGAAGGGGTGTATTATCACCCTTTTTTTAGACCACCAAGTTGACGTGAACGTAAACTGCATGAGATTCATGCTTGACATAGATCACAGATTTGGGTTTAATAAGCCCCGTACCGAGATAAACCCATCTGTTTGTACAAAAAGATTAATAATAACTTACAGGTTTCGGTATAATTAACATTCAAGATATAAGAATAAAGACACTCAATAACAATAATATACTTAAGACCACTCTCTAATAATAACAAGAGTCGTGATTTCCACTTGAAATCCAGGTCAGCACCATTTTGTAAGGGATGGCCGATAACGCCAATTTGCTTCTAGCAAAACGCCTTACACTCAGGGTAACTTGCCCCATCAGGACACAGTTCACATGATGTAAACTGTCGCAAAGGAAGCGATAAGCTTAGGATGCACTGGCTGGATGCTTGTTATCACTGGAAGGTACTTAAGTAACACGGATGGTTAACTAAACGTCAATGATGACGATGCTATACAATGATGTGTCGCGAGACCATCTACGGAAACTGTGGTCAGGATGGCGACAGAAAAAAATAAAGTGTCTGGAAGACCGTTAACAAAAATAATGCAGGGAAAGCAGTAAAAAAAAGAAGGATACCGACCGGGAAAGTCGCATAGCAAGTATGGATACTTGGAATCAGGATAAGGTGCTAAAGCACCCTTTGTAAGGCGGCAGTTTAACTGCCGCCTTTTTTCTTTGGTGTAAATACACCACCAGTGTCTAAAATGTGCACTCGACCAATATAATTGGTACAATCAAAGCCTTAATAACCACTTCAGCAGACTCAATGCCCAGATGCCCTCTTTGTCATAACAGTCAGACACAACTCCTTCACCAAGATAAAAAACGGAGTTTTTATGTTTGCAAGACATGTGAGTTAACCTTTGCGGATGCCAATAGCCATTTACCACCCGCGGCAGAGAAACAAAGATACGGTCGTTCACGCATAGCGTTGAAGCAAAAGCAGCTATCGCAATTTATTTTGCCGCTGTTAGCGCAATTAGAGCAGCAGCAAGCTGGTAGTTTATTAGGATTGAATTTTGGACGCATACTCGATAATGAGAGTTTAGCGACAATAGAAAATGCGGGCCACAAGTTAAACCAATACGATCCCTTTTTTGCCCCGAATCATGATGTGTTAAAGCAAGAATATGATTTTATCTGCTGTTATCGCGTTTTTGAGCATTTTCAGTACCCAATAAAAGAGTGGGCCTTACTCTCTCGACTACTGCATCCTGGTGGTTGGTTAGCGATAAGCACACCGTTACTGACTGAATTAGATGGTTTTGCTAAGTGGCATTACAAGAACAACCTCACCCATGTGAGCTTTTACCAGCGACAAACCTTCGAGTACCTAGCAAACAATAGCGATTTTGAACTATTATTTGCCGCAAAGGACCTCGTTTTGATGCAAAAAACATCATAATCTGGTATAACACTCGGCCTAATTTCGCACCTTGTAGACAAGCTCAACCTTAGTCTGCGGGGCCATACGTTGTAAACAATTGAGAAGACCATGTCTCGTAGCAAGAAAACACGCAAGGGCGGCGAGAACAGCCCTAAGTTACAGCCAAGAGTGAAGAAGCAAGATCGCGCTGTAGCGACTGGCAAACGTAAAGATTCTGGCAATAAATCAGGCAGTCGTCATAACGAAAGCTTAATTTTAGCGCAAGCGCCGCAACAGCAGGCCGCGAAGAAAAAAGACCCGCGTCATGGCAGCAAAAAGCCTATTGCTTTAGCGATTCCAGCGGCAGTGGTTACAGATAAAGCCGCCCAGCCAAAAGTGAAACAAGCTAAGCTGACTGACGAGCAAAAACTGCTGAAATTGGAAGAAGATCCAAGACTAAATCAGCTGTTAGATATGCTGGAAGAAGGCCGTGATCTCAACGATGTAGATCAAAAATGGTTAGATCAACAGCTGAATAAGATTGAAGCTCTGATGGTTAAACTGGGCATTAGCGACGATATGGATGATGACGCACCTTCATCACCAGCTAAGTCTTTGTCTGACGATGAGTTGTTCGATAAGTTCGAATCAGGCGCTGACTTACTGAAAGATTATCAAGACAAGTTCTAAACCTCTCAGTGCTAAGGCATAGGGAACTCAGTTTTTTAGCTGTGCTCCTTATGCCATTCATATAAGGAGTCTCTGTGTCTACGGCTATCATTATTCTCGGTTTTATCATCATAGTAGCGCTTAGTAGCTACGCCACCTTCTTAATCCTAAAACTCAAGCAGCAAAAAAAGCGTCAGCAGGCCGAACAAGCCGAGCGTGAAGTCACGGCGAATGCAAAACGCGCCCAAGTTTTAGATGATATCCGCTATATCGCCACTGCCATGATTGAAGACCGCTGTGAGATCTCTGAAGGCGTGGTCAGAATTGGGCGATTATTTGAAATCCTGTCATTGAGTGAGCGTGTGGCTCCTGATTACCCTTCATTATTCAAACACTTTGAGCTAATTAAAAATCATCCCATCATGGACGCTCGTCAAGCCTTGCCTAAGCAAGAAAGGATGAAGTTAGATTTGATCAGAATGAAGTCCGAAGCGGCATTAGAGCAAGGCATCAGTGATGATGCGAAAAAACTGGCGGATTACCAAGCCAAAGCGATGCATTAAACTCGCTCATTGTTATACCTCAAGACCACTTATGTTGTGGTTTTCAGGTCATCTCGATAAAACCCACTCCAATCTTACTCTGCTTTCTCCCGTGAGCCTGCGCACAAAACCACCATATATCGACAGACAAGCGTACTTTTTTGATAGATATTGCGTAACTTCTAAAAAGACAGACGTCATTTTTACAACCTAGATCAAGGTTATTTACTTAAGAACCTTGCATACTTCGCTTGTTGCTAATTTACCCACGGAGGACACGCCTTGAAGCAGCCCACTCAGATTAGCTGGGATCAGTCGATGATCGAAAAGTATAACTACAGCGGTCCCCGTTATACCTCTTACCCAACGGCATTGGAGTTCGATGACACATTCACCGAACAAAACCTGCTGACGGCCATTGAAAATAGCAAAAGCGATAAACTGTCGCTGTATATTCATATCCCGTTCTGCGCCAAGCTTTGTTATTACTGCGGCTGTAATAAAATCATCACCCGCCACCAACACAAAGCCGATCAGTACATTGAATATTTAAGCCAAGAAATTATCAAACGTGCGCCCCTGTTTAAACATTACAGCGTAACCCAAATGCATTGGGGCGGCGGTACACCTACGTTCTTAAATCCTGAGCAGATTCTTAAACTTACGTCATTGATTAAAGCTAACTTTAACTTTGCGGAAGAAGGCGAGTACTCGATTGAAGTCGATCCTCGCGAGATAGAGCTGTCAATGCTCGACACATTGAAAGAAGCGGGCTTCAACCGGATCTCCATCGGCGTACAAGATTTCAATAAAGAAGTGCAAATTGCCGTTAATCGCGAACAAGACGAGCAATTTATCTTCGACTTGATGGCCAAAGCGAAAGCCATGGGTTTTGTGTCAACCAACATAGATTTAATCTATGGTTTGCCACACCAAACGCCAGAAACCTTTGCCGTCACTATGCAGCGCGTTTTAGATTTATCGCCTGACCGTCTGTCGGTATTTAACTATGCTCACTTACCTGCGCGCTTTGCCGCTCAACGTAAGATCAAAGATGAGCATTTACCTTCGCCAAAACAAAAACTCGAAATGCTGCACCAAACTATCGAGACCTTAACTGGCGCGGGTTACCAATATATAGGTATGGACCACTTTGCTAAACCCGATGACGAGTTAGCCAAGTTACAGCGTGAAGGCAGACTGCACCGCAACTTCCAAGGTTATACCACCCAAGAAGAATGTGATTTGTTAGGTCTTGGCGTGTCGTCCATCAGTCAGATTGGCGACTGCTATGCACAAAACCAGAAAGATATCCGCCCTTACTATGAAGCCATAGATAAGGAAGGCCATGCTTTGTGGAAAGGTTGCAGCCTGAACCGTGACGATGAAATCCGCCGCGTAGTGATTAAACAGCTGATTTGCCACTTCGAACTAGATATGGCGAAAATTGATGAGAAACTGGGGATTAACTTCGAAACCTATTTCGCGGAAGATCTTAAGTTAATGCAGACATTTATCGATGACAAGTTAGTTGAAATCGTCGACAGACAGATCACTATCAGCCCAACTGGCCGTTTATTGATCCGCAATATCTGTATGTGTTTCGACCTTTACTATCGTCAAAAAGCGCGTCAGCAACAGTTCTCGCGCGTGATCTAAAGCGCCTATCGCTGCACTCGCGAATGCTCATAAAAAAATCCGACTCTAGAGTCGGATTTTTTATTTATAGCTATTTTTATTAATGACTCAGAGCTTATACCTTAGCGGCATACAGCGCTTTACGCTCACTGTCGGATAAAAACGCCATTTCAACGCCGTTGCGTTGCACCTGCGCTAACTCAGCATCGGTTAACTTGAGTTCGGATTTAGCAATACGATACTCATGATTAATATCGATAGCGCTCACACCGGGATCATCGGTATTTAAGTTGATCAATACGCCTGCATCCATAAAAGTTCTAAAAGGATGGTCAGCGTAAGAAGCGACTGTAGAAGTATGCAAGTTACTGGTTGGGCAAGATTCGATACCAATACGGTGCTTAGCGAGATATTCCATCAACTTAGGATCGTGAATCGCGTTCACCCCGTGGCCAATTCGCGTCGCGCCAAGTTCTTGAATCGCTTGCCACATACTTTGTGAACCCGCGGCTTCACCGGCGTGAGCCGTAATCGCAAGATCTGCATCACGAACACGTTTAAAGTGCTCGTTAAATAACTCGCCAGGGAAACCCATTTCATCGCCAGCTAAGTCCATAGCCACGAGATGTTGTTTATGGGTAAGTAAGCCTTCAAGTTCTTGAGTACAAGCGGCTTGACCGAATGAACGTGACAAAATACCAATCAAATTGATCTTCACGTTATAGTCTTTTAAGCCCGCTTTAACGCCGTCGACTACTGCTTCAACTACGCCTTCAATCGGTAACTTATGGTTCATCGCCATATAGTAAGGACTAAAACGTAACTCAGCGTAATCTAAGCCAGACAATGCCGCATCGGCAACGTTTTCATAGGCAACGCGTTTAACCGCATCCAAGTCAGCGAGTACGCCAACCATCCAATCGAGCTTCTTTAAGAAGGCGACTAAGCTAGTTTCTTTCCCCTGAATTTGCACAAAAGGTGCGAGAGTCTCTAAAGAATCGGCAGGTAGCGCAATGCCGTGTTGGTGTCCTAGTTCCCAAATGGTGTTTACTCGCACATTACCGTCTAGGTGACGATGCAGATCCACCAATGGAATGGATGTATCAATCATATTTAACCCCTATTTGAACTACCCAGCCAATGCTTTTGTTATTTGGTCGCGGGCGGACACTAAGTTTAACACGCATTTTCAGGGGCATTTATGCGCCAAACGCATTTAAATTCACATTCAGTCACAATTCTGCTTAATATCCATACAAGGAACTGCCGTATTCATCAGGCATAATGACTTCAATAACAACGAAAATATCAGAGATCGACTATGCATAAACTCTTAACCCCCAGTTTATTGATATGCGCATTAAGCGCCTGCAGTACCACTCAAACCACAGAAAATAGCCAAACCTCAGCGCCACAGACAATATCAGCAACACAATCGCAAGTTGAGCCCATAGCTCCCGCGCTGCAGGCGATTATCGACCAAAGCTGGCAATTACAGCTCAGCGCGAGTCCTGAAATGGCTTACAGCATGGGCGATGCCAGTGCCGCAGGAAAGTTATCGGATCTCTCGCCAGCTGCGCTCGCTAAGCTCAATCAAGGCCAAATCGCAGTATTAGCGCAGCTCAAAGCACTCGACCGCAGCAGCTTGAGTAAAGAAAATAAGATTAACGCTCAAATACTGGAAGATCAGATCCAAAACGATGTCGACCTATATCGCTTTAAGGATTATTACCTGCCCATTACCGCGGAAAGCGGCTTCCACGCTTATATCACCTCAATCGCACAGGGAAGATTCAACACCCTTGAGGATTACCGCAACTATATTGCCAAACTCAATGCACTCCCGACCTATTTCGCCCAGCAAACTCACTGGCTAAAGCAAGGATTAGCCGAGGGAATAACGCCACCTAAAGTGACACTCAATGGCTTTGAAGACAGTATCAGTGCTTATATCGTCCCTGTGGAAAAGAGCGGTTATTTCAAACCTTTTACCCAATACCCCAGCTATTTCACTGAAGCACAAAAAACTCAGCTGACCCAAGAAGGTCGCGTCTTAGTCGAGCAAAAAGTCTTGCCGTTGTACCAAAACTTCTATGATTTTATGACCAAAGAGTACATTCCCAATGCACGGGAAAATATCGCGGCCAGCAGCTTACCTAACGGTGCTGAGTTTTATGAGAATCGAGTACGTTACTATACGACCTTGAATATGACGTCGGCAGAAGTGCATGAACTGGGCTTAAAAGAAGTAAAGCGTATCCGCCAAGAGATGGAGCAAATCATCAAGTCCGTTGGCTTTAAAGGCAGCTTTGCCGACTTTTTACATTTCCTGCGGACCGATCCCCAGTTCTACACCACAAGTGCCGATCAGTTACTCAAAGAAGCGGCATTTATTGCCAAAAAAGCCGATGCCATGCTGCCTAAGTACTTCGGCAAACTTCCCCGTAAACCCTACGGCATAGCGCCAGTGCCCGCCGAAATTGCGCCGAAATACACCACAGGACGATATTCAGGATCGAACAGCGATGACGAACCCGGTTACTACTGGGTCAACACTTATGCATTGGACAAGCGCCCACTCTACGAGTTAGAAGCTTTAACTTTGCACGAAGCCGTACCCGGTCATCATCTGCAAATTTCACTCAACTCTGAGCTAACCTCACTCCCTGACTTCCGTCGTTATGGCTATATCTCTGCCTTCGGTGAAGGCTGGGGTCTGTATTGCGAATATTTAGGCTTGGAGGCTGGCTTCTACCAAGATCCCTACAGTAACTTTGGCCGCTTAACCTATGAAATGTGGCGGGCGGCGCGTTTAGTCGTAGACACAGGCATGCATGCCCAAGGATGGAGTCGTCAACAAGCCATCGATTTTATGGCCAGCAATACCGCGCTATCACTACACAATGTCACGACCGAAATTGACCGTTATATTTCGTGGCCAGGACAAGCCTTGTCCTACAAGATTGGCGAGTTAACGATCAAGCGTTTACGCGCTAAAGCAGAACAGGAACTCGGCGACAAGTTTGATATTCGCGCCTTCCACGACGCTGTGCTCGAAAATGGCTCAGTACCTATGTCGATCCTCGAACAGCAAATCAATGATTTTATTGAAGCTAAAAAGGCGACACGCTAAGTTAATCACAACCATGGGAGTCGGTATTTTCAGACTCCCATGGTTGTCTGTTACACTCTAGCAAACCATTCAAGCCAAATGATTTGCGACTGAGTATGAGCCAAGCCAAAGCGACATTTTCGACTGAACACGATTTAAATACCTCAGAGCAGCAAGCCTTCTGGCAAAGCGTTGTTCAAGACACGCTGATCACAGCTGATGGCATCACGCTGGCTTATATGATGGTCAAACATCCCCAAGCACATACCGCAATCGTTCTCAGCAGTGGCCGAGTTGAATCCTATTTAAAGTACCAAGAATTGGTCTTCGACTTATACCAACAGGGTTACTCAGTTTATGCCATCGATCACCGTGGCCAAGGATTGTCGGATCGTATGACAATCAATCCACACATGGGTCATGTGCGAAGATTCAATGATTATATTGATGATTTTGCACTGTTTATGCAGAAGAAAGTGTTACCGCAAAACGACAAACAACTCATGCTACTTGGCCATTCAATGGGTGGCGCGATTGGCACTTTGTATCTCAAACAACATCCCGATATTTTTACCGCCGCGGTATTTTCAGCGCCCATGTATGGCATCAAATTACCTATGCCAAAAGCATTCGTGCGCTGGTTAGCCAGTAAACTCGATACCACACTCAATGGCGGTGAACCTAACTATGTGCTTGGAGGACAAAACTATAAGCCGGTTCCCTTCAAAGGAAATGAGCTAACCCATTGCCAAAGTAGATACCAAGCCTATCGAGACTTGTATGACGCGGCCCCTAAGTTACAACTCGGTTCCCCAACTAACCGTTGGTTGACAGAATCTTTAGATGCAGCAGACACTTGCGTACTGGCAACGGCGCAAATTCGCACGCCAATCCTGATACTGCAAGCGAGTGAAGATAAGATTGTTGATAATGCGGCCCAGAATCTTGCGGTGAGCACTCATTGCCAATTGAAGGTGATCGCAGGGGCTGCCCATGAGATTTTTATGGAAAAAGACGCCTATCGGAACCAAGCCTTAAATTATGCGCTCGACTTCTTTAAACGCTTCGCAATAAAGGACGAGGACAAACAAGCTGGATAAAGTCCGCTTGGTTTAGCGCTCGGCTGAATAAATAGCCCTGATAACCATCACAGCCAAATTCAACAAAGGCTTGATAGTGTTGGGGTGATTCAACGCCTTTAGCCACCACGTGCAAATTAAACTGCTGCGCAGAGACAATTAACGCCTTCACTCTTTGTGGCATTGCGGCTAATGAATCAATACAACTCATATCCAATTTAACCGCAACTAATGGCTGGTTGGCTAAACAACTTAAAGCACTCGAGCCAGAACCGAAATGATCGAGGACGATACCTATCCCTGCATCAACTAACTTAGACACGCGCTCAGCCACAAACTGTGGTTGCATTAACAATGCGGCCTCATTGAGTTCAATACCCAGTTGATGAGCCGTAATGCCATGCTCTTTAACTAACGCAACCAATGCATCAACAAAATCTGCCTGACCAAATGAGAATGCACTGATATTAAGAGTTAAAGTCGGCAAACTCCGGCCTTGGGCATGGGATGTCTGAATAAACTGACACACACGATTAGCGACCCAAAAATCGAGTTCAGCAATCATTCCTCCCTGTTCGGCTAACGCTACAAACTCTGCAGGCGGGATAAACTCGCCATCGGTACGATACCAACGTGTGAGCACTTCAGCCGAGACCAATTCACTGTGCGCATTCATCACAGGTTGGAACATTAACGTCATGCTATCTTGCTGTAATGCCGTCTGTAACTCCTGTTGTAACTGTTCATCACGGCTCTGACGTAAATCCATCTCAGCATGATAGAAAGCGCATCCCGCTTGCCCAGGTTGCTTAGCACTCAAGGTTGCTAACTCGGCGCGGCGCATGACTAAAGCAGGATCTAAGGTCTCTATGCTGTCGAGCAAACAAATCCCCACATTCGCGCTAAGCTCAAAATAATGATGACCATAATGGAATGGTCGAGCAATCACTTGCCTTAACTCACTCGCAAGCGCTAAAGCACGACGCGCAGCCACTGAAGCATCAACCGCTAAGTCTTTAGCCAGCAAAACAAAATCACCGGACTCCAATCGGCCAACGGTAATATTCTCAGTAAAATAACTCGATAGACGTGCAGCCACTTGCGTGAGTAAGCGCTCTAATTCGTGGGAGTTTAGAGTCGCGACCAAGCCTAATCTATCCACCTCAACAAGCAGCAATGCTCCCCATTGACCTGAACTATTACCTTGGGTTAAAAATTGCGACAGTCGCGCCATAAAGACATCGGGTAACATCTTGCGACCCGTAACCGATTGATCCACAAGTTCATTAATCGCAGCATGGTTCTTGGCACTTTCTGACACATCCATATGAATGCCGATCATCCGAGTCGGACGTCCTTGAGGGTCCCAATCAACCAACATGCCGCGATCCAGCACCCACACATAATGCCCCTCTCTATGTCGCAGGCGATGGACACTTTCAAATTCCTTACTCTTACCGCTAACGTACTCCTGCAAAGCATCAAGTACGATATCCCTATCATCGGGATGTAACCGCGTTTCCCAAGTCTGGAATACGCCCGCTAATTCATCCGGCGCATAACCGATCATCTCTTTCCAGCGATCAGAAAGAAAAACCTCACCCGTGCTGATATCCCAATCCCAAATACCGTTCCGCGAACCTTCCACCGCAAACAGCCAGCGCAGTTCGCTGTCATTCAACTGTTTCACGGCACGGCTCAAACGTTCATGTACCTGCTGCAAACTGGCTTGCAATGATAAAACTTCTGATGAACTCCAAGGGATCGATGTCGAAAAGGAAGAAGCCCCTACCTGTTTAGCGGCCTCGCTTAATATTTGAAATGGACGGATCAACAGGAAATAGAGAATGAAGGTAAAACCAATCAGTAATAATCCACCCAGCCCCCACACCCGCATAAAACGTTGTTGTAACTTAGCGGAAGCTTCGGCAACTAAAGGCGCTAAATCGGCTTCAAGATAAATCAAATCAACCGCACCACCATACTGAGGCAAGACGGGATAATATGCTTGAATGGTTAAGCGTTCGAGATTAACGAGAATTTGTGGCAGGAAAGCCTGAACCACAGCACGATGACGAGTAGCATCATAACCATCAATGACTTGCATGGCATTGCTATCGCGCCAAACAGTATGGTTTGCAAAACGAATACGGCTATCAGCATCAACTAAGATATAAACCATAGTGCCCATATCCAGCGCAGCTAAGGAAACCTCCTGCTCGATCCGCTCCACATCCTGTAAAGCCTGCGCCGATTGAACCACATTCTGCATCCGGAACAACTGCTGCTTTATCAGTGTCGATTGTCGCTGCGCCAATTCAGCACGCACTTGATCGCTTTCAAACAGGTACTCGCCTATGACCAACACTAAATATAGTGTCAGCATACACAGAGGGAGCAGTACCGCGAGCGAAAGCTTACGAAGCATAGGCAACAGACAGCCTTTAACAAAAATGTGAATAGTTTTGTATGCTAACGGGAAACTAACCACTAAGCAAAAGGACTTATCAAACTAAGCGAGATCTTGATGTAAATAATCAACTTAGAGTATAAAAGTCTGAAATAAAGGAAGGAAAAAACGTAAAGAACTAGCGAAATGACCAGAGCTAAAACGAATAGAACAATGTTCTGTATTAACGCTGATTTAACAAATTACAGACGCAAAAAAGCCAGCTTATTCAGCTGGCTTCGTTACATCTCAATGAGATAATTAGGCGCTTGGCGATGACCTACTCTCACATGGGGAGACCCCACACTACCATTGGCGCGTTTGCGTTTCACTTCTGAGTTCGGGATGGGATCAGGTGGTTCCACAAGGCTATTGTCACCAAGCAAATTCTGTTTATTACCGTGTCCATCTCTGGACCACGTTAATAATAATTCGGAAAGCTGATTTGCTTTGTTTGAGTTCGCACTTTATCAAGTTTCGATATTCTGTCTAAGACTTTTCGTACGACCTCCATGGATGGAGGAAGTGCTAGAAAATGTCTGGAACA
>NZ_JAUOET010000031.1:0-51867 GCF_031932075.1 Shewanella sp. SP1S2-4
GCGATCTATTTCAACAACTGCTCGAACCTGAAAATCTACACCGAGCTTGGCGTCAAGTTAAAGCCAATAAAGGTGCGGCGGGCATCGATGGCATGACCATCGAAGCCTTCCCGCTCTGGATGCAACAAGGCGGCTGGCAACAGTGTAAATCTCAATTGGAACGAGGTGAATACCAACCCTCAGCGGTCAGGCGCGTGGAGATCGACAAACCCGATGGCGGTAAACGCAAATTGGGGATCCCGAACGTTATTGACCGTGTGATACAGCAAGCCATTGCTCAAATACTCACGCCACTGTTTGACCCATTCTTCTCGACTAACAGCTTTGGCTTTAGGCCGAACAGAAATGCCAAGCAAGCGGTACTGCAAGTACGGGATATCATTAAACAGAAACGCAAATTTGCCGTCGATGTTGATCTGTCTAAGTTCTTTGACCGAGTTAATCATGATCTCTTGATGACTCTACTTAGAAGCAAGGTGCAGGATAAGCGGCTGTTGGCGCTTATTGGTAAGTACCTTCGAGCAGGTGTGATGGTCAATGGCCAATTTGAAGCAAGCTTTGAAGGTGTGCCTCAAGGTGGTCCACTCTCGCCATTACTCTCTAACATTATGTTGGATAGTCTGGATAAAGAGCTGGAAAGCCGAGGGCATAAATTCGCCCGCTACGCGGACGACTTTATCATTTTGGTAAAGTCTATTCGAGCGGGAGAACGAGTACTCAAGAGCATCACTCAATACCTTGCCACTAAGCTAAAACTGGTTGTTAATGAACAGAAAAGCCAAGTGGTTAAGGTAAGTCAAAGCAAGTTCCTAGGCTTCACATTTAATCGCGGGAAAATCCAGTGGCATGCTAAAACATTGCACATTTTCAAACAAAAGATGAGACGACTAACGAACCGAAATTGGGGCGTTAGTATGGAGTATCAGCTGTTTAAAGTGCGTCAATACATGCAAGGCTGGATCAACTACTTTGGTATCGCTAACGCTTATCAAGGATGTGTCGATTTAGATCACTGGATCCGACGTCGTGTACGTATGTGCTACTGGCGTCAGTGGCGAAAACCACGGACCAAGGTACAAAACTTACTAAAACGTGGCGTCAGGATCCAAGCTGCTGTTGCTTGTGGTATCACAAGTAAAGGCCCTTGGCGTAGCTCGAAGACACCAGGAATACAGCAAGCGTTAAGTAATGAGTATCTGAAGAAAGCAGGATTATATTCACTAAGAGATGGATGGATCGCAGTTCATTATCCTAACCAGAAAGTTTAGTTAGGGGTTCTAAATGAACCGCCCTGTGCGGAGCCGCATGCAGGGTGGTGTGGGGGCTGGAGGCTAGATACCTCCAGCTACCCGATTATAAACCACTTTACCCACTTACTGTCTCCGATGTAGAACCTACATCTTTTTTAAGCACGAGCACCACCAGATAAACCAAGCCAAACGGTGGAATGATTGAAAGCACTAAACCGAGCAAACCAGCCAAAATCGGCGTTTGTGTTTTACGACGACCGAGGTAGTAACTTAATACACCTACAACTAATATGAATACAATCATGATCTCGCCGAGCAGCGTAGCATTAATATTCAACTGAACTCTCCTTGTGGTTTATAACGCCCGCATAAATTGCGGATAACAGTTGGCTAAAATAAGCGAAGAATGAGCGCCAGCCAACTGTTAGACGTCAATTTTAATGCATTTGTTAGGTGTGCTAGTTCAATTCACCGAAGCCGAAGTCACTCAATTCAAATCCATTTTCATTTTGCGTAAAATATAGCGCTAGATAAGCATGATCATGAGCTCTAACCCAAACCTTATAAACAGTTCTACTTTCTAGACTTATATACCCAATTTTCGAATAACCTTTCAACCACTGAGGCACAGATTCTTTCCTGTTACCCAGACAACTAAGATCAGAGCACATCATTGACAAAGTGATTAAATCGCGAGCAGTAGCCTCCGAGATAAGGCCGATAATTTTAACGCCATCAACTTCTTGAGATGATGAGTTATTTGACTCACATCCAATAAATGTTAATGAGCATATTAAAATTAAACTCTTAAGTTTCATGTTTACCCAGACACCTAACGCTCAAAGCAAGCGCGCGGTATGCGTCGCCTTGCCTTTGTTTGTTATGTGTTTTCTCAAATTACGCAATGTAAAAGTACTCCTATAGTAAATGCGATTAGTAGCAGCCCAAAGAGCGAAACCAAAGAATTTCCCCATAGATAGTTTTCAACTTCTTCATGCAATTCAAGCTCATACTTGGGGTGCTTTCCCGCCGAGATAAGGCGTAAAGAGTAGTAACCCACAACGTAACATAATTTATAAAAAAACATTTCAACGAAAAGCCAAAAAACACCTCTGGCTATTAAAGAAATAAAGTCTTCCATGGCTCACCAAAACACATAACGCTTTGCTAATTGGCTGCCGCAGCGAAGCAAAGGCAGTCCAGTGGAGGCCACGCTGTTTGTGGCCGGAACGAAATTAAGTAACTTGTTAAATGTTATTTTACTCATGCTCTGATTGTTGTTTGATTTTTCGCATTTGGATTTGCAGCAGCACAAATGCAGGCAGTAAAGGCACAAACGCAAGCCAAGATTGCATCTGGAAGGCCCAAAAGTAAATAAACCAACTTTGAGCAACAATCAGGCCCGTTATCTTTAGCCAGCGCGAAAAAAGCATTAAGTCACCCATAGCCGCTAAGGGTAACCCAAAGCAAAGCGCACCAAAGCCGAAAAGCCACAAATTAAAGCTCGCAGAAGAATTAATTACTCCGACATCTATGGCAATCCCAAAGAAACATGGAATTAAAACCAGCACCACAACAGTAGTCAGAAAGCGCTCTTTACTTCTGTGCTTCTCTTGGGCTTTATTTTTATCTGCAAGTTTCGCTAATGTATCCATGGCATTTAACGCCTAAAGCATGGGCGCGGCTTTATCGCGTCCAATGCCTTTACTTGTTAACTGCTGATTACGAGAACTGCTTTTCATAAGCTTCTCGATGGTGTTTAAAATACTTATCATATTCTTCATAAGAATCTATAAGAGCTGTGACTTCAATGCACATTTCTCCCATTTCCTTTGTAAGGTCTTCAAAAGAAATAGACTCACATTTGATTTCGGTATCTCGGCCCTGCTCATATAGCTCAGCTTTGACCACACCAGATAAAAACTCATAGTTTTCAGTTGGAGTGACAGTGCCAAATACGAACCCCATCGGCGGATCACCACCCTCTAAGTTGGTAGTACCAATTACTACATCATTAATTCGAATTTCGTAGATCACTCAAACCTCTAAGAGCAGTTAACGCCCCAAGAAGGGGCAATTACATGTGGGCTAAAATACGGAGCGAAGCGAAGGGAGCCCACATGTAATTGTCCCACTTGCTTGGCTTGTTAGGGCACATTACCACGAAATATTGCTGTCTAGCTTGCTTTTAGCTCTTTGCAGTGTCTCCAGTACAGAGTCAATAGAATGAATTAAATCAAACGCTCTAGCTTTTAACTCTGTATTTGAATCCCAAAACTGCTTGCTGACACCCGACAAAGAACATAGTAAATCACCTTCATACATATCACCTGATACCAACAAATGATTTTCAAGGATATCTAAAGCCAAAGGTATTAAGTAGATCAGTCCAATTTCTTGGCCGATGAGCATTCTAAGGTTTTCAGCCGTTAAATTCTTTAAAGGGGTTTTACGTAGTTTGTGGCAAGCTGTAACTAAATGAGAATTGAATTCTGGCTCTTCCCAGATATCATTTTCTAATACTTCCAATGTTTTCGAATAATCCATATCACCTACCTGACGGGCCCTAACGCCCGGCTCACCGAGCAAAATTTTGATGGCGGCTTTTGTGCGTGTTTTTGCACAAAAGGTGACAGCGGAAATTTGTCCGGTGCAGCCGCTTGTTAGGTGCCCATTACGCTTGAATAACATACTGACCATATAGGTTTTAAGTGTATCAGAGCTCAATAAAACCACCTGCTAAGGGGTTTCAATTAACTACCCAGCTGATGTCGTAGCGTGGCAGCTCAGGAGCTGCTGTAATAGGTGGCAGAACTTTAAAATGACCGCGCATATTCAAAGCCTCACAACCTGTTTCCCAGTTTGCAAGCCAGATACCAAGTGCAACAGCGGCATAATACCGCGAGCTGATGGAGGTGAAGAAATCAAAACGAATGATGTTTTCTTCACCTTTTTCCTGCTCTGTTATTGCGACACAGCGAGTAGTTTGCCCATTGTATGACGACGGTGACCACTGGCAAACCTCATAACAACGTCCATAAAGACTATATGGATTGGCTTGAGTATCCAATGGTGTACTAAGTGACGGGTCGGAAAAAAACAGTTCCGATAATGGTAAACGTTTATGCATTAAGCGATTAAAGAAGCGAATGAATAATGGCTTATACATCGAATCATAGCCGATTGCACAAACACAAATGACATGATCGTTTTCTGGGTCGATCTTGTCATCTAGATGTTGCAGAATGCTTTTATTATCGGCGCCTGGCCCTATCCAACAAGTCGCAATACCCATGCGAGTTGCTTGAATCACAATTTTTTGCAAACTCCGACCAACATCAATGATTGATAAGCGGTCATATTCCTTTGGGGCAATGGCTACCAAAAATTCGTGCGCACCAACAACGGGCCAAACGATTAATGGTGGCTTGATATATTCAAATCGAATAGGTTTTTGCCCAAGTAGTTGGTTTTCTTGAGTATGAAACTGAACCGCCTTGAGTAATTCAGCATGATGATCGGCTGTTAAATTACGAAATTGAAATGAACGGCATGATTGACGTGATCGCATCAAATCAAATGCATCGAGATGATTTTTATTGGGAGGTATTTTTTCGGTGGGGTGTAATCCATATTTAACCATGATTATCGTGCCAACCAGCGCGATACTCAACAATGTAGCTAAACCAAGTGGTAACCAAAACAACAAAACTTGCCAATGCCCAATTAACCAACCGACTCCAGTAATCAGCAGTAGTATCGATATCCATGCTGCATGAATAATATATTGTAACCAACCACTAAATTGAAGCCTCAGTTTAAGCTTCCATAGCGCACTATCTTCAAAGGACCATTGTTTTTCTAATGGCATATAAATCCCCTATTAAAATAATTTTTGCTAAAATCAACTTTTGATAAAGTATGAACGATCTCTGACTAAGTGGCACCTAACGCCGCCATAAACGGCGCGAGTTTGCGAGCGTCCGGCGACCGTAGGGAGCGAATTTAATGGCCTTGTTATGCATTACTCGCTGGGCCTCATGTAAGACTCGAAGTTTTCGATGTAATCATCTAGGTTTTCTTCGAGCATTTTTCGGTATTCAGTGACGAAGTAGTCTAGTGTCTCTTGCTTGGAAGCAGCCATTTCTTGGCCATTATTCCAGCTGCACGCGCTAACCCATGCATTGAAACGAGCCGTAGCGTACATATTTGAAGCACTTACTTTGCCTAGGGTGGCCTTTTCATTTATCTGATCGTTGGACAAATGAATGTGCGCATCAGCACGCTCATAAAATTCGTCATCTACTTCTTGCACGGATTCTCCTTCGGTGCATAACGCCCGGTTAAGGGGCAGCCAACGCCATTACCAAGCTTCCGCATAACACCGTAACCACAAAAACTAACGCATGGTAAAAATGCCGCGCGTTGGCTGTCCCTCTTGAACCGTTTGTTATGCTTAAGCTTCAATGACTTACGTTTTACCAAAACCAAGATTAACTCAGCTTTGATTCACAAAAAAAAACCAAAAACCAAAAAACTGAAATGACTCATGATTTTGAAAATCAGACTTTGAACTTTGACCGCTAATTCTAAACAAACCTAAGATCAGATTGCTTATTGAGCCAACCGCCTCAACCTCGCGCTTGCCCGAAAATTGATTGAGGCAATTCGCTGAATTTCCAGCGCCAAAGAATAATTGTCCGGAAAACAGCGCCCACTGAAGCCAACTTGCCGAGAAACACCAAACTAAAAAGCCAAGGGAACAAAGAACAATCATAAACCACTGACTTTTGGTGATTAAGCATAACGCCCGGCTCACCGAGCAAATTTTGTTGGCGGCTTTTTTGGTACAAAAAAGGTGACAATAAAATTTGTCCGGTGGAGCCGCTTGTTAAATGCTGAATTCAATTATGCCACCATGCTCAGCATATATTTTGTTTAGACCCGCCCGTAATTCTTTGAATTTATCGAATTTAGGTGGGAAGTAAAAATGCTCTAATTTGCCGTTAGAAAGTAATACATGAATACCGTCATTGGTTACCGTGCACTCGGACACTTGGTCGTGGCTACCATTAATTTGGTCATCGAATTCGAAGTAAATACCATCTTCCGAACCGACTTCTTCGGTTAGACCTTTTTGCCACATAAAATAATTGCCGTCTGAGTCTACAACCGAGACAACAAGAACATCATTTTCGATTACTTCGATTGGATGATCGTAGCTCATATTTCCCTTTTGGCATTTAACGCCTCAAACATCGGCATGGTGAAGTTGGCGGCTTTTTTGGAACAAAAAAGGTGACAGCTTTACCATGTCCGAGTGCTTTGACTTGTTAAGTGCTGACCTAATCGAACTCTGTTTCAATACTTTCATTTGACCACGACTTCTTTGTTTTATGTTCGGTAACAGTCCAAGAGCTAAAAATACAGCCATAAGAAAGGGCGACATCGTGCATGAACTCTACCCAACCTAAATGTTGCTCAGTGGATAAATTCACAGCATACGGTCTAGAGGTGCCTGAAATTTTCCAGTATTCGCCATCCTGATACATCGACATTTCATAGTTTTCACTAAGCTGCTCTTTTATACCTTTGGCACCGTCTTCATCTTGAGTGAAGAAATTAAAGTCTAGTATTAGGTCGGTTTCTGTAGTGATGCCATTACTGACCAGTTCGGTATTTATAATTTTCGCTTCTGCAAGGCGGCGCATTTTTATTCTTTCATGGTACTCGTCCCAAGTTTTTTGGGCTTCTTCTTGATCCATTGATTTGTCCTCTGCATATAGGTTGCAGCAAATTATTAGCGATAGAGCAATGATGCTGACGATCTTCATAGGCACTTAACGTTTGGTTAAGGGGCGGGCTTTAGCCCGTCCCAGTGAGCGAAGCGAACGATTTGAACCAATTGTTATACGGTGATTTTCGGGAGGCCATACTTCGTTGATACTAAATTTAGTACATGAACTGAAACTTCTTTAATCTCGGCCTCTAGGCTTGACGAATTTTGGAGTTGTTCTAATGGGATCTGAATAGAGGCTTCCAGTTCTTTATGTTTGTTGATGCGCCCTATTTCTACTTTTTGTGAAGGGTCTGCTCCATATTTGACAATGAGGCTGACCTTATCAAATGGGGCACTTGTGGACCAGCCGGATAACCTCATGCACTCAGAAAGGTCCTTAGAGGCCTGCAACAAGGCAGGTCCAAAGCCTTTTACTTTGCCTTTGACTAAACCTACGCCGCCTAGAAGGAGAAGGTAATCGTTCATGAGAAGTCCGTATAACGCCCCATTAAGAGGCAAAAAACAGCTTGCTATAATGCCTGAGGAACGAAGGACAGCAAGCTGTTTTTTGTCCTTTTGAATGGCTTGTTATATGTACTATTGCATAAGAATGTCAGATAAAAACTTAACACTATTTATTTCTACTTTCTCTTCAGATGATTGCAAAGCCAGTTGGACATGAGCAAGACCTGTAGAAAATGTGACTGGTACTTGATAAACAGCATATGTAACGCTTGGGCTACCGATTGGTGAAAGTGTTTTCCAATTTTGAAGTTCTGCTTTACCAATTGATTGAAACTCACCTAGTTTTGAAAATTTATTAAGGTACAAAGTCCACTGCTCTGGTGTTGCACCGTTAAAGCCCTCTTCTGACATCAACTCTTGATAAGAAGTTTGATCCCATGAAGCTAACTTCGGAATCGCTTCAGCAATATAAGGTTCGAATACAGCCTCTTTATCTACGGTATTGATTGATGTTACAACTCCAATGCCAATAAAAAATATAATAACGCTTAAAAAACCAAAACCTAGATATTTGAAGAACTTTTTCACCACAACTCCTTGTACATATAACATTTTATTAGTGCGCATGCGCGTTTACCTCATTAGACCAGTAAAAACGCGCACTGTTAATTACTTGTAACAAAAGGAACTTATCAGCTTTTTTTCAAATACACCATCTGGAAAAACGCGCATGCGCGTTTCCCAAACCTATTATCTCAAACCATCAAAAACTAACTTATTGATAATTAATACAATATATAATTTAACATAAGTGTAAACGCGCAAAAAAATTTACACTCTTCCTTGATTTAAGCGATTTCTAAATAATACTGTATATATAAAAGGGCTATCCACTTAGCACGACCAACCACTATATATTGTGGTTATCGATTTTTAATTGATTGGTACGTTATCGGCTTAGAACGCGCTGCTTGCTCAAGCAATCTGTAGAATAATAATCCCCGTGAATCTGACTTTCTTCTGTTGAAGCGAAATGTAAACTCATCTAAATAATAATCAAGTTGCTTAGCCTTTACCGCACCTTGATACGTACCTAAAAGCCATCTTTTACATAATGATGAGACTCGATGTACCCCAGCCATTGTTTCATGTGCAGGTACAGATGAACCTAAATGTACTATCCGATTATGCTTATATCCTTTTTTGTCTATTTGTTTGTATGCTTGAGAACCATCACTACAAATTGTGCTACCAGGTTCTATTACATCTTGAATGAATTGATGGATATGTTCTTTAGTTGCACTTTCTACTTGCCTTAAACGTATCCGCCCAAATCCAGAGGGTGATAGCAGCTCAACAGCCACCAAAACTACAGCTTTACGCTTACCCTGTTGATTTTTAATAGATGATTTTGGAATGACCCCACCTATTAATGTTTCGTCAACCTCTACGATGCCGGACAGTTTATCTCTTTCAGGATCAACCATGGCATATCTTAACTTGTGCATTAAAGACCAAGCAGTTTGATAACTCCCAAGACCTAATAGCCTTTGGACTCCAAGAGCGCTGACCCCATTCTTTTGATTTGTAATAAACCATACAGCTGCAAACCAACTTTTCATGGGGGTTCTTGTTTTGTCAAAAAGTGTACTTGATGTTACTGAACACTGAGAACGGCAAGCATGACATTTTAACTTGCCATTACTTAACTGATAAGGTGATTGATAGCTCGAACAGCTTGGGCAAATGAATCCGTTTGGCCAACGAAGTGCGTAAAGGTAGCTGGTGCAAGATTGTTCATCATGAAACCAATCAACAAATTCGTCCCAATTTGTAGGGTAATCGACGCCAGCTTTTAATAAATACGATGAAGTTTTCATTACTACATATTGACACTGGTGGCGCTAAATGGATAGCCCTTATATATAAACAGTAAAAGCAAGGATTGCTATCATGAGTATAAAAAGCCCTTTTTTAAGCGGTGTTCAAGAAGAAATGCGCATGCGTGGTTACAGTATTAGAACAGAAAAATCCTACCTGTATTGGATAAAGGCGTTCATTAACTTTCACCACAAGCGTCATCCTGAAACGATGGGAACAGAGGAGGTCGCACAATTCTTAACCTTCCTTGCCAATCAACGGAATGTGGCTATCAACACTCAAAAAATTGCACTGAACGCGTTAGCCTATTTGTACCAGAAACATTTGCATCATGAGCTTGGAAATTTAGGTTTTTGCTATGCCACAAAACAGCGTTATTTACCTACTGTGTTATCCCCTTCAGAAATCTCACTAATACTAAATGAGCTTGATGGCCGCGATAGGCTAATAATAGAACTACTCTATGGTAGTGGACTTAGAGTTTCAGAATGCCTCAGGTTACGTATCCAAGATATTGATATTGAACAAGCTTCGTTGACTGTGAGGGATGGTAAAGGTCATAAAGATAGACAAACAATCCTCAGCCATAAATGTGCCATTAAACTCGCAGCATATATTAATAAGGCAATGGAGATTCAACACCGTGACAACCAACAAGGGATCGGCCCTTCCCTACCCAATGCGTTAGAGCGTAAGTATCCTAATGCCTTTAAGCAACACGGATGGATGTTCATTTTCCCTTCAACCACAACCTGTATTAATCCTTATACAGGAACGCTTTGCAGGCATCATCTTCATCAGAGTGTTATTCGTAAAGCGCTCGGCAATGCGGTGCATAACATCAAAATAACTAAGCGTGTTACCTGCCATACATTTAGACATAGCTTTGCAACCCATCTACTTCAATCGGGCAGTGATATCAGAAGTGTTCAGGAGCTACTTGGTCATAATGACGTTAGTACTACACAAATCTACACCCATGTGCTTGGCCAACATTACGCAGGGACAACGAGTCCATTAGATAAGTTATAAATTCTAAGTAATAAAGCACTTGGGGGTAACTGGTGCTTGCCCAATAAAATGCATAAAGGCGTATTGCGGCAAGAGCACCAAAACGATAAATCCACAAAACAATCATTTGTAAAAGCCTAGTTTCATTGTGATCAATATAGAGATCACACCTAAGCTCAACGCATCATTTAATCGCGAATTATTTTGCATAGGTATCTGTCCGAACCTTTGATAAAATCCTGTCAACGGGTTAGCAGTCTTGGTGGACAACCGGCTAACCCGCCAGCCCTCGTAAGAGGGCGTTCCTTCTAATTCATCCTATCTAGCAATGCCATTTCGGCTTTTCTTAGCCAGAAGATGTAAGATTTTTTGCTGTCAAATCCCATTAAGGCCCACTGCTCTTTGCACAGGTAATGGGCACGAATGGCGCGTTTGCAGTTTATGGATAGCTGCTCAACGAGGTGGTCATAATGGGCGACGTGGGCAGGCACGTTGAGTTCGTGCTTTAAGTTGCCGCCGCCCAGTGCTTCACCTAAACGGTCGCAGGCGCTGCGGTTCGAAAACCCCTTGCCCAACTCTTGGTACACCCAATAACGGCCCCAGCGATACAGCCCTAACCGCAACGCCTTTATGTTCATCCTCTGCTCGGGTTCATCGCTAAAGCCCATTGGCCACCTCATTTATCTTCTCGATGGAAAGCTTAAACACATCAAGGCATATCGATGTCACATCGTCATAGGGCGCAGTAGTACGGCCATTTTCCCAACGTTGGTAAGTGTTGCGGCTAATGCCGTAAATCTCAGCCACTTCGTCTTGGGTCATGCCCCGTAAACGGCGCCCTACTTTCAATACATCCGCGGCGCGATTAGCCATAAATCCTCCTGCGTGAAGTCCATAACCCACTCGTTTTATTTGTGATTGTTTTTGTGATTGTCATTGTTAGCGTCATAACCACCCCACTAACATTGGCTCGTCCGGCTCACTCGTCTCAGTGGTCGATTGGCGCATAATCTCGGGCGCCACATCATCAAACCCCAGCGTGATTAAGTGCGCATGGTAGGCATCCAACGCCATCAACATGCCCTTATCTAAGGTGCTGTTAACGTAAGTGCGCAGTAATAATGGCAAGGTGTGATTCAATATCCGCTCACCCACCATGGTATCTACCCCCATGTCGGCAATAATGGTGCGGCACAATTTTCTTAGTGCATGGGAGGTAAACGCCTTAAACCGAATCGTTTCACTCCAATACTGCGCAGTGCGTATGCTCACCGGCCCTACTTCGCCTGGGAACAAAAACGCCCGCTTGCCCACATGGGTGTATTGCCACTGGGCATAATGGGTTATCAGCTTCTTGGCTGTGGGCGTCATGGGTAAGCGATGCTCTTGGCGGTTCTTGGCATTCTCGGCGGGAATAAACCAGTAATCGCCGGCAAAGTGGTCCCATCTGGCTAAACGGGTTTCACCTATGCGGGTACCGAACATCAGCATCAGCACAAACAGCATCGCCACCGGTCTGACTGCATTTCGCAATGCGCTGAATAACGGGCCCACGTCCGACTCGCTTAACTGCGTGCCCACCAAAGGCGGCATCTTCAAACTCATTTGCACCCGATACCCCGCCAAGCTATTGCTGTCTAACACCCGTAAATCGGCCGCAACCGATAGCGCCCGTTTCAACACCTTCACCGCAGCTTTGATGTAATTGGCCGAGTAGCCCTGCGCCAACATGGGTTTGATTAAATAACTGTCTACTGCAATAAAGTTCAGCTCATTGAGTGGTAACTCACCAAAGCAGCCACTGAGATGTTTACTCACTAACGATTTACAGTTACTGCGCCAGCTGTTGCTTAAAGTGCGATTGCACTCCACATGGGTGACAAACCACGCCAGCAATTGCGAAACAGTGGCAAACTCGTTGCTGATTACCGTTTGGCCCATGCTGCGTTTGGCTAACAGACTGGGTAACTCGGTTAAAAAGGTCTTCAAGCACATCACTGGCCACACGCCCTGCTTTTGCCACACGGTTTTGCCCGCTTCGTTCATCACTAAATACACTGAGGCTTGGCGTCTATCGGTCGAGGCCCGTAACCGCACCGCCGGAAACTGCGTGTCCCGAAAGTCCCGCGTTATCCCTGCCCGCAACCAACGGCGCAATACCGCATCGTTTAGCTTGCCTTGCTCCACGCCTGTTGCTGTCACAATCTGCGCCATCTAGCCCTCCAACCGATATTCAAAGGTGTGATGGGTACCCGAGCGTATGCGTTTTACCCGCTGGTTCATCGGCATATCCCGAAACC
The DNA here is from genome assembly GCF_031932075.1 of Shewanella sp. SP1S2-4. NCBI lineage: Bacteria > Pseudomonadati > Pseudomonadota > Gammaproteobacteria > Alteromonadales > Shewanellaceae > Shewanella > Shewanella sp. SP1S2-4. The sequence continues at coordinate 12,687 of NZ_JAUOET010000031.1, forward strand.
GCGCACTTAAGGCTGTCTCGCTGTCGTGAACCCCAAAGCGGTTAAAGCTTTCTTGCTGGATTTCAAACAGGGTCCAAAACCGTTTACCTGTGATGATGCGCATCAAGCGTTCGCGCTGGGTCAGTGGTTTAGTTGCCATCGTTTGCCCCCTTAAGCCCAAAGTTTGCACGTAATTTGGCAATAATTGATTTCGCCTTGGCTGCCTCAGTGGGCCGCGTCACCGTTTCGGGTAATGCCTTTGGCAATTCAACATCGGTCAACTCGCCACGGCTAAAGCGGCGGCACAACACTGTGTAATTGCGCTCAAAGGTCATCAACACGTCCTTTTCAAGCCCCGTCGCAAACATCCAACTGCCTGTTTCGCGCACCGCTAAGCGCACCACATCATGGCTCCACGTATGCTTATCAGGGTGATGGTAATGGCGCGTTGCTTCCTTGAACGCCGCCTCTAACTTGGGCAGCCCTAAATCACAGGCCGTAGGTTGGCACCAAAGCGCAAACTGGCGTGGTGTCGGCCAAAACTGCCTATCGCCCTGCTCGCGTCTCGCGCGATTCAGCCCCGCTTGCACTTGCTCGCGGCTGGCAATGCCCTGCGCCGCCAAGGTTTTAAGCCACTCGGCTTTGTGGGTCGCTTCGTCCTCAGGCCGTGGTGCACTCACCGGAAACAACACCCGCAACTTGCTAAACACGCTGTCCACTATCGCCATGTCCATCGCCGTGGGCTCAGGTTGTGTCACCCGAGCGCCCTGCCCAACCAGCGGCTGGCGCATCAAGGTCTGCAGTGATTTCATGCTCGTATTTTGGTTGGCAGTCATATCAAGGGGTCCTCAGGGTCATACACCGCATAACTCCAATCCACTTGCCCAACGGCGGTTGCCATCGGTCTTGGCAACGGCGTCAGCCAGTGGCGTTCGCGGATAAACTTGGTAATACCGAGCACAAACTGGCCGTTAGCACTAAAGCCCCAACTCGTATCCAGCGCCGCAGCTTCCTTCAACCAGGTCACCGCCAGCACACAATCGGCATCGGTTAGCTTTTCGGCCTTCCACGCTTTCCACGCAGCCGAATCCGAGCCGCCTTTGCGATGGGCGGGATAGGCTTTGAAAAATGCATTGAAAACCGACTTAGCACTCGTTGCTGGACAAGAGTCTTTTAAAGATTCATTGATAGGTTCAAAAGAGTGACAGATTCTGGGTGCAGCTCCTGCACCCTCAGAGGGTGAATCTCCTGCACCCATGGGTGCATTTGCTGCACCCTCAAAATTGGCTAAGGGTGAATCTGCTGCACCCCCAATATTTTCTAGGGGTGAATATGCTGCACCCTCAGTATTTTCTAAGGGTGAATTTGCTGCACCCTCAGTAAAAGGTAGGGTTTGAGCAGGTTTATCACTCAGAACACACGATGAAAAGTCCAAAATATACAGGTTGGATGTATTGCGTTTATGCTCACTCTTGCGGGTAATTTTGCGCACCAGTCCGACGTCAACCAGCGCATTAATGTGATTAATCGCCGACCGCTCGCTTATCTCACAAGCCTGCGAAATATACTCGTAACTCGGCCAACACTCACCATTGTCGTTCGCGTTATCAGCCAGCTTGATCAACACCAGCTTGCGCAGTGGATTACCCACCTTGGCCTTCATCGCTTTTACCATCAATTCCATACTCATAAGCCACCCCCAAACAGAGCAACCCACAAACTCGAATTGACGCAACCCCCATGCTTCAGTAACATGATATTGCCTCACTTTAGGTATAGGTATTAAGCCCGCATCGGTCGCCAAAACTTCAGCGGGCTTTCTTATGTCTACAGCAACGGGTCAACTGCAATGCGTCCCGTTGTCCTCCGCTCGCTCGCCTTCACTGCCAAGCAAGTAAACCTTGTGCGCCAAGTTACTGCGCAACTGGCTAAAAAAATCACGCCGTTTAATGTGCACGTTGCGGCTTTTCGCGATTGCACTCATATCAACCGCACTCGCATCAGCCGCGCCTACATCCACCGCCAATAGCGCAATAGAACGCTCCGCACGTTGTTCTTCCATCAACAGATAATTCATAATCCAATCGATGCTCACCGTCGGCAGCAACAACTGCTTGCCACTGCCCAGCAATGCCTTATCCACTATGTCGGTCGCGATAACCGCCCAACGCTCGGGGCGACTATGCTGCAATTCATCGCAGCCCCTTAACACCTCAACCATTCGGCCCACCTGCGTTCGCCTAAACAACTCCGCCGTGGTATGCCCATGAAAACAGGCAATGTCTTTGCCCATGTTCACGCCACTTAACGGGGCACGTTCAGAGGCTGCCGCGCTAAGATCTTTGGCGTTAGGCTCAGTGCTATTAGGCATGTTCGACTTAGATTTAAGCGCCATCGCCTTAAGCATTAACTGCTTTGCTTGCATCATGAGTAACGTCACTTGCGCGGTTTCCATTTCGGTAAGCGCAGCCACGGCGGGCCCATCATCACTGCTAACTTGCCCATGTACCGAACACGCGGCGCCGCCCTCCAAACAACAAATTAAACATTCAGGATCAAACATCGTTATGCCCTCACTTCATCTTAGGTATCAAGCCCGCATCGGTCGCCAAACTGTGGCGGGCAATTTGATAACGGCGTTTTTTACGCGCCCAGTTATCACTTAACTGATTTGTGAACATGTCATTCACTCCTTCACTCGTTTCACCAAGTCATTTCAACAACTGCCACTTATGCCCATTGGCACACACGGCGCGTTTTGAGCCCGACTTAGTTTGCTTTAAAGCCAAACCGCACTGGCCACACGGCACATTAGCCACCCGCTTAAGCATCACCGCATTAATCTGTGCGCTGTGATTAGCGCGTTTGGGCCGATAACCTAACGCCCGCGCCACTTTTACATACTCTTTCGCAATCCATTTGCCATCGGGTTCTAAATGCAAACCGTCACCGATCATGTCGCCCAAGCGGATCAACTGTTGGTGCAGCTCAGTCTTAGCGCGGGCGATAACATTGATGTTAAGGTTCGATTGCGGCATCGCGGTCACTTCTCGGCCGCGAATTGCGCCGCCTTACCGCCATGACTCGCTAAATACGGATACGTCAGCTCTAACGCCGCCATGCTCGCTTGCGTAGTCGCCGCCGACTCTTTTAACTCGCGGTGCGCCGCCACTAACTGCTCGCGCTTGGGCTCCTCGCCCAAATGGATCACCGCCACTTGCGCCTCGGCGTTCTCTTTGGTGAGTGATGCCGCCATATCGGCCACATGCAACACATGACCATCATTCATACGGTCAGCAATGACCGTCACCCCAGTGCAACCAAACACATCGTTGAGATACTGCACCCGCAAATGCTCAGGCAATGCCGCCACCAATGCTTGCTCAACATGAAACAAGCGATCAACCTGCGGATGCTGGCCCTCGTACTGGCCGAGCCAACGGAACAGCTTTTGGGCATTTATCCGCGCATCGTTGTGCACGTCTTGAGTGCTGGCAAAGCTAATGCCCTCCGCCGCCAACACCTCACTCAGCCCAAGGCGCTCAACTGCCGCAACAAAATCTATCGCCAGCGCAAAGCGCGTCATCTTGGGTAACTCCAACACCCGATGAATCGTTTTCATCAACAAATTCAAACGGCTATCTTTTTTATGTGAACTGGTTTTCATGCTAATAAGCCTCTCTCTGTTAACGTGTTAGAACGGTTCACTCTTAAGCGGCATGCTCAGGGCTCATTAACGGCAACTCTGTCGCCCTGAGTTCACCACCAGTTAACCGTTCGATTTGATAAGCGCGGAGTTCGGGAACGTCATCACCCCACTGGCTAATTGCCGATTTAGTAACATTCAAAGCCTCAGCCAGTTTTAGCTTGTTTCCAAAATGCGAGATCGCATCTTTCGTTTTCATAGACAAACTCCGACAAGTAATTTTAACCGAGGTTAAGAAAACTCAACTCAAATGTCAACAAAAGAAAAGGTAACTTGACTTAAGTTAAGTTAAGATAGCTTTACGATGATGAATGAACGAATTAAACAAAGACGCAAAGAGCTAGGTTTTACACAGCCAGCAATTGCCAAAAAAATAGGCTTAACTAAAGCCACAGTATCGCTTTGGGAATCAGGCTCTACGTCTCCCAAAGGCGAGAACCTGCATGCCTTAGCGAAAGCCTTAAGCTGCTCACCCGAATATCTTCTCTTTGGAAATAAAGAAACTAAACCGGAATCCAACGCTGAATGGGCTGGCGGATTTGAGATATGGGACAGTGATACCCCATTAGGGGAAGATGAAGTTGAAATACCCTTTTACATGGAAGTAGAGCTAGCCGCAGGGGATGGCATTCTCGATTGCCGCGAATTTAAAGGGCCAAAACTGCGCTTCACTAAGAGCACCCTTAAACGTCAAGGTGTGAATAGCGACTATGCAGCCTGTGTCAAAGTGAACGGCAACAGCATGGAGCCCATATTACCCCACGGCTCAACGGTTGGCGTGGATACCTCTGCCACCGATGTAATCGACGGCAAAATGTACGCAGTTAACCACGATGGCATGTTGCGTATTAAAGTGCTGTATAAGTTACCAGGTGGTGGCTTACGCCTGCGCAGCTACAACACGGACGAATATCCAGATGAACGCCTCGATGCCGACCAAGTTAAACAGGTCAAAGTGATCGGCAAAGTGTTTTGGTATTCAGTCCTAATATGAAATTCAATTAAAGATTAAGTAAAGTAATGGGATAGAAACAAATCTCATCTTCGTATACTCAATACTTGTATGAGTTTCTATCTTAGTATGGTAAATGATATATTTAGACTAGAGCATTAATTTTCATGATATTTAATAAGACTAACATTTTAACCTGAAAGATATTCAAAGACGGCAGATGTGGCCTCATTTTTTATATATCTAGACCTTACTTTTCCAACATAATACGCCCGCTGAATCGTGTCTTCGGATGCAGATAATACATCACGTATTGAGTTTAAAGATAGACCAAGCAGTGCTTCTATTAACCATCTTGGCAAATCAAGTAATTCAACTGATTTATCTAACTGCGACTCAAGAGCTTTAGAAATAACCTTATCATCGAAGTCATCAAAGTCACTTACCATACTGGCATATGAAGGATGATTTGCACCATATTCAGTCATACGCTTTATAGTTAAATTTTTAGCAATAATCGCGCCAGTCGCAGATGGTCTATTTTCTAATGCAAATAAACAACCAAGATTGACACTATATCTTGAACCAACTTCACTCCTAGTAGCCTTCATAGCTTCAGAATGCAAAGTAATTATACCGGTATAACAAAGCAAAGCTAATGCTTTTTTAATACTTTCAGGAGAGTTTTTATGAATCCAAAAATAACAACTAGTCTTTTTATCAAGCTTTAAATACTCATCATTCTTCTCTTTAAGATCAGGTAGAACTGTCGATTCAATGAACTCACGCCCCCACTCAATAAATCCTTTGAATCCAGAATATTTTGTAGCTAATAGTGAGTGTTCCTCCCAAATATCATTTTTGTAAAATTCTTTTACAACATTGTCAACTTCCCGTGAGGAAACAGCCGATGCTCTCGTTAAAGTTTTTAATAAAAGCCTTGGATTACCATTTGCTGCATAAGCAAGTACTGAAAAATTTTCACCATTGCGAATCATATTTGCAACCTGGGTACTATCAGACTGTTTTTCTACTATATTTTTCATCAGATCGATATAACCAGAGCCTCTTGGGTCTCGAGCGACATCAATAAAAACCGCATCGTGAATTGGTTGGAAGTAATCACCAAATGAGGTTACGCCAGGGTAAACCGCTGCACTACAATTTATGTATGGGCTATTGATATCTCTGTAGAGCCCAAAAAACTGTCGTTGCTGTGAAGGTCTAAGAATGTGAGCAGCTTCGTCAATGTATACATTTATACTATCTATTTCTGCCTCTTCACAAATATCTTCAATATACTCTTTAAAAATATCAACAGAAGGCAACTTAGATATATCTAAATCATCAGTTAAGGGCGCATTCCAAGTCCCTTCAAACTCGTCTATCAACTTAGATAAATAATTATCATCTTGTAACTCACTAGAACCCAAGGTAACCGTTGGAATAATAACCCCTACCTTTGTTAAACTTCTAATTGTTGCTGAACATATTCTAGCTAACATCCAATAATAAAAATTTTTTTCAGAAGAAAGTTGAAGTATGGCACCTTGAGTAAATGATATGTAAACAGGCAGGACTTTATTAATGCTAAAACTATCTCTTAACTCAGCCTCAGCTACACGCATTAAAAATGACTTACCAACACCTCTACTACCAACCAAAATTATCGGCGAGTCACTTTTCAACCTATCGATAATCACTCGGTCATTACTTGTTTCTACAAAATAGTCTAATATTTTTGTAGGTTTTATATTTTCCGTTCTAATTTTAAAATCAGCCATATTTATTCTCTTTACTGAAAAAGGCACTCAAAACCATCGATACCACACAACTCATCGCTTGCCATTGCTTCAAGTTTTGCCAAATCAGAAGCATCTAAATCTTTTGAAAATCTCATAAAAAGTAGAAACATAGCTATAAGTTTTCCTGTTTCCATATACTCTAACCACCGTTCCAACATATCACCTTGGAATGCTATTTTTTCAGGTAAAATATTGATTTTATCAAAATTCCCATGAACAAACTCTGATGACTCACGGTACATTTTTGAGCTTAAAGATATAAAATTCCCTCCCTCATCTTCAATCCCTTGGAAAAATGCTCTGATAAAGACTTTCGAAAAAACACCATTTTCATTATCGATTAGACTGCCCCATGAAACATCTCTAATCCCAAGCTTCCAATGCCTAAGATGCAGTTCGTTAGTTGACAAATAAATAAATCTAGTTATTTGTTCTATAAAATACCGTTGAGCAATAAAAGCATATCTATATTGACCTGACAGAACAGCTTGAAATCCTAACTCAAACTCTTTGATTGCACTTATAAGCAATGTTGTATCAGTTGTTTTATTTAGTATTGATTCCCATATAGACAACTCGTCAACAAATTGAAACATATCGCTTAAATCATTTCCATTTTTCGATTCAAAAGAAGTTTCTATTATTTCTGCGATATTATTATTTAACCCAACAAAATACTCTTTTACATTCATTGCAACCCCAAAACCTAACAAGATAAAAGCTAATCATCTACTTCTACTAATGTGCGTTGACTAAATTGGTTAGTAAAACGAACTATGTTAACTACCTGTATTTAATACAACTTATCAGTTTTTCATCCACTATCATAGAAAATAATATATCAGACGCTACATTTTTTGTGACCATTTAACAAAATAGTTTACCCCAAGGATAAACCAACCAAGATAAATTACATTAATAATTGATTTATAAGGAAATAAAAATAATCTCATTAAAATTATTGATAACATTAACTCACATCATTCAAAGTTAAAAATGTATCTAATCATAACCACTTACAAGCGAAGAAATACAACAAAGCCTCACGTGTAAAAAATACCTCCGGCTTATTTTCTAGTAATGAAATTCACTTAAAGAACCCCAAAATAGAAACCAAACCGTACAGTCAAGTTTTTTAAACCTCAAGCTTGACCAATCGGTCAAGTTATCTTAACCTTCTTATGCACCCACTACAGAGGACAAGGAAATGATTCTAGCGAAAGTTCACACCACACCTAAGCAACGCGATGAGTTTCGTCTACTGGTTGCGATACGTTTTGCCTGCTTGATGGCGCTGGCCAAGGGCCACACCGACCCGATGGATTGCCCACGGGTGCAAGCCCGCTGCGCCGAGCTGGTCAAGCATTTTGCTTATCACCACCCAAGCCCTGCGTTTTCCCGCCAGTTCATTCGCCACACGGGCGAACTCGGGCTGAACTTCTGCCTGCGCTTTACTGAGCCCCAACAAGGTTTGTACGGCAAGGTGATGGTGTGGCGCAACGAATCGCAAGCCGTCACTAATGTGCATCCGCTGCACACTATGACGACAGCCACGCCCGTCGGCGGCTAAGCAGTAGAGCCGCAGAGCCGCCGCGAACATTCGCGATTTAGGCTATCTAGGCAAAGCAACCAAGGGGTGATGGTCCATATCCCGATAACGATTACGGCGACAGTTTCACCTTGTTGGAGGCAATTATGTTTTTTGTTTACGGCGTGTCCATGACCTTAGCGAAAAATCAAGCGGCCAAAAAGTGCAGCACCTCAGTAGGCGCGCACCCTAACCGCCGTCAACTGAGCCCCGACGAGTACCAAGCTAAGTTGGATGATATGGCGAAGCACTTGTTTGAAACCATGAAGCCACAACGCCTGTCGCATTCGTTATCGACGCCCGCGCTGTGCCAGCAATATATCGTGTTAGCCATGACCCAAGAAGCCCACCGCGATGTGCATATTCGCTATCACAAGCAGTCGGACAAGGTGAACCCCAAAACCAAGAAACCCATCATCAATCTGGTGGTGTTTAACGGCGAAGCCGCAGCTTAGCCCGGCTGATTCAAAAGAAGGAATAGCGCATGAACCACTTACTCCCGGGCTTTGAATCACAAGAGCGCGTTGCGTTATTGCTGTCGCTCACCCGCATTAGTTCGCCCGAGGTGATTGCCGCGTTAACGCTGCATTACACCAGCGCCCTGCCCGCCGAACGCGCGGCGGCTCGCCACGGGATCGAACTGTCGAACTTTATGCGCGGGCAAAAGAAGCTAGAGCAAATAGCCGCCACGGTCGAGGCCATTAAGGCAATCGACTGGGCCAAGCTGCAATTAACTCATTTGCAATCAAGCCCTTTGCAACCGAAGCAGGTGGCCTAAATGACTCAATCAGCGGCATTCCGCCATCTGCTAAATCATTACCGCAGCCATAAGTTAAGCCTGTTACTCAAGGCCACAACGGGCGACAGCATCAAAATCGCACTGGCACTGGGCGCGTTAGATTGCCTGTATTGGCAAGCATTGGGCAACGGTTTAACCAACCTCGCCAAGGGCATTAACCGCACCATAGTGTATTCGTACCGATATCACCCAATGCGCCTGCCCTGCCATTCGCCTGTCAGCCAAGCAAGCGACAACCAAAACAAGGAGGCGGCATGAATACGTTTAGCACCAAAGATGGCGTGGTTACGTTATCTAAGCCCTACTCCACCTTGATGTGCGATCAGCAACAAATCGAAGTGAAGTACACCCCAAACAACTATCAAGGCTGGGGCATTTGTAAGTCTTTTAACGCCATCGAGTGCAGCGACTTCGGCCAAGCCGACGCCGAAGTATTCGCACTCAACGCAGAATCAAAACTCAGGATAAAAGGAGAAGCAGCATGAACCCAATACAAGCAGCAACAGTTGAACGTGAAGAAGGTTATTGGACCCATCCAGATTTGCCCGAGTGGGATGAAGGTGTGACCCGTGTGGAGTGTGAAGCATGGGCGGCACGCCAAGGCGGCGAGTTTGTGGCGATTTGGTTTGAACTCGATGCCCCTGAAAACCTTATCGAGCGCTACTTTGACGAGGGCGATAACGATATCAGCGATTGGAACCCCGTTTGCGACAAGGCCGGCTCATTCCTGCTGAGTATTCACGACACCGAAGATGGCCCCGTCGCGCTGTTCTTCGCCCCGAAAGATAAGGAAGCAGCATGAAGCAATCTGCAGTGATCAAAGACGCTTTGCGCCAGTGGTACACCCTGCCCCGCAAACAAGCCGGCAGCTGCCAACAATTTTTAAAACGACTCGCCGAGGAATTGGCAAAGGAAGGTAAATGATGATTTCGACCCAATCGACCGTGGATCAACAAATGCAAGAGCCGCTCTTTCTTACCACTAAGGAAGTCATGACGCGCTACCGGATTAGCTCATCAGCCACGCTTTGGAAGTGGCGGAGAAACGACGGTTTCCCTGCCCCTATCCATAATGGCCGCCATTACTTAAAAGCGTCGCTCGATAAGTGGGATGAAAAACAGCAAGTCGCGGCTTGAATTGAGTTATTAAGCCTTAAGATAAAGCCCCATTTTTGGGGCTTTATTTTTGGATATTTATTGATGGACTGTTAGGCCATTAACTCATCGCCTTCGACATTACAGCCTTTACTACCGCAGTTAGTGCCTACTGCTACAGCATCAGCGATGATAGCGGCGAGACCTGTGCCGACCAGTACTATTTGAGCAATGAGCAGAACACCATCGGTTGATATCCATGCGACCACTGTCGCGATGAATGATACCGCAGCGACTATGGCTCCAAACCAGCTTAGGCCATTGACGATTGTTTTAATGACGCCTTTAATAAACCCTATATTGAATAGTTGCGAGATAAACTGAAATATCAATGTCGCCTTTTTCAACGTGGTAGAAGCACTGCTTATACCCGTGATCAGTCTCTCCAAGCCAACAGCTTCAGCCCCCAACGCTTGTACTGCCGCTTTTACCATGCTGTCAGTTCGCATAATGCGTATGCTTGCAAGTTGCAGAGCAAGCAATAACACATCAATACAGAATGTTGCGATTGATTTAGTGCAAGGTGAAATTGCCTCTAGATCAATTGCTTCTATTGCTACACTTTCGTTCTCCGTTAACGTTAAAAAACTTTGCATTTCAGTGGTCGCTTGCATTTCGACATTACTGGGCTGTTGGCCTGTGATTATGGCCGCCACAAGCTTTTCTATCTGTGCTGGTGTAGGTTGCGAATTGGGGAACCACTGTTCGAGAGTCTCTACTGACTCTTTAAGAACTGCTCCTAGATGAAATTGCTCATAAGGTCCGACAGAGGCTTGGCAATTTACGGTGCCAAACCCTGCACCATTAAACGAGGGCGATTGCTCTCCGGCCATACGAAGATAGTTACTTGGAAACGCATTTGACTCTATTGAGGTTAAGACCCCACTGACGCTGTCGCTAAGCACTGCGACATTGAATTTTTCCCAAGGACCAATCGATGCTTGGCAGTTTACGGTTCCAAATCCATTGCCATTAAAAACAGGTGAAGCTTCGCCCGCCATCCGTAAATAGTTGCTCGGAAACGCCATAGACTCAAAGGAGACTGTGCCATCGCCGTTACGAATAGCGTTAAAAATTTCCCATGGGTTTTTATCTGGATCATTTTGGTCTGCCTGACAATTAACGGTACCAAAGCCATCACCATTGAACTGTGGTGAATCCTGTCCAGACATTCTCAATAAGCATTGTGGAAATTGATTGGATCTGATCATGACAGGAAATGTTGAGGGGAATATTGGGTCACTATTTGAGGCAGAAGTGTTAAGCGTGCTCATAATAAAAGTCCTTTTTAGTTTACTAACAAAGCTATACATCGTCATTGATGACATAGCGTTTTAATGAGCTGAAAAACTGCTTCTAGCAGCCCGCGAATAGAAGGCTGTAGCGATCAGTTCATCGTTTTTAAGGTTAGTTCAAATGTGACTTTTAACAATGGCTGATTTGGCTGGGCGAGCAAGATCAATCGCGTGAGTGGCAAAGCGAACGGGTTAGATCACTCTGCCGATATTTTGATGTTTTACCGCCCCACTTTATCGGGCGGCAGCCGAGACGTTATGTATTCTAAACCAGCTTGATAGCCTGCGGTTTCTGTTGTGTCACCATTTTTGGCGACTAAATAAGTGGCTTTAAACATCATCAACCTACAGACGGTTAGATAATAAAAATCATCGTCTTGCTTGAATGCACAAACCTTTTTCCACGGTATGGTGATGGATTTACCGCTAGGGAGCGTAAACGTTAGCGTCGAGGTTGTGGCGGTTACTGTGTGGCGCCCTTCTAGGCTCGCAATCTTCTGTAAAGTTGTGTTTTCAATCGTTGGATTCAGAGTGGTTATCTTACCTGCAAACTTGCTAGCTTGATTTTCGGCGATGTTTTTTAATACCAATTTCCACGCAATTAGGTAAGCAATGGCACATATTGCGATTGCGATATATGTCTCTGGGGTGTGACTTTCTACGAAAAAATAAAACAGTATTAACGGCGATAATAACGGGACCCATAGGAATAATGCACGCAAGATAAGGGCATGCATCCGCTTAGCTAATCGCGCATGGTTTGTAATGCGTGCTGAATCTATTCTTTCCGCGATTGTGATTAATTGTTCCCGCGTGATTAAAAATTGTAGTTCCATGACGTCCTTGTTTAACACCAATCTGAGTTCTAATGCACCTCCTTATAAAGGAGCGTTACTGCGGCTTGGCACCACTACTGACTTACTGAATAAGTAAGTCATTTCCAATGGTCAGCGGCAAGCATGCCTATGCCCTTCTTTCTAACACGACTATTTTGCTATCACCCAAAGCGGCCAATTTCAGCTTATTTGTCCATTGTTCATAGGCGGCTGCTTGATCATCTAGCCAATCATGTTTGTTGTACACCGCCATCACCCCGCCGAGTAGATGACCTAGCATCTTCTCTGTGACATGGGGCAACACCCCAGCTTCTGACATTCTGGTCGATAATGTGCGTCTAAAATCGTGAATACGCCAGTCAGGAATTTCGAGTCTTGGTTTGATCTCGCGGACCAGCTTATTTACTGAAGCGATGTTGCCCGGGCGCTTAAGATCATTTGCTGCGGGAAAACTCCATGGCGAGTGATAGAGGTTCCACTGTTCTTGCAATATGTCGAGTAAGGCGGGACTGATTGGCCTTCGGATTGGCAAATTAGTTTTGCTATTGTTTATTGGGACGGTCCAGATCATCGATTCAAGATCAAAATCAGCCCGTTTGGATTTTAATATTTCTGATATCCGCGCCCCCGTTAGTAAACATGCCTTGATGGCATTGGTTACGGCTTTGGTCGCGCGGCATTTATCAAGCTCACGGATGATTTTGCCACACTCTAGAATGGTGAGTACTCGCGAACCGACTTTGGGCGCGGAGCCCACATCACTGACTCGTAGTTGAAGGACATCAACAAGCGATATCATTTGCCGGCGAACGGACCAGCTAAGTACCGTCTTTAATTGTTTGAGTATCGCGCCTGCGGTGACTCGACTCTGAATTGCCTTTTTATCGAAAAAATCTATCCACTCGCCGAGTGTGATACTTTCAACTTTGCGATCAGCAAAGGCATCATAGAGATGTGCTCTAAAACAGGATTGGTACGTAGCAACAGTGCCCGGCTTAAGTGCTGCACTTCGTGCCGATAAAAACTGTTCACAGCAATCCCTCAGGGTTGTCTGGCCCGCAAATGTGTTGCGCTGTTTCCAAAACACACGTGGATCTATATTATTTGCCACTGAGTTACGTAGCTCAGGGATCAGTTTCCGTGCGTCAGCTAGTTTCAAATCAGGATAGCGACCAAGGGTTAGCCGCCCAGGTTGATTATCAATCCTAAATCGATACTGCCATGTTATAGTCCCTGCGGGGGTAATGCGAACGCTTAAGCCGTCGCGGTCTGCAAGCTCTGGTTTCCCTAAATATGGTTTGCCGTTTATTGCACGTAACTGCGTGTCAGATAAAGACATTTTGATTACCCTGTGTACATGTGATTTTGCCATTATGACACAGAAAGAAATATGTACACAGATATGTACTCACATCGAAGAGTAGCAAACTAAATTGATGTGAATGACAACGAATCCAATCAAAGCAGTTTAACTACTAATAACATGAAGTTAGATGCTTTAGAGAAAGAAAGTAAATGAAGATGAAAGACGATAAAGCAGGGTCGATTTTTTGGCACGACTACGAAACCTTTGGGGCTAACCCAGCGAAAGACAGGCCCTCGCAATTTGCGGGTATTCGCACGGATTTAGATCTCAATATCATCGGCGAGCCTGAGACATTTTATTGTAAACAAGCCACTGATTATTTGCCGTCTCCGGAAGCGATATTGATCACAGGGATCACTCCGCAGTTAGCCAATTTAAAAGGCATCCCTGAAACTGAGTTTATGGGGCGTATTCAAGCGCTGTTTAGCCAGCCAAATACTTGTGTTGCGGGCTATAACTCATTGCGTTTTGACGATGAAGTAACCCGTTATGGCTTTTATCGGAACTTTATCGATCCCTATGCCCGTGAATGGCAAAATGGTAACTCTCGTTGGGATATCATTGATTTAGTACGCGCTTGTTACGCATTTAGACCCGAAGGCATTAACTGGCCAACCAAGGAAGATGGCTCTCCTAGTTTTAAGCTAGAACATTTGACCCAAGCCAATGGTTTAAGCCATGAGAAAGCCCATGATGCCATGTCTGATGTGTATGCAACCATTGCGATGGCAAAACTCATTCGCGAGAAACAGCCTAAGTTATATCAGTACTATTTTGACCTGCGCCGTAAGCAAGCGGTGAGCGATCAAATCGATGTGCTCAATATGCAGCCGTTAGTACACGTGAGCTCTAAAATTAGTGCGCGCAATGGTTGTACGACGTTAATTTCCCCCGTGGCGTACCATCCAACCAATAAAAATGCGGTTATTTGCGTTAATTTAGCCATGGATTTAACGCCACTCTTTGAGCTAGATATTGAGCAAATTAAGACGCGTATGTATACGCCAAGAGCCGATCTTGCCGAAGATGAATTGCCGATTGCGGTAAAACAAATTCATTTAAATAAGTGCCCTTTTATCACTTCGGCTAAAATCCTTAGCGACGAACATGCCACTCGTTTAGGCATAGATAAAGAATTTGCCAGAGAGCAATATAAGCGTCTAAAACGTCACCCAGAATTACGCGAAAAACTGGCGCTATTATTTGAGCACGATGATAGCAGAGTAACCACAGATCCTGATTTGGTGCTGTATTCAGGTGGATTCTTTAGCCAAGCAGATAAAGCGAAAATGGAAATCATCCGTCATACTCTACCGCAAAATTTGGCGGCATTAGACTTGCAGTTTGATGATCCACGTATTCCTGAAATGCTGTTTCGTTACCGCGCCCGTAATTACCCTGAACTACTCGATTACGAAGAATCTCAGCGCTGGCGTGAATTCTGTCAAAGTCGCTTAGCCGATCAAGACTACGTACTTAAATTAGAAAACCTGCTGCAAGATACGCAAGCCGATGAGACTAAGCAGAAGTTACTTGCGGCCCTTTGTCATTATTTACGTAAACTTTAAGTTGGGTAAATTCAAGCTTAAGTCTTTTATTTAATAGTCTTAAGCTTGTATATATTCGTGAATAGACTCACTCTATTAGGTACATAACTTAAATTATTTACTATCGTTCACCCAAACATTTACAGCGTATAAACGCGAGCTAACTCGCATTTATGTTGTAACAAAATTACTAGAATGTTCTTCCATGAACTTAACAAATAAGGAATCGGGAAATGCAAGATAGATTCATTCGTAGCATAACCCAACTGCCAACGCCGTTAGCCGATGCTCTCATTCCGATGTTGCACCAAAATTTTGCGGGTCACATTGATGCGCAGCAACTTGCCACACTCACAAGTACCAGCAAGATGACCGAAGCAGAAGTGTTACTTGCATTGCTGCCGATAGCCGCTGCACTGGCCAAACCGCCTATCAGTGAGTTTTATGTCGGTGCGATTGCCAAAGGCAAAAGTGGCGATATCTACATGGGTGCCAACTTAGAATTACCCGGTGAAGCGTTGTTTCATTCTGTCCATGCAGAGCAAAGCGCTATCAGCCATGCATGGCTCAGCGGTGAAAGCCAAATTGTTGATATCATAGTCAATGCCAGCCCTTGCGGCCATTGCCGTCAATTTATGAATGAACTGGTTGAAGGAAGTAAGATCAGCATTCATCTCCCTGCACAGGAAAGCCATCCACTGGCCTATTATTTACCCTATGCCTTTGGTCCAAAAGACTTAAATGTCACTTCGCCTTTAATGGCTAAGCAACAAACTGAATTTGCACTGGATAGTGCCGACCCTATGATCATCGAAGGTTTAGATCATGCTGGTTTAAGTTACGCGCCTTACACTCAGAGTTTTGCTGCCGTGGTTTTAGAAACACGCGATGGCGCAACCTATTGTGGTCGCTATGCAGAGAACGCGGCATTCAATCCTTCTATGTTGCCGATGCAGATGGCCTTGTCGAATCTCGTTCGCCATAATCGCGAGTTTAGCGATATCAGCCGCGCGGTGTTGATTGAATCATCTCAAGGAAAAATCAGTTTAGTTGGCGCGACTATGGATGCACTCCACACAGTTGCCGCCGTCGAACTTGAGCACATAGTTATCGATCCCGTCTAACTTCTGTTTCGAGATGCCAAGGTGCTTCAAAATGCCAACGGCGAAATACGTTAAGGCGTATTTCGCCGTTGGAACACTCGATTAATGCGTCAAATTTAAGTTATCTATTTTAGGCCATTTCTTCTGGCCTGAGACTCAGCTTTGCGCTGTGCCATTCTGACAAAACAAGCTTGCCGCTCCATATCTGACATAGCGCGCCAGGCTAAAATCTCATCGAGATGCCTAAAACAACCTAAGCAAATATCTTGCTGATCTAAACAACAATTGCGGATACAAGGATTGGCATTAGGATCATTCAGACCAGACGGCATATTCATTGCCACAGGGTTCAGTGAAGTGGAATCGGCGACCACCGGGAAAACTAAAGATGTCTGCCGTAATTGCGCCGCCAGCGGCCACAACAGCAGCAAGAGTCAATTCTAAGTTCTGGCTGTAGATCACAATCAGCGGGCAACCTTTTGCGAGGGTAAAATCCACCTCAGCTTGATAGAAGCCACCTGTGATCCCGACATCCATAAAACAACTGTATTCTGGGCCATAATCGACATAAGTCCAGCCAAACACCTTGCTAAAAAAGGCCTTAGAACTGGCAATATCGCGGCTCGGGATTTCCAAATAATTGATGCTGTGTTGAAGGTTCATAGACTTCCTTGCTATTTAATGAGGGACAAAATGATGGGCACAAAATGCATGAATAAAAAATGGGAGCCAAAGCTCCCATTACATCCGCGGCTTCAACTCAGGTTAACCTTGGATTAAGGCTGCGACAAGTCCAATCAGACCGCCAAACACGCCGCCCCAAATCACTAACCAACCTAAATGCGTTTGGATCATGTCTTGAACGATTTGTTTCACCATTTGCGGTGTGAGCTCGTTTAACCTTTGTTCTACTATGTTGGCAATTTTGGTTTGCAGATCCGCCATCACATTTGGCTGTTCGATTTCTTGTTTCAGCAACTCGTGGAATGCATCGCTTTGCGCCATTTCGACTAGAGAAGTTTTCATCTTCACAATAAACGGTTCTTTTAGCGGTAATAACGCATCTGTGCCGCCGAACATAGATAACATACCACCAAAGGAAGATTGCGCGACTGTGCTAATTAATGCATCAAAAGAAGGCGCTAAATCAATCTTTTCAATCACAGGCGCCAAGTCTATTTTGCTCAGCCCTTCTTTTTCAGACAGGAATCGGTCGATATTTTCTGTGGTAAAAAACTGCTTCATCATCAAATGAGCAATGCCCGCCTTAAACTCTTCGAAACGAGAAGGCACGACTCCCGAGCCATAGAGTCCGGGGACTTTCTCAAACAACATATAAACTGCAACCCAGTTGGTAATCGCACCCGATAAGGCAAACAATCCGACATTCAAGATAATTGCCGACTGCATCACGTAGCCCGCAACCACCAAAGCAGCCGCCAATAAATTTGTTACTAAACTCTTATTCAATCTCGTATCCCCTAAGGTGGCATCGATAAGATGCAAAACTGGCCTATATTAACAAGTTAACGGGAGTCAGGTCTAACACTCAAACCACAGTAAACGAACTCGTTTTCAAATCTGTTTTCTGTGCTAAGTCTTGGCGCGACAAGCTGCATCCAGCACATCACCAAAGCCACAATGTTATTGAACACTAACAGCCGACTGGCCTATCCAAAATAAGTGAATCCCCTTGTAGAACATTAAGTTAATTTAATGTTCTACAAGCTCAAAAAACAGAAATTTTAATTTACCGCCTGTGAATTATCAACCGGCCTCAACTACACTCAATTTGGGTCAGAAACCCGAAATAGGCTTCCCAAGTACAAACTCAGAATTCAGGGCTTAAATATAGCGTTTGGGTACAAGGCTTAAACACTGGCTTTAAACACAAGCCTTAAACTCAAGCCTTAAACACAGTCACTGAACAACGACTCAAATAAAAAGTTAACCACAATAAATTAAGGATGCGCTTATGGAATCGGCTTTTAATACTGCAGGTGCGTTAAGTTGGCATGAACTCACAACCAATAACACCGAAGAGGCCATGTGCTTCTATGCTGAGATTTTTGGCTGGCACTTTAAAACCGTCAAAATGCCCCACGGCCATTATCATATTATTGAAAATCAGGGCGTCAGCATTGGCGGAATTACCGACAGTTTAATCCCCACTCTTCCCTCACATTGGACTGGCTATATTACCGTTAGCGATGTGGATCAAGTAGCTATCAGTGCCAAAAAACTCGGCGGTGACATTCTGTTTGGCCCTGAAGATATTCCTGAGGTTGGGCGTTTTTGTTGGATAAAAGACCCACAGGGCGCCATTATTGCAGCCATTAGTTATTTAAAACGCTGATGTAAAATCTGACTTGAATATAATGAGTGACAACTCAAGGGATGCGCCACAAACTGATACAGTTGTTGTTATCAATGTAGAGATAGGTTGTCAGTCAGAAACGACTGAGTTCAAAATAGGTTGTTGTCGGGTAATGCTAAGATTTCATTGATAAAATATAAATAATATCTGGAAACATTAGCGTTAATCGCTAGAATGTTCGCACTTATGGCAGTTTTCCCCTGTCTTATGCATTGGAGCCTTGATATTAATGCTGACCCAGCTATCGCAATTCAAACACACTTTTTTTGCTCTCCCAAGGTACCTGCGTGTGCTTGTTTACCTCACCGCCGTCTACCTTAGCTATGTCTGCACATTAGGCTTAATCCTGCCCTATGCGATAACCACGCTGGCCCCAGAAAAACTCTCTGCTTTACTTGGCCGTCCCGTTACCTTAGGGGATATCCGCATCAATCCCTTTAATTTCAAAGTCGAAATTGACCAACTGGCCATTAAAGAAAAAGACGAAAAACCGTTTGCAGGCTTAGCGCAAGTCCAATTCGAAGTGAACTTTTGGCAATCTGTTTTTAATCGCGCCGCCGTGATCGAAAACATACACATACAAGCGCCCTACGCACATATCATCCGCGTGGAGAAAAAAGGCAAAGCTGGATTCAACTTCGACGATATTCTGCAGACCTTGAACAAGCATTCATCCGCGAGCACAGAAACAACACCCACTGAAGCCAGCGCCCCCGTTCGTGTCCTGCTCAGCCAATTTGTATTGAATGCAGGGCAATTTAACTTCGATGACCAAATTACCCACGCTCAAGTTAATTATCCCAATATCAATTTAAAACTCAGTCAGCTCGATACTGAGTATTTGATGTCGGCATCGTTGGCCTCAGTAGCACCAGCCATAACCGCGAAAAAGACTGAAGCAAACCCAACACCAAACGCTCAATCGGCCTCTGACACTGGCTCAGGCTCCCAAGTTATGCCAATTCAGCACAATCACTATGCGATACAACTCAGTGATGATCATGCCGGTGAAATCAATTTGCAGGGGCAATTTCAACTGTTCCCATTAAAAATCGCAGGTGACGTCCACATCGCCAAACTGAAACTGACACCCCTGTGGAAATTTATCGACGATCAATTTAAGCCAGCACTTACCGATGGCGAGATCAGTGCCAAGACTCAGTATCAAGTGGATCTTGCCGAGAATGGCGAGCTACAAATCACCAGTAACAATGGCCAGTTTATTGTTGAAAAACTGAATTTTAACGACCAAGAACGCTCAGTGGTTAAGCTGCCAATCTTTGCCCTCGACGGTATTTCGATGGATCTAAAGCAGCTGCAAGTGCATATCAATAAGCTTCACAGTGATGGTCTCACTGTAAACGCCGTTTTGAATCAAGACGGGCTCGATCTCGCCAGCTTGTTCATGCCTAAATCCGCCAGTGCGTCTACAAGTGCAACGCCGTCAGTTGCTAATTCCATAGTTGCTAATTCCATAGATGCTGAGCCGATAGATGCTAAGTCGATAGAAACTAAACCGGCAGACGCTAAGCCACTAGAGGCCAAAAATGTTGAGCGCGTACAAGTCACGCAAGTGGAGGAAAAGCCTCTACAGCCAATCAAGCAAGCGCCAGTAACGAAGTCAACTGACACTTGGTTCGTGCTACTCGATGCGCTCAATATTGAAAACTACGATCTTAATCTGTCGGAGCAAAAGTTAACTGAGACACCGCAGCAATGGCGTGTGTATCCGCTTAACTTTTCAACAAAAACTATCACCAGCACCTTGACCGAGCCGATTGATTATGCACTGCAACTCAGCATTAATGACAAAGGTACTTTAAGCTCCCAAGGCCAGGTCGATGTGCCAAGCGAAGCCATAGATGCCGATATTCAACTCGATAAGCTCGCGTTAATCCAATTCCAACCGTATCTCGCGCCCTACGTGAATATCCAGCTCAAGAGTGGTTTATTAAGCTCTGCAGGCAAGCTCACGGCTGATGCTAAGGGCAATGCCATTTACGGCGGCAGTGTTGAGCTCGATGATTTAGCCATTCATGACAAATTGCGTAATGCCCCGCTGGTCAAATGGCAAAAGATGAATATCAATCAGCTGGATTTTGACCAACAAAAAAATCAAATCAAAATCGATCACTTAGCCTTTAGCCAACCCTACGCCAAAGTGGTGATTGCAAAAGATAGAAGCACCAATATCAGCGACCTTATCGTCGAAGCGCCTATTGCAGCAACTGCGACAAATAGTACGACAACGAACAGCACACCCCCTGCTAAGGGGGCCGCAACCGAGCCGCAAACGGCGAGCAAGTCAGCAACGCCAGAGCTTAGCCTAGATATTCAAAAAATTAGCTTTAGCCAAGGCTCGGCTTACTTTGCCGATAACTCACTTACTCCGAATTTTGCTTCGGGAATTGAGCTGCTTGAAGGCAATATCACTCACCTGTCGTCAACGCCAGGCACTAAAGCCTCGGTCGATATCAAAGGTAAGATAGACAAGTATGCGCCTGTAACTCTAAAAGGCGATATTAACCCTTTGCTAGATATGCCATATTTAGATCTCGACTTAGTCTTTAAGAGCGTTGAGTTAACCTCAGTCAATCCTTACTCAGGCACCTATGCGGGTTACTACATAGATAAAGGGCAGCTATCACTATCGCTGAACTATCAACTCGATAAGAACAAGCTCAAGGGCAGTAACCATCTGGTCATAGACCAACTGAAACTTGGTAAACCCAGTGACAGTGACCTTGCCACTAGCTTACCCATCACGCTCGCGATTGCCCTGCTGCAGGACCGTAACGGCGTGATTGATTTAGGTATGGAAGTCTCTGGCGATTTAGACTCACCTAGCTTTAGTGTCGGCAGCATCATAATGACGGCGATTACCAATGTGATCACTAAAGCCGTCACAGCGCCCTTCACTTTCTTAGCTGGACTCATAGGTTCTGACGAAACCTTAGATAAGATCAGCTTTACCGCAGGCAAATTCAGCCTAAGTGAAGATGAGCAAAAAAGTTTAGACAAACTCGCTAGCGCCTTACTCGACAGGCCTATGCTCAAGCTTAGCGTTGAAGGGGAAGTCGATGCCATCAATGACAGCCAAGCCATTGCTGAGCGCATCATGAAGCGTAAATTGGCTAAATTAGCCAATATCGAATTCAGTGCGTTACCTGATGATTTAAGTCCGAGTCAATTCCCGACCCAAGGGCCGCTTGCCGATGCGCTAGTAAAGCTTTATGAACAAGAAGTTAAAG
The DNA here is from genome assembly GCF_031932075.1 of Shewanella sp. SP1S2-4. Taxonomy (NCBI): domain Bacteria; kingdom Pseudomonadati; phylum Pseudomonadota; class Gammaproteobacteria; order Alteromonadales; family Shewanellaceae; genus Shewanella; species Shewanella sp. SP1S2-4. Next base: position 34,445 of record NZ_JAUOET010000031.1, read on the forward strand.
CCGATCCTGCCCAAATAAAAGATACTGTTATCGCAGAGGCCAAAGACGCGCCGCTTTCCGATGACGAAATCACCACCCGCTGGCATATCGCTTTATATAATCTGTCGGTAAAAGCGCAGAATGTTAACGATGGCATGTTGGGTAATTTGGCCCAAGAAAGGGCCAAAGCCGTTAAAGCTTACCTTGTGGACGTGAAAGAGATTGCACCAGAGCGGATCTTCTTGCTCGAAAGCCGAGTGAGTTTAACCCAGAATGTGGCCCAAGTGAGCCTTACCATAGATGCGCAATAGAGGCGAAATAGCCCCGCAATAACGCAAGCAGTTGCTATGTTTGCGCTAAAAGAAGCCCGCTAAAGTTCAGCTTTAGCGGGCTTCTTTCCTATGCTAAAGAGCATGCCTAAATATATCGCTAAACCTATATCAAATTGTTGCCGCTAAGCGAAAACGCTGTCCTTGTAACCAAAGAATCTTCTACCTGTTAATCCACACTAAAATGTTGGCCGCGCTTTGCGCCATAGGTTACACTCTGCGGCCTTTATGCTACTGGGATCGCACGCTCAAATCGCTAAATCTCAGTTTCGTCGCCCCCTTGCGGCGACACACGAATCACTTTTCAACACACATTATCATTGAGGTCACTGACATGTTTATCATTCGCTGGATTTTAGGCAGGATCATTCTGTTTTTAAACTTCGTATTTAGCCCTAAAAAGCGCCAACGTCCACTGGCAGAGCAACAACAGATTGATACTCAAACTCAAGCATTAGCCTTGTATCAATATCCAGCTTGCCCATTTTGCGTAAAAGTCCGCCGTGCAATGCGCCGTCAGGGACTCAATATAGTGACCCACGACGCTAAAAAAGCGCCGCATAAAGATGAACTCATCGCTCAAGGCGGCAAACAACAAGTACCTTGTCTACGGATAGAAGAAAACGGCCAAGTACAGTGGTTATATGAATCAAAAGAAATCATTAACTACTTAGATCAACGCTTCGCCTAAATCGCGGCGTGGCGGTCGGTGTAAATATCCAAATAAGTGCGCCCAGTACCTTTTTCATGAACTGTTTAATCGACTTTTCAATGGACTTCCCAATGAACTTTACAATGGGTTTTCCGTTGAAATATCGAGGTTTCGGGCGCAGTTCTTTTATTGCGTTGTTTAATCACATCTACTTACGCCACAAATATTCACGGTCAGAATAATCAAATAACCACTGGGGTTGATACACCACCAATAACGTTACCGCCATACCATTAAGCAATGCCTCGGGGAACGCCAGCAAAGGGATTAGCATCAAGTAGTCATCCACTAACACATTCCAATCGTAATCCGCTGCAGACCATAACCACATCGCCCAACTCATTTGATGAAACACAGTTGAAAGGCCCGCATTGATAAAACCACCGACGAAGATAAACACGAAAATGTGTTTAGGAAATAAATGGTAACTACGACTGTATAAAACAAAACACAGGAACAGCGGCACAGCCATAGCGAACAGACTAAAAGTCCCAAAATCAGCGGGCTGTTTTAGTACAAAAAGACTAAAAAAAGCGCTCGGCAACAGTAATGCCGCGGTCGCTAGACGCCAACCGAACATCAGCATACAGGTCACTATCCCCAGAAAGTGCAGATGTAACCCAGTTTGAATACTGGCATTTAACGACCACAGCGCATTGACGCCCACCAGCGTCAGTAACAAGCGTAACTGCAGATTTTTATCCCGCCGGATTTGCGCTAACTCGTCTTTAGGCCATATTGCATAAAGCCATAACGCCAAGAGCATAAGGCATATGCCTTGAGTCAGGCTCATATCCCACTCGATTTGCGCCCATTTATTCGACCAAAACGCCAACATTAATCGCCCATCCCTCATCCATTGTGCCAAAACAGTCACTCAGCCCATGAAGATGCCATAAATCCATGAACTTTAGGGTCATATTAAGGTATTCTGCTGTCAGTTAATAACCTAAGAGTTAAATTTGATTATGCCGCTTCGATACCTCAGCCTTGCCATCTTAAGTTGTTTCTCGCTCATCGCCTGTAGCAGTGCCCCCATAGATCCTAGTGAACTTGCCGGAAAATTACGGGATAAGTTAACCACAGACATTAAAGCCGATGGCCTTAAACTCTTCAGCTACACAGCGCGGCTGGTCGATGATAAATCTAACATGGGTGATGCAGACCGCCCTTTCCCGCACGATGCCCGCGTACGTAGCATGCAAGATCCCCGTGAACAACGTCGCGCGATGCAAGATCTACAGGACTCATTAGAAGTTTGGGGACGACAAGTCGAATTAGGTTTAACGAAAACCCTTGAAATGACAGGTTATTGCCGCGAAGGTTATATCGAATTGAGTCGGATTATCGAACCCGGGCGAGGCGAAATTCGTGGTGAATGCCAAGAAGGCGCGACCAATGCCGATAAACAGAAATTTGTGAACTATTAGCGAAGGTTTGAATCACTCAAATTTGCGTGGCTAAGGTCTGAGCATAGAAAAAACGCAAGATTGGATAAGCACTGTTAATCGGCTAAAAATAGCGAAAACAATAATAAGAGAAGCTCAAAAAGGTAAGTATGCGCGTATTAGGCAATACGCGCATTCACATCATACTAGACTGATTCAGTCAGTGGTACGGCACGATTTTCCAATAACACTGGGATACCTTCAGTGATCGGATAGGCCAGCTTATCCGCCTTACAAATCAACTGCTGCGTCGTTTTATCGTACTCAAGTTTTCCCTTACACACAGGGCAAGCCACTATATCTAACAATTTTTTATCGAATGCCATGGAAGTTTCCTTGTTTAGCTGCAGCCACCTCGCGAAGACGTGCGAGCAGCTGCTCATCAAATTGTGGGGATAGCTTGGCATTGACCGCCAAATACCACCAGTTCTCTTGTGCAAAATCGCGACATTTAACCGCATCTTTTTCTGTCATCAACAGCGGCAAGTCTTGGGCTAAATCACGTAATTGGGTTTTATCGTAGGGCTGATGGTCATCAAAACCCTGGCATAGCGCCAGTTGATAACCTTGGGCGCGCAGCGATTCAAAGAAACGCGCAGGGTTACCAATACCCGCCATCGCAACCAGCGGCTGAGATTTATCGAAACTGTAATTACTGCAGTTTACATCGCATTTAACGGGCTTCACTTCAGTTGGGGCCAGTTGCATTTCGAACTGACCTTTTGCTGCAGGTCCGCCATTACAGACGATAAAATCCACGGCATTGAGACGCCACGCACCTTCACGCAATGGACCTGCTGGCAACAGCAGGCCATTGCCTAAACCGCGCTGACCATCAATTACCACCAGCTCAATATCGCGTGCCAGAGCATAATGCTGTAGGCCATCGTCACAGATGATGACATCAACACCAAACTCGGCAATAAGCGCATTAGCCGCATCGACGCGTTTGGCGCCAACGACCATGGGCACTTGAGTGCGCGCCACTATCATGGCAGGTTCATCACCGACCTCTACCGCGCTCGCGCCTAAGTTAACCGTTTTAATGCCTTGAATCTCAACGCCATAACCACGACTGATCACACCGGGGTGAAACCCATGCTGGCGCAGTAGCTCAATCAGATAAATCACGGTTGGCGTCTTACCGCTGCCGCCGACGGTAATATTACCAACAACGATGACAGGCACAGGCATTGCAGTTTGTGGTTTGAATCCGAGGCGAAACAAGGCGCGGCGCACATAAGTGATCACCGCGAATACGCCCGATAAAGGCAACAAGAGCCATCGCAGTGGATGGCCCTGATACCAGATTTTATTCACTAAGGCCTGCATCTAACTACCAAATTGCATTTGGTACAATTTGGCGTACATGCCATCTAATTCCAATAGCGACTGGTGCGTCCCACGCTCGACGATACGTCCCTGATCCACCACTAGAATTTGATCGGCACTCTCGATAGTCGACAACCTGTGGGCGATCACTACTGAGGTGCGGTTTTGTCTGAGGTTATCTAAGCCTTTTTGAATCGCTTTTTCCGACTCAGTATCTAATGCCGAGGTCGCTTCATCGAGGATCAACACAGGCGCATCACGCAACATAGCGCGCGCAATCGCAATCCGCTGTCTTTGGCCGCCGGACAATAACACGCCATTTTCACCCACTTGGGTATCAAGGCCTTGTGGCAACTGGTCAATAAACTCCATCGCATAGGCCAAGGTCGCCGCTTCGATAATCTGCTCACGCGTCGCTTCACCGGGATAGGCGTAGGCGATGTTGTTAGCAATCGTATCGTTGAATAAGGTCACCTGCTGCGATACCAAAGCCACTTGATTACGCAGCGATTTTAGCGAGTAATCGTAGATGCTGACATCATCGAGCAAAATGTCGCCGGATTCGAGCCCCGTATAAAAACGGGTTACTAGACTGGCAATAGTCGACTTACCAGAGCCAGAACGACCGACTAGCGCTAAGGTTTGACCCGGTTTAACTTCAAAATCGACACCTTCCAGCGCTCGACGATCTTGGCTGTCATAGCTAAAACAGACCTTATCGAAACGTAGATGACCCTTAGCGCGCTCGACGGTATAAGTGCCTGTGTCGGACTCAGGCAGCGTATCCAATAATTCAAACACTGTGGTACAAGCTGCAATACCGCGTTGGAATTCGGCGTTCACTCGGGTTAAGTTTTTGATGGGTTGCAACATGGCCATCATAGCGCCAAGAATTGTCGCGAAGGTGCCGGCGGTAAGATCGGCTTTCATGCTGTCTAAGCTTGCCGCATAAAGTACAAACGCTAAGGCGAATGAGCCGATAATCATGATCAACGGCTGACTAATGGCCTGCGCCACAGCTAACTTCATATTTTGATGGCGGTTTTGATCGTTCACTTTAGCAAAACGGGTAGCTTCGGTTTCTTGTCCACCAAAAGCCAATACGTTTTTATGGCCCTTAATCATTTGCTCAGTCGTAGCACTTACACCACCCATAGCGGTTTGAATTTGCTTAGAAACCTTACGGAAACGACGACTGACCACAGTAATGACCATGCCCATAATCGGCCCGATCACTAAGATACACAGGGATAACTTCCAAGAGTTATAGAACATCAGTGCCAGCATACCCAATACAGTTACACTGTCGCGGACGATAGAAATCAAAGCGCTACCCGATGCTCTAGCGATTTGCTCAGTATCGAAGGTGACTTTTGAAATCAAGTTACCGGTATTTTCCTTGTCCATGTAACTGACTGGCAGGCTCAGATAATGCTCAAACACTTGCTGACGCATGTCCATGATCAAACGTGCACTCATATATGAAATGCCGTAGGTCGAAACAAAGTTGGCAAAACCGCGCAGTGTAAACATGACGATAACCACAAGCGGCGCCATCATTAGCACATCGTTGTTCGCGTGGAAACCTTCACTGGTTGGCAAGGCTATGCCATTGGTGACCGCAGCAGGTGCGCCGCCGGAAAAACCCTTATCAATAAAGGGACCGATGAAAGCGATAAAGGCGGCATCGACGAGACCATAAATAATTAATCCCGCAACTGAAAGCATAAACATGCCTTTCATCTGTTTTATATAGCCCAGTAATCGTTTGAAAACTGTCCACATTTCGTCTTTAGGAGATGTTGTCATTGATAACACTAAATTATGGCAAAGTAGCCATTCTACTCTGGATTAATCAAGTCACCAAATCTAAACAGAGAGTTGTACCAAAATGGCGCTAAATCACCACGATAGGTCTTTACCTCTAACTCAGGCTGCTGAAAAATCACACTAATCTGCCCTTCTGTCCCTGTGGTCAGACTCCTTATCTCTCGTCGCTGATACCGTTCAACCACAGTGGATTTAGGAAAACCATAACGATTAGCAAAACCCGCCGGAAACAGCACTAACTTAGGGGCTACGGCATCAATAAAGGCCTCTGTCGACGAGGTTTTGCTGCCATGGTGCGGCGCTACCAGCACGTCGCTTTGTAACTCGTTTAGGTCACTTAGATCACCGTTCACGCTTAGATCACCGCTCACACTCAGCTCACGGCTTACACTTAATTCACGACTTAATAATGCCGCTTCGGTTTGTTTTTCAATGTCCCCGGTGAGCAGCAGACTTTGCAAGCCATCATCGATGCGCACCACACAGGAGCCATTATTTCCCGCCAGCACTTGAGGCGGTGAGAGTAAGTTAAAGCTCAACCCTTGCCATTGAATTTGCCTTGGGCGGCAATCTTGGCCGCTAAAGCCTGCCACATCTGTGATCACCCAAGCCTTAGGATAAGCCTCAATCAAGACAGGCGCGCCGCCTGCATGATCGTTATCGCTATGGCTGATAACAATATAGTCAATCTCTTGAATACCTTTGGCTTTTAGGAAAGGTAATATCACTCGCTCCGCATAACTGAAATCATCACCAAAGGCGGCGCCCGTGTCATAGATGACTCCCCTGCCATTTTTTTCAATCACCACGGCTAAACCTTGGCCCACATCGAGTAAATGCATGGCCCATCGATGGGTTTGCACGGGAGACCACAGCGTCATACAAAAAAGTAATACGGGCATAAACAACAAACTCAATAGGCTTAGCCAAGCAATATTGTTTTTATGCTTAGGCACATAGCGCCATAACACACCACCAACGAACGTGCAGACTCCTAAGGCTAATAGGCTGTCAGAGAGTGCTAACCAATGGGCGGGTAATTGCTGGCTGATGTCGAGCAACTGCGCATAGGGCGATAAACTCCAATCACTGAGGCGCAGTACTCCAAGCAAAGAGAGTCCGAAGTGAGATAATCCTAAAGCCATCCCAAGCCACCAGCAGACAAATCCCGCCATGGCTAAGGGGATCACGACAAAGCTAAACCAAGGCACGGCCAAGATGTTCATCCACAGACTGTGTACGCTCACGCCGCCAAAGAGTGCCGCTTGCAATAATCCAAGCCCGAGACTTAAGCGCCATTGGATAGCCCAAAACTGCATCATCCCTGTGCGTAAACGCGCCCTTCGAGTCGACGCGGAGGTAAATTCCCTTGGTTGGATTTCTAAGGTGTATAAGATGATGCCTAAAGCACAAAACGACAGCCAAAACCCCGCACTTAAACAAGCGAGCGGATCAAGCAGCAATACAATGAACAGGGCGAATAATAAGCGCTCCCACGCCGTAGAAAAGCGCTTTAATAAACTCAACAGCATTAACAGCAGAATCATCACTAATGCACGCTGCGTCGAAATGCCAAAGCCCGCAAGATAAGCATAAAATGCGGCGCCTATGCCAGCGGCGACTAAGGCAATGGTGATATTACGCCGACTCTGATGTGGCACTAAGCGACTTAAGCCAAACAAAAGGCATGTGTAAATCCATGCTGCTATGACCGAAAGATGCAAGCCGGATATCGCCACTAAATGACCCGTACCTGTCTGTCGTAATGCTTGCCAACGCACTTTTGAGATCAACTGCTTATCACCCAAAAGTAAGGCGAGTAGAATATCACCTTGCGGCAAAGAGGCTAATTCAGGCGTCAATGCGCTTATCAGCTCGTTACGCAGTGAAGGTGAGATTTCAAGTAAATGTGCCTCTATCACTCGCCCTTTACCGACAACATGTTGGCTGATTAATTGTTTCTGCTCGTTGTAGCCACCTTGATTTAACACGCTAGCAATACTCTTAGGCATCAAGGTAAACTGCCAAACCTGACCGACATCGACTTCTGGCGGATCTTTCCACGTGAGTCGCAATTTTACATTTGGCCCTAAGATTAAATTTGGTTTAATGACCGATATATCCAAACTTAGCCAGTCGCTGTTTCGACTAACTAGTGATATGATTTCGCCCCTAACCTGTATAGGTTGTTGTAACACTGGAAGATCCTGCCTAGATAATCCTAAGCAAAAACCAGTTAGCCATGCCATTGCAAAGAGTCCACCTGCGCAGACAGGGATTTTTCGGTATAAAATTAACGCCCCAACAGCAAGGTAGGGTATATAACTGACTGGCGGCAGCGAAGGCCACAACATCGCTGATAACAAGATGGCACTAAAGCCAAACATGAATCGATTCATAGTGAATTAAGTTAAGACAGCAATTTCAGCCTATGCCAAAAAAATTAATCAAAAGATTTATGCCTAAGCCTGAAACCTTGCGTGAGCATAAACACTTACGCATGTTTGGACGCTTATTACATAATCCCAATTTGTGGGCGCTAAATCGCAAATCCGCTCCTGGCGCATTCGCAGTGGGATTATTTGTCGCCTGGATCCCTATGCCATTTCAGATGGTAGTGGCTGCGGCTTTTGCCATTCTATTTAACGTTAATATTCCCGTTTCTGTCGCATTAGTCTGGATAACCAATCCCTTAACTATGCCAGTGATGTTTTATGGCGCGTATTTACTCGGCGCTAAGATACTCGGCCATGCGCCGCAAGATTTTGCCTTCGAAGCCAGTTGGCAATGGATTGAAGCCTCCCTTGCCACCATAGGTCCGGCGTTTTTACTGGGATGCCTTGTGCTCGGGGTAATTTTTTCCGCAGTGGGTTATTTATTGATTAATAATCTGTGGAAATATTCGATTATGTTTAAGTGGCAAAAACGTAAGAATAAATAACCTCGCCTTTCCCACCGCTTATGCTGATGCAGTTTTAGCCAAAAGCTAATTAACCTTAGTAACAGTATAAGCGGTTCAATATCTTAGCTTATTCTTCATGACCTAATGTGCCCCCAAATCGCTCTTCTTCCACTCGCTTTACATCCTGTCGTTTTAACGTCTGTCGCGCGCTCACTCCTTTCACGCTAGAGATTGTCGTTTCTCATGTTGAGCGCCATCTGTGCAGACTAGATTGCGTCTTAAACAGACGCCGCACCAGGAATACTCATATTGGGATATATACATTCATTTTAATTGCAGCTTAAAATATCCGACAGATTTAGTCAGATACTCAAGAGCCAATTATGTTGAATATTGATGAGCCCGCACATTTACAACCACAAATCGCCTTATTTAGATTAGGCTTTCGGCCTTTTTTCCTGTTTGCGAGTTTATTCAGCGTATTGGCATTAGGGATCTGGGGAGGTTTTCTTTCAGGGATCAATCTGTTGCCGCAATCCGTTAATCCACTTTGGTGGCACGGTCACGAAATGATTTTTGGATTTGTCTGCGCCGTGGTCGCGGGCTTTTTACTAACGGCAGTGCAAAACTGGACAGGCCAAGCTGGAATTAAAGGAACTTGGTTGTTAGGGTTGTTCAGTGTGTGGTTATTGCCACGGCTATTATTACTCATGCCGCTAGCGATTCCCTTTACGCTCATCATGTTTATCGACTTACTATTTTTGCCGCTAACGGCGTTAATACTCGCCCAAGCAGTGATCCGCGTTCGTCAATGGCGAAACTTTGTGTTTATCCCCATTCTCACCTTGCTCACCCTAATGAATGCACTGAGTTACTACGGCGTTTTAACAAATCAATTTGAATGGATAAACATAGGCTTATATAGTGCGGTTGCGTTAATCAGCATCATAGTCGCACTCTTAGGTGGCCGAGTGATCCCTTTTTTCACCGAGCGCGCCACCCAATGGCAGCGTCAAACTGCGATTCCAGTGCTCGAATGGCTGAGCTTTATCAGTCTCTTTGGATTAGTCATTAGCTTGATCCTACAAGAGCAAATATTGCTCCGTAGTATGGCAGGGATTGCGAGTATCGTTTTACTGCTGCGCTGGCATCGCTGGGGTTGGCATGCCTGCTGGCGCGTACCTTTGCTCTGGTCGCTGCATCTTAGCTATGTGTGTATCCCAATTGGTTTAGCACTGATTAGCTTAGGTTTCCCCATATCCGTTGGTATGCACGCGATAACGGTTGGTGGGTTAGCTGGGATGATTTTAGCTATGATGGCGCGGGTTTCGTTAGGCCATACGGGCCGAACACTGCAACCGCCAAGCATAATGAAGTATGCCTTTGGGTTAATCCTGCTTGCGGCAGTGTTTCGAGTATTAGCAGGGATAATCCCGCTATGGTCGGCATCATTACTGCTGGCCGCCATAACATCTTGGGTCATCGCCTTCGGCTGTTTCTGTATCTGCTATGGGCCTATGTTGTGCCAAGCCAGAATTGATGGTCGACCTGGTTAGGACATGTTAATACTGAATTTGGCACTTAAATGTAGATTGAACATATCTGTGAATTAAGTCACACAGCATAACTGCGCTTTTCCCTACAAGCTGATTTTTACTGTTACTATTTAAAAAAAACATCAAGTAGGGAATGCCCATGCCATTTTATCACCAATATGGTTCTAAGAGCCTCAAAGCTGTAGAACACTTAGTTCTGTTTATTATTGCCATTGCCACTATCGTCGCGATAGGCCAAGAAATTGTGCATATTGTCTCTGTCCGTATGGTTGCACTAGCGGATTTACTCCTGTTATTTATTTTCCTAGAAGTCTTAGCCATGGTGGCGAACTACTATGAATCAGGTAAGTTACCCGTGCGTATGCCACTGTATATCGCAATTGTGGCCTTAGCTCGTTACCTCATTTTAGATATGAAGAGTATGGAAGATTGGCGTATTGCTGCGATATCACTGTCGACGTTAATTTTAGCGGCAACTGTGATCGTCATTCGTTGGGGTCAATTAAAAATGCCCTATCCGAAAAACCAAGAATACGACAATTAATCAAGCACCTGAGTTGGTGCTATTGAAGACGAATTCAATAGCACCTGCTGTCCTCCTTTTAAAACTATTATCAAAGACCTAGCTTTCACATTGGTATTCTGCCAAAAAGCAATTATGCTAGTTTTACTGAGATCAATAATTTACGGGGCAATTGAGTTATGGGTGACCATACTACTGGTTTTGAAGAAAAACGCACATCACTGCGAGTGGACATGGAAGCGGAGCGTGTCGTCTTACATTGGATTGATGCACAAGGCACAAAGCAAACCGATGAAGGCGTGTGTATCGACTTAGCCAGACGCGGTATTTTATTCGATTATAAACGTCCCTTTGCACTGGGCGAACTCATCGAAGTGACCTTTAATCCCGATGCTACCCAGCAAAATACCGTCAAAGGACAAGTCTGCCGCTGCGCGAAATGCCACGACCAAAGTTACCACATTGCCATGCAACTGCTTTAATTTAACTTAATTTTCGCAGGTTTAATGGGTCTGTTCTACACTCAATGGATTGAACAAGTCATTAAGGGGCGTCACTATGATCTTGCTGGTGGGTGGTGAAAAAGGTGGTAGCGGAAAAAGTTGCCTCGCTCAAAATCTAGCCGTTTATATCAAGCAAAAATTTCAAGCAAACGTCCTTATGGTCGATTGTGATCCCCAGCGCACAACTTCAGATTGGATCCAAGCGAGAAATAATGATCCCAGTCTGCCCAGCATTAATTGCATTCAGCTTTATGGCAAAATTCGCAATGATTTACTCAGCCTCAATGAGCGTTTTGATTACGTGATTGTTGACTGTGGTGGTCAGGATAACTTGGCCATGCGCGCAGCCATGTCGGTAGCCACTTATGTTGTGATCCCGCTCAGACCCAAAAGACGCGATCTTAAAACTTTACCCCACATGGAAGACATGCTCAGCACTTGTAAGATGGTGAATCCTAAAATGATCGCCACTATAGTACTCACCCAATGCCCTGCGCTTCCTACACAATTTAAGCGTATTTTAGAAGCCAAAGATGTAGTGCAGTCCTTTGGTTTAAGGGTGTTGAATTCTGTCACCTTTTGTCGAAACATTTATGATGACAGTGAAGAAAAAGGTTCCTCTGTGGTCGAAATCGAACCCGATGGAAAAGCTGCCGATGAGATCCGCGCCATAACGGATGAGTTATTCGCCATGCCACCAGAAAATAGCTATGAGCTTAACTGATCTTAAACGTAAGAAACCTAAGCAAATCATCAAGCCGGTTTCTGTCGATGATTTCATTGAAGATGCCAATAACTACGCCTTAGGTAAGGCGAGTTTATTAGCCGCGGCTCAGACTCAAGCGATAGTTAAGGGCTTAGATAAAAAGTCGACTAAGATTTATCGCCACGCGACCTTTACCCTGACAGAGAAGAGTATTGCTCAGCTCGATTCCCTATCGAAATCCACCAGCATTGCAAAATCTCGCTTACTGCGTATTTTAATCCATGAGTTTAGCCAACTCACACCCGCGCAGCAGAACCAAATTGCCAATAAACGCCACGACGAAACCTAAACTTCTAAGCCGATAAAGCCAAACGGTAATATTCGGGCACGCTCAATGTCTTTCTATGAGCAAACGTCTCCACACTCTAATGATTTTGTATTACGCATCTGCTCTCTTATAACAGTTACGCGATTGCCAAAATATGTATAGCCACAATCTATTAATGCTCACACTTTCTCCCCGCGGCCAGTTCAATGCCTTGGGGCGTTTCATGGAATTTACCTTTCGCTACGAGTAACTGAATTAATGCTTCAGCGCTAAGATCGGCGGCACTACAGGTGTGGTATCGAGCCGCAAAGCCAAACTTTTGTCCCATTAGGGATAATAATTCAGGCTTTATAATGGCGGTACCTTGCGCTACCATCATCGCCATAACATCATGACCGTGAACAAAATTGGACATATGTCCTCCTAAAGATGCAATATTATTGTTCTTTATATCCTAACGGTTAAATTTGAACCCTGATCTCGCGCACAGACTTTATAATTGATACCACGGCGCTGATATCTGTGACGATAATGTGAGCCATTATGTCCTTGATCCTATTATTGACCCAACAGATGTCGCTGTACTTAGTGATCGTTTACTTAGTCAGTAAAACGCCGCTGTTTAAACTGTTTGCTGAAACCTCCCCTCGTCTGCCACATAAAATTTTTATGTATCTGATTTTTTCGAGTTTCTGCATCATGGCCACCTATTTTGGTGAGCAAACATCAGGCGCTATTGCCAACACCCGTGCTATGGGCGCTGTATTAGGTGGATTATTAGGCGGCCCAGTTACTGGTTTTCTGGTAGGACTAACCGGTGGCCTTCACCGCTACAGTATGGGCGGCTTTACTGAAATAGCCTGCGCTATTTCCACCACCTTAGAAGGCTTATCCGCAGGGATGATAAGCTTCTACTTAAGACGTGCGGGTAAAAGTGAGCTTATCTACAATCCATTACTCGTTTGCCTAGTGACTTTTTATGCCGAAATGATGCAAATGAGCATCATCTTACTGGTCGCCCGCCCCTTCGATGATGCATGGGAGTTAGTGCGTCAAATCGCGCCGCCCATGTTGTTAGTCAATTCCGTAGGAGCGGCACTCTTTATGAGCATGATCCGCGACCAAAAAACCATGTTCGATAAACTCTCCTCCAGTTTTTCAACTAAAGCGTTAAAGATAGCCGAACGCAGTGTCGGACTGCTATCCAAAGGATTTAACGAAGAAAGCAGCAGCCGTGTCGCCAAAATCGTCATAGAAGAAACCAATGTGGGCGCAGTAGCTATCACTGACAGGGAAAAACTGTTGGCTTTTATTGGCATAGGTGCCGATCATCATCTGCCTGGTACGCCGATTTCTTCCAAGATCACCTTAGAGGCGATCAATCAAAATAAAGTTATGTTCGCCGATGGCGTTGAAATGCCCTATTCATGTTCTATTTCAAGCAACTGCCGCTTAGGGTCGAGTCTGGTGATCCCACTGCGCAGTGATACCGAAGTCATTGGCACCATCAAACTCTATGAGCCAAAGAATAAGCTTTTTTTGAATATTAACCGCACCTTAGGTGAAGGTATTGCCCGTCTGTTATCAAACCAAATTCTTTATGGCCGATTTGAGCAACAACAAAATCTGCTGACTCAAGCCGAATTGAAATTACTGCAAGCGCAGGTCAATCCGCACTTTCTGTTCAATGCTCTCAATACCATTAGCGCGATTATCAAGCGCGATCCCGATATGTCTAAGCAGTTGCTGCAGCAGTTATCACAATTTTTACGGATCAATTTAAAGCGAACGACAGGCTTAGTGACGCTTGGGGATGAGCTAGATCACATCGCATCCTATCTCACCATTGAAAAAGCGCGTTTTATTGATAAATTACAAGTCAGTATCGCGATACCTGAATCACTCTACCATTGTAAAGTACCGGCCTTTACCCTGCAGCCGATTATTGAGAATGCCGTAAAGCACGGCACTTCGCACATGATAGAGCAAGGGCAGATCAAAGTGACGGGCAAGCTCGAAAATGATGTGCTGGAATTAGAAGTCACAGACAATGCCGGATTATATCAGCCCGTTGAGGGCTCTGAAGGCCTAGGGATGAACTTAGTGCATAAACGCATTCAAAATATTTTTGGTGAGCAATATGGCGTCACAGTAGAATGCGAAGCGGATGAATTGACTCGCGTTACTATAAGATTGCCCATAGAAAACCCTGAGATATCCAATATGGACACCCGTACGTGATCACTTGTTTAATTGTTGATGATGAACTGTTTGCTCGTGAAGAATTAGCCGATCTTTTGGGGCAAGAACACGACATTGAAATTGTTGGTCAATGCGCTAATGCCATCGAGGCGTTGCAAAGCATAGCCAAAGAAAAACCTCAGTTAATTTTTCTCGATATCCAAATGCCGCGCATTTCGGGCATGGAACTTATCGCTATGCTCGACCCTGATAACATGCCGAAAATTGTGTTTGTTACCGCTTACGACGAGTTTGCCGTCAAGGCCTTCGATAACCATGCCTTCGATTATTTGCTTAAACCGATAGATGCCGAGAGACTTAGTAAAACCCTCACTCGGGTGCGTAAAAATCTGACGCCTCAAATTATGGATCCCATTACCCCAAAACGTCTGGAACATATTCCCTGTTACAGCGGCAATAAACTCAAGGTGATTGCCATCCAAGATGTGGAATATGTGTTCAGTGATTTGAGCGGCATCCATGTGGCCAGTACGAAAGGCAAAGTCCATACCCAATTGACCTTAAAAGTGTTTGAAGAAAAAACCCCACTGGTGCGCTGCCATCGGCAGTATTTGATTTCACCTAAGGCGATTGCCGAAATTGAGCTGTTAGACACGGGCGCCGAAGTCACCACCCACTCAGGGGATAAAGTGCCCGTCTCACGGCGTTATCTTAAGAGCCTTAAACAGTTGTTCGGCTTCCAATAACTCAAGCAAAAAGCCATCTTAGCGGGTATTTTTAGTCACAAGATGGCCAACAACACCCGCCGTTAACATACGATTGCAACCACTCAAGCCCACCTATTACCGCTCACCCTGCATTTTCGACCACTCATTGAGATTGCGAAGTTTTATATCAACAACTTGTTTACACTCGCCAGAACTCAAATGGGGAGATAACAAAAATGATGTGGTTCCTACTCTGTGTCGGTCTGCTGATCGGCGGCTACTTTATCTATGGCGCCTTTGTCGAGAAAGTCTTCGGCATTAACGCTAATCGTCAAACACCTGCTTTCGCTCAAACTGATGGCGTCGACTTTGTGCCTATGTCTAAGGGTAAAGTCTATTTAATTCAATTATTAAACATCGCAGGCGTAGGCCCAATCTTTGGTCCTATCTTAGGTGCCCTCTATGGTCCTGCGGCCATGTTGTGGATTGTGGTTGGCTGTATCTTTGCGGGTGCCGTGCATGACTACTTCTCTGGCATGTTGTCAGTACGCAACGGCGGCCAATCTGTGCCAAACCTTGCGGGTAAATATTTAGGAAAGAGTGCCAAACACTTCATGAACGTGTTTGCTATCGTGCTGTTATTGCTGGTTGGTGTGGTCTTTATCTCTGCGCCTGCAGGTTTACTGGGCAAGCTTACCGGTTGGGACGTCAGTATCTTTGTGGGCATTATCTTCGTCTACTACCTGATTGCAACTGTGGTGCCAGTCGATAAAATTATCGGTCGTCTGTACCCCTTCTTTGGCGCTTTACTGTTCTTCATGTCGTTCGGTCTGGCTTTCGCGATTATCCTATCAAGCGAGCACACCTTACTGCCTAACGTACAAGCGGGCGATTTCTTCCAAAACTTAAATCCAAATGACATGCCACTTTGGCCTGCGCTATTCATCACCATCGCCTGTGGCGCGGTATCAGGTTTCCATGCAACGCAATCACCATTAATGGCACGCTGCGTTGAAAACGAAACCAATGGTCGCTTCGTCTTCTTTGGCGCCATGATTGGCGAAGGCATTATTGCACTGCTTTGGTGTGCGATTGCATTATCATACTTCGGCGGTGTTGAAGGCTTAAGTGCGGGCATGTCAGGCAACCCTGCCAACGTGGTCTATGAGGCTTCGACTGGTCTGTTAGGCGCTGTCGGTGGCTTTATGGCTATCCTAGGTGTAATTATTCTGCCGATTACTTCAGGTGATACGGCTTTCCGATCTGCGCGTTTGATTCTGGCTGAATTTTTCAACATGCCACAAATCTCACTGCCAAAACGCTTAGTGTTAGCTCTCCCACTGTTTGTTATCGGCGGTATGTTGACTCAAGTGGATTTTGGTGTCATTTGGCGCTACTTCGGTGTGGCAAACCAAACCACCGCGGTATTAATGCTGTGGACGGCTTCGGCTTACCTGTTACGCCATAACAAACTGCATTGGATTGCGACTATTCCAGCGATGTTTATGACCACAGTGGTCATCACCTTCCTGCTGAACTCGTCAACCTTAGGTGCAGGCTTACCTATGACGGTATCAACCATAGCGGGCGTGGTCACCACCTTAGTGATTACAGCGCTGTTGATTGTTAAAACCAAAGGTAAAGGTGAGATTGATTTACAGGTAGAAACTGAGCTTAAAGAAACAGTCAAAGACTCATAAAACAGTCCGAATGACCAAGGTAAAACAGGCGCTTTATTGCGCCTGTTTTGATCATACTGCTCCATCGATAATAGCTATCGCAGGTTTACGCTAGCAAGGTATTCAGGCTTGACTCGATACCATTGCACACTGTATCAGGCATACAAAACTGCTATACTCCCGCCATAGCACACTGCAACATGCATAATATGAATCAATCTAATAACCCGCTCCACGGCATTAAACTGGAAATGATCATCACTTACTTAGTAGAGAAATACGGCTGGGAAGAATTAGGTGAGAGAATTAATATCCGCTGTTTTACCCACGATCCCAGCATCAAATCCAGTTTACGTTTTTTAAGAAAAACAGAGTGGGCACGGGATAAAGTCGAATATCTTTATTTAAAAGCCAACAAATTACCCTTACCGCTACCTAAAGCCGAAGCGAGTCAAACCGCTAAGAAGCCTGCGGCAAAAATCACAACTAAAAAAGCGACTCAAACCACGACAGACAAGCCAGCTAAAAGCGAGAAATCCAGCTCAGATGGCAAAGTAAACAGCCATATTTGGGGTAACAATTAATCCTAGACCGCTGCTACCATAATGCGTAAACAGCCCTAGAATCAGGGCTATATTGTTATAATAAATCAATAACTCATCGTTTTTACTAACCTATTTGCACTGA